>JBFEWU010000031.1:0-22104 GCA_041546215.1 Draconibacterium sp. | reverse complement strand
CAAAGGCTTCGTCCGTGGGAGCAAACACGGTGAAGGGGCCTTCACCTTGTAAGGCTTCCACCAACTCAGCGGCTTGCAAAGCGGTTACCAGCGTGGTGAAGCATACACTTTGTTGCCCCGCGACTGGAACAGGAAATGGCATCATTTGGCTGGTGTTAGTGATGGAAAAACATTAAAATTGTATATCGATGGAAAATTGATGGTAACCAAAGTGCTGGAAGAAGCTATAAATTATACGGGAACAACACATTTGCCATGGAACATTGGAAGAAATGCTGCCAATCCCGACAGGGTTTTTGATGGCTGCATCGACCAGTTGATGATTTTTGACAAAGCGCTGTCAGACGATGAGATAATTGAGTTTATGCTTTGTGAGAAGGATGAGTAGAATCATAAAAAGCAAGGACGAAGAATATAACCGGTTAGCATGCAGTCTGGTGGTAAAAGAAAAATCTCAGCGTCTTTGCTCCATGGTGCTGAAATATGGTGCTGCATGGCGGAACTGAATAACATGATTATTTAAATATTTATAACCTTATACAATGAGAACAACAATTTTCACCCTATTGTTACTGGTGTTTTTTTCCTGCGGAAACAGATCGGCCAATAAGAATTTGAAACAGGAGAGTCCCATTCAGATAAAAGTGGCGGCCTACAACGTTGAATACAGTAAAAGTGCAACTGCTGCCGAAATTGGAGAGGCACTTAAGGAATACAATTTTGATGTGGTGTGTTTTTGTGAAGCTCCCGGTGGTGACTGGACCAAAGAAGCCGGAGCGGTAATGGGACTGAGCCATGTCGTGGTTGGAAAATACTCTACGGCAGGGCACGAAGACAAATATAAAACCATTGCCAGCCGAACACCGCTTATGGGTATTGAAGAAGTGTTGATGGCCGATACCCTGCATACAGCGACTCGTGCCAAGACGGTGATCAATAACACCGAGTTTGTTATTTACGCCGTACATTTTCCCTTTGGTTGGAGGGACCAGGCCCATATCGACGAAACCACAAACAAGGTGGCTACCTTTGTGAATTATTTAGCTGAAAGGCAAGAAAATGAGCTGGCTGTGGTAGCCGGTGATTTTAACTTCATCCCCATCAATGCTGATACCGTGAACGCCTATCACCAGATGTTTATTGACATCGGTCTGGATATGAGTTGGAAAGAATTGGGAATAGACTGCACAAAACGCAATACTTTCAATGCTTTCAACCTTGAAGATAAGGGCAATGGTGAAGTAATCGACCATGTAATGTACAATCCGGCGAAAATGAAAGTCGTTGATGGTGAAATTCTGGAACTGGAGAAACCACTTGCCGACCACAAACCGGTTTGGGCTTTGTTGCAATTGAAATAATATTGTTTTTGTATTACCAGAGAATTTTGCATAAAACTCTGTGAATCTTGCAATTAGAAATGAAATGTAAATAACAAAAATGAAACGGAACTTTCTGAAAAAAGCAGGAATTATTTTAATAAGTCTCCTGTGCGGGAGTATTTTTTCCTGCAATGAAAAACAAAATGTACCTGCCAGAGATAATCTGAAATACATCAATTCGTTCATCGGTTCAACCGGGCCGACCGAATCGGATTACGGCGGAACCATTCCCTCGGTGGCCCCGCCCTTTGCCATGACGCAATGGTGCGCCATGACCAGGGAGAATTACATCAGTCAGAATCCGTACAACTACAAGGATACAACTTTGAGTGGTTTTATCGGGACGCACCAGCCTGCAATCTGGATGGGCGATTACGGTTTTGTTTCATTTCTTCCTTCTTCAGGCAAGGTGAAAACAGGGGACCGAGAAAGGGCGCTGAAACTGAATAAGCAAAAGGAAAGCGCTACACCATGGTTATATTCAATTGAGACCACTACCGGAAACGGCAGTTCCATAAAAACAGAGATGGCATCTACGCTCCGTTGTGCAATTTTTAATATTCAGTTCCCAAAGGGAAACAATAACCATGTTTTTGTGGAGGCAAGCAGGATGATTACTGAAGAGCAAGAGTTTGAAGGATTCATTAAGATCAACCCGGAAGCGCAGGAAATAATAGGTTATAATTCCGACCGCCATTCGTATATGCTGGGGCCTGATGTTCCTAATTTTAAGGGATATTTTGTAATGCAGTTTTCAAAACCTTTTACCCGGAAGGGAGTATGGGAAAACCGGAATTTACATGGAGGGCTTTCGGAAATGAAAGGCGACCATCTGGGTGGTTGGGTATATTTTGATACGGAAGAGCATGAAACCGTTCAGCTTAAAATTGCCACTTCGTTTATCAGCATCGAGCAGGCCCGAGAAAACCTAGAGCGAGAAATTCCCGACTGGAATTTTCAGAAAGTGGTGGATTCAAATCGCAGGGAATGGAAGAAGTACCTGGATCGCGTGACTGTTGAAGGCAGTTCTGAAGACCAGAAAACTACATTTTATACTGCTATGTACCGCACACTGCAGTACCCACGTGTTTTTTCCGAATATGGGAAATATTATAGCCCTTTTGATGGTAAGGTACATGAAGGGGTGAGTTACAATGACTATTCACTTTGGGATACTTTTCGCGCTGAACATCCCTGGCTCACACTGGTGGCCCCGGAGCATGTGAACCCGATGATCCAGTCCCTGCTGAATATGTTTGATGAGGGAGGCTGGATGCCTAAATGGCCCAATCCAACCTATTCCAATATAATGATTGGTACACATGCAGATGCAGTTGTGGCAGATGCCTTTGTAAAAGGATTCAGGGATTACGACCTGGAAAAAGCCTATGCGGCAGTTTATAAAAATGCCATGACACCTCCAGAAAATGATTCTGTTATGTATTGGGCAGATCGGGAAAGAACAAAACTTTATGAAGGTCGGGCCGGATTAACCTGGTATAGAGAGAAAGGTTATGTGCCGGCTGATAAAACTGCCGAATCGGTTTCGCGCACGCTCGAATTTGCCTATAACGACTATTGTGTAGCCCAAATTGCCAAAGGAATGGGTAAAGCGGAGGATTATTTTTATTTCATGAAGAGAAGTAAAAACTACAGGAACATATATAATCCTGAAACCGGATTTATGGCAGCAAGGAGTCTCGATGGTTCCTTTCTGGATCAAATCAGAACCCGGATTGACGAGTCAGACCAGTTAGTGGAAGAAGGTATTACGGAAGGTGGAAAATGGACCTATCTATTCTGTGTCATGCAGGATGTGAAAGGTTTGATTGATTTACTTGGCGGAGAAGAAAAGTTCAGGGCAACCCTGAGCCGGAATTTTGATGAAGGGCATTATCAACACCGCAATGAACCTGGACATCATTTTATTTACCTCTATAATTACGCCGGTCAGCCCTGGAAGGCACAGGAAAAAATATGGGAACACACACCTGAAAATTACAGAAATGCACCTGACGGTCTTTCCGGGAATGATGATTGCGGACAAATGTCGGCGTGGCTAACATTCAGCAGTATGGGATTTTACCCGGTTTGCCCGGGTAGCGGCGAATATGCTGTTGGTTCACCCCTGTTCTCCAAAATTATTCTGAATTTGCCCGAACCTTATAATCAGCAGGTTACCATTATTGCAGAAGGAGTTGCAGAAGGGAAAAAATACATCAAATCGCTTAAACTGGATGGGAAGGAAATAACCAAACCATTCATAAAACATGCCGACCTGGTGAATTGTAGCGAAATTATTTTTGAGATGTCGGAAACACCAACCGAATGGGGCAGGTGAAACCTTAAGTGAATCTGTGAGCTAATTGGTCATAAACTGAATTGAATAAGGATTTAAATAAGAAGGTTTCTAACTTTAAAAAATAACGAATGAACGTACACCTGTGAGGAAAATGATTATAAAGAGCAAAGCCAAAAGGATATGAATATGAACTGCAGAGGCGCAGAGGCGCAAAGAAAAATCTCCGCGTCCTGGTGGTGAAAATACCGGCTTTTGATCCTGGAAAATATATAGAGGAAGACTTTTACGCTTTCGTTTTTAAAATTGAAGGCATTCCTTTGGAATAATTAATTACATACCTATGAATTCAATAAAAAAATCGCTGCTGTTCAGTGCAAGTAACATGGCTCTTGTTGTAACAGCGCTAACCTTTGCAACCCGGGGTGGATTTATTGCTCCCTGGATGGAAGAATTTAACCTCACAGCAACCCAGGTAGGCTGGATCGTGGGAACAGCTTTTTGGGGATTTACCCTGGCCATGGTTGTTCTTGGTCCCCTTGTTGATGTTATTGGCATGGGCCGCGTGCTCACAATCGCGTTTATCGGGCATGTGCTGGGCATTGGCTTAACGGTCATGGCAGGAGGTTTCTGGTCCTTATTCTTTTCCACATTATTAATTGGCATTGCCAACGGAAGTGTGGAAGCCGCCTGTAATCCAATGGTAACCGCGCTCTATCCTGATGACAAAACCACCAAACTGAATCTTTTTCACATGTGGTTCCCGGCCGGTATTGTTTTTGGCGGATTGATGGCTTATTTTTTCGCGCAAATCGGCTGGGGATGGAGAATTCAGACTTTGGCCATGTTGTTGCCCACCCTTGCATACGGATTCATGTTTTTCAAAAAGAAATTCCCCGAAACAGAGCGCGTTACATCCGGAACTACCTATAAGCAGATGTTAAAAGCTTCGGTTTCTCCCTTGTTTATATTTATGGCCTTTTTTATGATGTTCACGGCCGCAACCGAACAGGGCACCATGCAATGGATTACGGTGCTGCTGAACAACGCGGTCGATAAATTATTTTCAGAAGAGCTTGGCTCTATCCTTATCCTGGTGTGGATCTCGGCTGTGATGGCCCTGGCTCGCCTGGTGGCTGGCCCGGTGGTGCATAGGATGTCGGGAATAGGCGTGTTGCTCTTTTCAGCGGTTGGCTCAGGAATAGGGCTCTTTCTCATGAGTATTTCTTCCGGAATAGTATTGTTTGCCGCAGCTACGGTTTTTGCCATTGGAGTAGCTTATTTTTGGCCAAACATGCTTGGTGTAGTAGCAGAAAAAGTTCCGGCCAGCGGTGCGCTGGGACTGGCCTTAATGGGAGGATTCGGATTTCTTGGTGGTGCAATTGCCCAGCCTGCCGTGGGAAGGATTTATGATACTCAGTTGTTAAAATTAGGAAATGAACTGGATGCGGGTGCAATGACTTTGAAGTACATGATTGTACTTACGGTTGTATTATCTATTGCATTTTTATACCTTTTTTTAAAATACAGAAAAAAGAAATAATATTTCTTCTTGATGCTCATTGGTGAAAATGAACAAATAACATAAATGGATTCAATTTAAAATAATGCACGAATTGAGAACTAAAAGCAAATATGTGCTAGCAAGATGGATAAGCAGGGTTATTATTTTGTTCATTTTTTTGTTTGCCGGTGAAACAGGACGGGCTAACGACAATTATGCGATTGCCGAATACTGGCAGGAATTTTATGTTTATCGTAGTTTCTCAGACAAATTTGAGGGACAGATCATGTACAATAACCTGTATAGCAATAGTGTGGGAAATTACGATTGGTTTGTTGAAGGAAAAATGCAATACAATGTCTTATCGTGGTTGAATATGGAAATGATGTACAGGCATGAATTTTATGATTACGAAGGGAGTAAAGTACAGGAATACAGGCCCATGTTACGTGTTTCGGGAAAAACAAGACTCGGAAGCTGGAATTTTCGCAACCGGCATCGAGTGGAATACAGAATGTTTGAAACAGGGGGAGATCATATCCGTTACCGGAACGATGTAAAGATAAATCCGGAATGGGATTTGACGCCACTGAATATCAACCCTTACTTTACCGAAGAAATTTTTATTGCAAAAGGAACAATGACACGAAACAGGCTGTATGCAGGCCTGGAAGCGAAAAAGGGGCGTTTTGAACCGGCATTGTATTTTTTGTTGCAATCGGATACAAAAGAGCGAGGCTGGATGTCGCGTAAGATTGTGGGAGTTATGCTGGGGATAGAATTGCAATAGATAACTAACAATATAAATCAAATGAAACGAATCCCGATGTGTCGGGACGAGTTCCATAGGCCATAAAAAATACATATACCTAACTGTGTATTAAGCTTTGAAAAACAAGAAATTAAACTAATAATATACAAATGAATACAAAAATTAAAAAAGGAATGCTTCTGGTTGTAATTGCGTTAATGTCAGTTATAACAGTGCATGGTCAAAGGCAGGAGTCAATTAAAGCCATGTCGTTTAATGTCCGTTACGACAATCCAAAATACGGCATTCAGAACTGGCACAATCGGAAGGAGAATATAGTACGGATGATTCATTTTTACGACACTGATATTATGGGATTGCAGGAAGTTTTAGTGCATCAGTTGAAATACCTGGAAGATAATCTGGAGCAATATAACTACGTTGGAGTTGGTCGTGAGGATGGAAAAGAAAAGGGGGAGTTTGCGCCGATTTTTTACAGAAAAGCCAGATTTAAGCTGCTGAATAGTGGAACCTTCTGGTTGAGTGAAACTCCTGAAAAAGTAAGTAAGGGATGGGATGCCGGTTTGGAAAGGATTGTAACCTGGGCGGTGTTTGAGGAGAAAGCAAGCGGGAAGGAATTTATTTTTATGAACACGCATTTCGATCACGTTGGCGTACAGGCCAGGATAGAAAGCTCAAAACTATTGAAAAGAAAGGCCATTGAACTGGCAGGTGATATGCAAATGATATTAAGCGGTGATTTTAACCTGGTGCCCCATTCGGAGGGGATACAGACCTTGCTTCGTGAGGACGGGGCCAGAACCATTGTTGATTCCAAATCCATAGCAAAATATTCCTATGGACCCGACTGGACCACTTGTGGTTTTGATAACCGGCCGTTTGAAAAACGCAGAATAATTGACTATGTTTTCGTAAAAGGAATCGATAAAGTACATCGCTATGCCGTTCTGGCTGAAATGCTCAATGAATTGTTTTTGTCAGATCATTGTCCGGTTTTCGTTGAACTTGAATTGTAATCATCTTGTTATTCATAAAACAAAAACTAATACAATAGATTATGATTTTGGTACGAAATAGTAGATACAACTTTTTTGTCTTATTTCTCTTTTTATTTCTGCTTGCATGTAATGTGCATGAATCTCCAAAGCAAGCTGTTAAAATTGCTTTTCTTTCCGATGTTCATTTTCAGGATGTTTACGGGGAGTTTTCGGATTCAAAGTACAATGGCGTAGTTAATCCGGTAAACGGAAAAAACGCCACCATTCGTACCATGGCTTCTCAATTGAAATCGACAAGGCTTTTTAATGAAAACTACTTTGCCTTTTTGGCCGCTCTGGACGATATTGCGGAAAAAGGTATCGAACTTGTTGCTTTACCGGGCGATTTTAGCGATGACGGACAATCGTTGAATGTTCGCGGATTGAAAGAAATTTTGGATGAATATACCCGGGAGTATGGGATGAAATTTTTTATTACCACAGGAAATCATGATCCGGTGAGACCTTTCCTGAAACAAGGTGGAAAAAAAGATTTTCTGGGTGAAGGAGGGAAAAATCAACCCCTGTTCAGCGACGAAAATTTGTACACACCGGGTGAAATGGAGCACAATGTTGTGGTTTCAAAGGATATGGCCGAAATGGGATACAAAGGGATACTTAAGCTACTTGGCGATTTTGGTTTAAATCCACAGGCTGACTACTTGTATTGGGAAACGCCATTTACAAGCTATGAATACAACGACTATCAGTTTAATACGGCTCAAAGCGAGGCGGTTTATGGGAAGCGATTCTACAATATCCCTCCTGTAAATTTTGCTATTCCCGATGTTAGCTATCTTGTTGAACCACAAGAAGGCTTATGGCTGCTGGCCATTGATGCCAATGTATACGTTCCGGTTGAAGATACTGATAGCATTTCAACAAATCCTGAAAATTACCAGGGTGCAGGTATGGGCTATAATAATGTCCCCAGCCATAAAAAACACCTGATTGAATGGGTTAAAAGGATTGCAAAACAAGCCAAAGAACTGGACAAAGAACTGATTGCTTTCAGCCATTATCCAATGGTTGATTTTCATAACGATGCCTCACCTGAGATTGAGCATTTGCTGGGTAAGGGGAAGCTGCAAACCCATAGGATTCCAAGTGAAGATATTGCTGAAATTTTTGCTGATGCAGGTGTTAAAATACATTTTGCCGGCCATTTGCATGTAAATGATACAGGGCTTAGAAAAACCAGAAACGCAAATATGTTGGTAAACGTTCAGGTTCCATCGCTTGCAGCCTATATCCCTGCCTATAAATTGTTAACCATCCATGACTCAAAAAAAATGGAGGTTGAAACCATAGTAATTGATTCCGTAGCCCGTTTTAATGAATTTTTTAGCTTGTATGAACAGGAACATGCCTTTCACAAAAAAAATGAAACGGATAATCTATGGAATAAAAATGTTTTATTGTCTGAGAATTATTTTGAGTTTACCCAATGGCATCTCAAAGAACTGGTAAGGTTAAGGTTTGCCAAATCAGACTGGAATCTGCCCTTTGGGAAGGAACTTATGGAGTTGAGTGGATGGGATCTACTGGTGCTTTCGCAAATTGAGGATGCTCATGATATGGAATCTTTCAAAAAATACAAAGAGATGGAATCTGCCAGGGAAATTAAAATGATAAGTAAAGCTAAAGAAACAGCTGCTTTAATTGCTCAGGCAGAGGATATTCAGGCGGAGGATTTCAAAAATTGGAATGGAGAAGATTTATTACTTGATTTTTACAAACTAAGAAATGCCGATGAAATGGCTTTTGATGATATCGGAGAGGAGAGGTTAAAACAGTATCGCCTGGTGTCGCAACAATTCTTAAATAAAGCAGATAAAAACTCGACTGATAACATTTTTATGAGCCAACTACACGAATTAGCTGCGATTCTTGATAAATTTATGAATGGAATTTCTTCTAAACATTTTACCATCGATTTTGAGCGTGGCGAAATAGTGACGGTGAAATAAAGATATTTATGGTATATTTCATATCTTTCATGAAATCTACAGGCATAGTTCATTTATGCTGAAATGCGGATTGAAAACGAAAAAGACTTCCTATATCGTACTGATATTGTTGGATTTGATAAAACAAAATTCTTTAATTAGATTTGAATTGTAGGCACTAAAATTTGATCCGAATTGAATAAAAAAAGAACAACCTTACTGGATATTGCTAAGGAACTGAATACATCTCCATCAACAGTGTCACGAGCTTTGAACGGGCATCCTGCAATTAGCAAAAAAACCAGGGAAGCGGTTATAAAAAGGGCCAGGGAACTGAACTATCAGCCCAACTTGCAGGCGCTTAATCTCTTAAATAAAAAAACCAATACCATTGGTGTAATTATTCCCGAAATAACGAGCTATTTTTTCTCATCGGTTATAAATGGTATTCAGGATTTTCTGAAAACAGAAGGGATAAATATCATTATAGGTCAATCCAATGAGTCGTATAAGGAGGAAAAAAGAATAGTTCAGACTTTTTCTTCCATAAATGTTGATGGATTTCTGATATCACCTTCGCTTAAGACAAAAGACTACAGCCACTTTAAAGCATTGATATATAACCATATCCCACTGGTAATATTTGACCGCGACTGTGAGGGGCTTGGAAATATTGACAAAGTGTTTGTTGATGAATACAGTGGTGCCTTTTCAGCTGTAGAATACCTTATTCAGTCAGGATGTAAAAGGATTGCCCACATTGCCGGGAAACAAACCCTGTCAACGGCCAGGCACAGGATGAGAGCATATGAAGATGCCTTAATTAAACATAATATGCCGATTATAAATGATTACATTGTTGAAGCAAAAGGTTTCACGCCTGAGCATGGAATAAAACCAACCCAAAAACTGCTGGCTTTACCAAATCCACCCGATGCAATTTTTACAATAAACGATGGTGTTGCAATTGGGGCAATGCATATCATTAAAGATTCCGGAATAAAAATCCCGGATGAGATATCGGTTATGGGCTTTGATGATGCACCGCATTCACCTTATTTTAAACCCTCTCTATCAACCGTATGGCAACCTTCTTATGAGATGGGAGTGCTTTCCGCACGGATTCTTTTAAAGCGCATCCAAACAGATAATGATCTGACAAATATTCGTGTGGAATCGCTTTATCCTGAATTAATTATCCGGGGATCATCACGGCAGATTCCTGAATAATTGCTTTAAAACTTTTGGCCGGACTGATGCAAGGTGATATGTAACTGACTATAACCAAAGATAAATGAATAGCGTAAAAAGTATCTTGATCGTTACAGTTTCATTTTTGGTGCTATCGTGCAGCACTGATAAGAAGAGTAAACCTAAAATTATCTTCATCTACGCCGATGGCCGGGGCCTGGGTGATTTAAGTATGCATGGAAGTGCTTTTTGTGAAACCCCTAATCTGGACAAGATGGCCGAGGAAGGGACAAATCGGCGCGTAACCGGCCTTATTTCTGGGAAAATTCAGGTATTCAGGAAGGTAACAGGAGGTTGCTCGTAAATGAAGAACTGGGATTGCAGGAATTAGACAATATCAACAACGACTGGGGCGAACAGAAAAATATCATTGAATCTCATCAGGATAAAGCTCAGGCCCTGTATAGTAAACTAAAGAAATGGGAAGAATCATTACCTCAGCAACCACCTGCGGATTGTTTTTCGAATGAAAGAAGATGTTTGAAATAAAGTTATAAAGTATGAAATATAAAATATTAGTTTTTCTGTTGCTTTTTGTGTTGGCAGCCTGTCAGAAACAAGTGAAATTTGATGCAGAAACCATTAAGATTGCTCAAAAAAATGGTCAGCTTGCAAATGAAGGTTACGTTAGAAGCTATGCTTTTACCAAGGCATGGTTAAAAAGGACCGATCCGTTAAGTGGATTGATTCCCAGCAACCTCGACAAAAAATCTGATCTATGGGAGCCACATAATTCGGCAGCAGACAACTACCCGTTTATGGTGCTTACGGCCTATTTACTTGACGAGGATCTATATCAGGGGCAAATGCTGGAGCTCCTGAATGCTGAAAAGAAGCTTACATCGAGAGTTAAATCACTGCCGGATACCTATTCCTTTTCAAAGCGAGGATTTAAAAATGATGAGCTTAAAATGGGAGAAGTAATCTTCGGAACCTCGGAATATATTAAAGACGGACTGATACCGCTGAATGAATACATTGGCAAATCGCCCTGGCAGGACCGGATGATGGAGATGCTTGACGATCTTTCGGAGCATGTTGTAAATATAGATGGTTCAGTGAGCTTTGGAGATTATCGGGCTGCCACAGAGGAAGTGAATGGAGAAATGCTTCAGACTCTGGCACGAATTTACTGGATGACGGGAGACAAGAAGTATTTAGATTGGGCAATTAAAATTGGTGACTACTACATGCTCGGTGAAAGAAACCTGTGTGAGCTGGAATACCTGCGCATAAGAGATCATGGATGTGAGATAATTGGCGGTCTGAGTGAACTATACGTATTGTTGCACTTTAAGGATGGGGAAAGGAAAAAAGCCTATCAACCTGCACTCTACAAACTACTTGACCTGGTTTTAAAAAACGGAAGAAATGATGATGGTATTTTTTATAACGCCATTAATCCAAAAACCGGCGAAGTTGTGGACAAAAATATTGTGGATAACTGGGGATATGTTTTTGATGCCTACTATTCAGTTTGGATGGTGGACAAGAAGGAAGAGTACCGGCAAGCTGTTTTGAACGGATTTCGAAACCTGTACGATAACTACCGGAATTACGCATGGGAGGGACAAAGTCACGACGGGTATGCCGATGCCCTGGAAAGTGGAATAAATCTATATAACCGGGAACAGGTTCCGGAATTAAAAAAATGGATAGATAGTGAAATCACCGTGATGTATAACATGCAACAGGAAAACGGAATAATCGGAGGCTGGCATGGCGATGGTAACTTTGCGCGGACAGCCATAATGTATAGCCTCTGGAAAACACTTGGCGCCCACGTGAATCCATGGAGAGAAGATGTGTGCCTGGGAGCAGAAAAACTGAGAAATGTGAACTATTTTGTGCTTTCAGCTAAGAATGCCTGGGAAGGCAGAATCACTTTCGATACTCCGAGGCATAAAAATATTCTGAACCTGCCCATTGATTACCCAAGGATAAATCAGTTCCCTGAATGGTTCACCATTGATACCAATAAATCGTATAAGGTAAACTCAACGCATAAGGCCATCAGTGGATTATATTCGGGCGAGGAGTTGCTCAAGGGGATAAATGTTAAAACAGGGGCTGGAGAGCAGTTAATAATAACTCTTCAGTTGGCAGAATAAATCAGATAAACGCGCCAATTTGCTTGTTCCCGTATGCCTCTCAGCTTCTCATGTTGCTTACGGTTCCATACGTATGGAACCTGTTTTTATGATTTTAGGGCAGAGTGCCGGAACAGCCGCAGTAATGGCAATTGATGAGGGCATCGCAATACAGGATGTGAGTTACCAAAAACTAAGACAGAAATTACTGGAAGATGGAATGGTATTGTAAAGAATAACAATTTTGTTACTATATTGGCTTATGACACATATGTTTTTTATTTCATGTGCTTGATTTCAGCAATAGAATGCATGATAATCACAAAGTTGTTCCGGCTCTCTGTGTAAATTCGCCTTACAACTAAAATCAGATAATAGGTGGTATCATAAACACTTATCAATGAAACGAGCATGATATGCGTTAGTCAACGGATTTCGATAAAAACAAACAATTTTAAACAGATGAAAATTAAAACTTTAAGCTCCATTCTTCTTTTGATCGGATTTTGGGCTTCTGCGCAAAGCACAAAGATTGCAGATATGGACCTATTGAAATGGGAAAAAGTAATGCCGGGTGTGTGGAAAGCATCCTTTGGTGAAACCGGTCTAAACGCATTGGATTATGCCAATCCTCCAAAAGTTGAAGCAATTGAGAAACTTAAAGATTCTTCGTTCCCTTTCAGTAAAGAAGAAACCCGAAGTATGCTTACTCCAAACAGGGCAAGTATCAGGTTACCCCTTGAAGCAACAGAAAGTATTTATGGTCTAGGATTGGAATTTAAAGGAATAAACAGACGTGGCGGTGTTTACACGCTAAAGGTTGATCACTACGGGGGTGTAAAGGGATATACGCACGCTCCGGTACCGTTCTATGTTTCCAGCAAAGGATATGGGGTACTCATTAATTCTGCTCAACGTGTAAAAATTCATGTGGGGGTGGGAAACCGGAAAGACAGTAAACTTCCTGAACGCGTGGACCGTACCACCGGGAAAAACTGGTCAGCCAGTCCCTTGTCCGACGCCGTTGAGGCCAGCGTGCAGGATAGGGGTTTGGAAATCCTGGTTTTTGGTGGAAATAATCCCCTTGAGGCAGTACAACGCTATAATCTGTATTGTGGTGGAGGTGTCTTGCCTCCAAAGTGGGGATTGGGTTTCTGGCACCGGATGCACACCAAAAGCAGCGATGAGGACGTGCTTCAGGAAATAGCAGACTTTGAGAAAAACAAATTTCCCCTGGATGTGGTTGGACTGGAACCGGGCTGGATGGATTTTTCCTATCCCTGTTCCTTTGATTGGGACAAAACTCGTTTCCCGGATCCTGGTAATTTTGTCGGGAAGTTGAACGATAAAGGCATAAAAGTAAATCTTTGGGAAAATCCTTATGTTACACCGACTTCAACATTGTATGACGCCATTAAAACGTATACCGGCAGCCACACGGTATGGCTGGGGGAAGTTCCCGATTATACCATGCCCGGAGCACAAAAAGCCGTACTTGACCACCACCAGAAAAATCACCTGGATATCGGAATCAGCGGCTATAAGTTCGATGAAGTAGATGGTTATGATTTCTGGTTGTGGCCCGATCATGCCACTTTCCCTTCGGGAAACGATGCCGTGGAAATCAGGCAGCTTTATGGCCTGATGATGCAGGATATGTTTAATGACCATTTCAAAAAACAAAACAAGCGAACCTACAGCCTGGTAAGGTCGTCTTATACAGGAGCCAGCAGTAAAGGTTTTGTGATTTACAGCGATTATTATGGCCATGAAGGATACGTTACTGCCATGGCCAATTCTTCACTGGCCGGTGTTTTATGGACTCCTGAAATCCGCAACGCAAAATCGGCAGAAGAATGGATCAGACGGTTTCAAACGGTTTGTTTCTCGCCGATGATGATGCTAAATGCATGGGCTTCGGGTACCAAACCCTGGAGTTTTCCTGAAGTAACCGATATGATCCGCGATGTCATTCTACTCAGGACACAACTCCTGCCTTATATTTACACCGCTTTTTACGACTACAATCAAAAAGGAATACCTCCTTTCAGGGCCATGGTGCTGGAAAGCGGGTTTGTAAGTGATGAAAAAATGACAGAAGGAGTACTGGATGACACAGAAAATCCATACGAGGAGAAAAAGCGAATTGAAATCACCGACCAGTATATGATGGGGCCTTCCATGTTGGTTGCACCAGTATTTACGGGCCAGAAGGAAAGAAATGTCGTACTTCCAAAGGGAAACTGGTATGATTTTTATACCGGTGATTTTGTTGGAAATGGGGAAACTATCAGCATCCAAACCAGTTTGGAACAAATTCCTCTTTTTGTGAAAGATGGTGCGATCATCCCCATGCTTACGGTGGAAGGTAATTCTGTTAAAAATGATGCACTGGAAGTCAGGCATTACGGTACCAAAACAAGCAAATACCTGCTATATAACGATGATGGGGAAAGCTACGATTACGAAAAAGGTGAATATACCCTGACAGAACTAAGCGTGGAGAAGAATGAAAAGGGTGAACTGGCAGGTAGGGCAAAGGCAGAGAATAAAAATTACAGTTACGAAAATATGGCGTGGCGTTGGATGACAAAGCACTAAATTCAATGCACGCCATGGGTAATTGCAGGATTTTGTGAAACGGGTAACGGCTTTTACGAATCATGAAAATAAAATGGATGGTGAAAAATCCCTATTGACCAGAAATTTGCCTTATTTTATCAAAAGAATTAAACCGGTATAAACCAAAGCAATATGCGAATTATTCAAGCCATATGGTTCTTTTTGTTTTTCCCTATCTTTTTTTCTGCCCGAATATATGCTGGTCCCGACAATATTGCTCCACAAGCAACGGTTACAGCCTCATCAGTTTTGGCCGATGAGTATGCTCCGGCAAATATTGCAGATGATAAAATTCACATGAAGGAGTATGGTGAGTGGGCTTCCAAAAGCGGAGTGACTTTTTGGGGTGAGATCGATTTCCCCTGGGTAAAACTGGAATGGGATAAAACCAGGACCATAAACAAGGTTGTTCTGTTCGACCGGCCCGATCTGAAAACCCATCTTTCCGGCGGACGCTTTCATTTTAGCGATGGCAGCCGCATCGATGTGTTTCAAATTCCCAATGATGGCAGTCCGAAGGTGGTCGAATTTCCTGCCAAAAAAGTGGACTGGATACGCTTTGAAGCCATGGATGGCGATGGCGAACACCTGGGCCTGTCGGAAATGCAGGTATTCCCGGCACCTGAAGAATACGAAGATTATGTATCTTGGGTGGATCCCTATATTGAAACAACACGTGGCAGGTATTTCTTTTTTGTTACGGGCAGTCAGCCTTACGGAATGATCAGTGCAGCGCCTCTCACACGTAACAAAAATCAGCAGGGTGGGGGGTACAACTATAATTCGGAGGAAGTACTGGGATTTCCGCAGATACATGGCTGGATGCTTTCAGGCCTGGACCTGATGCCAACGACGGGGAATGTTAATCCTTCCTTGGGTGAACAGCATTGGAAATCAAAGTTCTCGCACGATGATGAGATTGTACAGCCGGGCTATCATAAAATGTATCTGAAAGATTACGGCATCTGGCTGGAACAAACAGCCAGTGACAGAGTGAGCTTTTATAGGTTCACTTACACCGAAGATCAGGTCTCAAATATTTTGCTGAACCTTGGTGGCTATATTTCCACCAGCACAATGACCGATGCGGTGGCACGAAAAGTTGATAACTATACCATTGAAGGAGAATTTATTACTTTGGGACGTTTATGGGGTGGCCCCGATAAGGTAAAAATTTACTTCGCTGCAAAATTTGATAAGCCATTTGAGCAAATGGATGGCTGGGCCGATAAAGAAGTATTTACAGATGTGGAGATACTGAAAGGAGTTTCCGGAAGTACGCCCCGCCGCACGCTTGGCTGGTCGTACCACGATGCACCCACATCAGGAGTAAGTGCAAAGTTTAATGTAAAGAAAGCAGAAACGGTTCAGCTAAAAATGGCGGTCTCGTATACAAGCATGGGAAACGCACATAAAAACCTGGAAAGTGAATTGCTGCACTGGGATTTTGCACGTGCCAGGAAGGATGCTCAGGAAGAATGGAATGAGTGGTTCAGTAAGATAAAAGTTGAAGGGGGAACGGAAGCCCAACAGATAAAATTTTACACCGATCTCTGGCACGTATTGTTAGGGCGGCATAAAATTGATGATGCAAGTGGCGACTATCCCGATTATACGGAAGGCGAAGTGCAGGGATCACATACACTTAACGCTAAATTTAAGCTTCGCACCCTGGCCAAAGACAAAAACGGTGAGGTGAAATTTCACATGTACAATTCAGATGCCTTCTGGTTGACCCAGTGGAATCTCAATATTTTGTGGGGACTGGCATGGCCTGGGATGCAGGATGAGTTTTCTGCTTCCCTGGTTCAGTATGCCAACAATGGAGGATTGCTTCCGCGGGGTCCCAATGTGGGTGGTTATTCCTTCATTATGACGGGTTGTCCGGCTACACCACTCATTACATCAGCATTCCAAAAGGGAATCTTGACCAAAGTGGATACCAAACATGCGTACGAAACCATGAAACGCAACCATATGCCGGGAGGAATGATGCTGGGTGTGGGGAAAAGCCGTTCCAGGGGATTCAATGCAGGTATTACCCTGGAAACCTCTTTCCAGGACTGGACCCTGGCACAGATGGCCATGGATATGAATCTAAAAAGAGATGCCATGTTTTTCATGGAGCGTTCAAAGGACTGGATGAGTCTTTACAACGATGAACAGAAATTAATCTTTCCCAGGGCAGATGACGGAAGCTGGCTGCACGAGGATCCGCTGAGCGGGCGTGGTTGGATAGAAGCCAACTCCTGGCAGGGAACCTGGCAGGTGGCCCATGCCATCGATGAACTGGCCCGGCTCATGGGCGGCAACGATACCCTCTGTGAAAAACTGAATTTTGCCTTTGAACAGGCCATACCTACCGACTTTGTATTTGGTTACGGCGGAGGCTATGTGAGTTATGCCAACCAGCCCGGCTGTTCCAATGCGCATGTCTTTAATTATGCAGGAAAACCCTGGCTCTCCCAATATTGGGTGAGGCGTGTAAATGAGCAGGCTTATGGAGCAATCACTCCCGATAAGGGCTATGGCGGCCATGATGAGGACCAGGGACAGATGGGGGGCGTGAGTGCATTGATGTCCATGGGATTATTCAGTCTAAAAGGTACTTCTTCATCTGATCCCATGTATGAGATCACGTCTCCGGTATTTGACAGGATCACAATTACGCTGGATCCTGATTATTATAAGGGGAAGGAGTTCAGAATAATTACACATAATAACTCTGCAGAGAATTGTTATATCCAAAAAATAAGTTTGAACGGAAATGAGATTACCTCGCCCCGGTTCTCACATACAGAATACGTAAAGGGTGGCATCCTGGAGATCTGGTTGGGTGATACACCCAACAAAAATATTCGATAGAAAATGAAATATTCAGGCTATTTAATACCATATTATTATGCAAAAATCAAACGTTTTAACCTTCATTGTCGTATTTATTCTTTTCATTTTTACGGCTTGCAATTCGCAAAAAACTGAAGTTCCCAACATCATTCTGGTTATGACCGATGACCAGGGCTATGGTGATGTATCTGCTCATGGGAGCCCCGATGTGCTGACACCCTTCATGGATAAATTAAAATCGCAGGGCATCAGCCTTGAGGATTTCCAGGCAAGCCCTACCTGTTCTCCAACGCGTTCGGCAATTATGACCGCCAGGCATCCCTTTAAGAATGGCATAACACATACCATTCTGGAAAGGGAGCGGATGACGCTGGAGGCAACCATCCTGCCGCAGGTAATGAAGAGAGGGGGTTATGTTTCCGGAATTTTTGGGAAATGGCATCTTGGTGACGAAGCAGAATACCAACCCGGCAACCGTGGTTTCGACGAGGTGTTCATTCATGGTGCCGGCGGGATTGGACAGGCCTATCCCGGATCCTGTGCCGATGCACCCGGCAACAGTTATTTCGATCCAGTAGTTAGACACAATGGTGTATTTGTGAAAACCAAAGGTTTCTGTACCGATGTCTTTTTTGCCCGGGCCATGTCGTGGATCGAGGAAAAATCGCAAAATGACAAGCCATTTTTGGTCTATTTAACAACCAATGCACCACATGGTCCCTTTCTGGCCCCCGATCACTATAAAAAGAAATTTAAAGAAAAAGGGTATTCTGAAAATGCACAGGGATTTTATGGCATGGTGGAGAATATCGATGATAACCTGGGATTGTTAATGCAGAAGATCGAAGATTGTGGAATAGCAGAAAACACGGTATTAATCTTTATGTCGGATAATGGAAAAACAGGAGGATCCCGTTCCAATGGCAAGGCCTATAATGCCGGAATGAAAGGATATAAAGGAAGTGTGAACGAAGGCGGAACCAGGGTGCCCTTCTTCATTCGCTGGCCCGGGAAATTTAAAGCCGGACGGGCAGTGGATGCCATGCAGAACCACTATGATATTTTACCAACTCTGGCAGATATTGCAGGTATAGATATTTCAGACCTGAACAACATTGATGGGCAGAGTTTCCTTCCCTACCTGGTGGATGAAGCCTACCAGGGAGAAGACCGGTACCGCTTTTTTCATACCGGAAGATGGCCTTTAAATCCTGAGAATGTGAATGGCGTGGAGATAAAGGATTTCTGGGTGGGTACTGCAGAGAGTTCGAATCCTGAAAATCATAAGTATAAAAACTGCGCTGTTCGAAATGAACGTTTTCGTTTTGTTAATAATGCTGAACTCTATGACCTGTTCAATGATCCTGGAGAGACGACCAATGTTGCATGGCAGCATCCGGAAATAGTAACGCAAATGAGAGAAGCTTATAACCGGTGGTGGAGCGAGGCAAGACCCCTGATGGTAAATGAAAAAGCACTGCTTTCAAAAGAAAGACCATTCTGGACTGCCTATGAAGATCAAAAAAAATGAATAAGCATTACTTTGAGCTAAATATGAGAAACGTTGTGTTGGTTCTTTCACTTCTCTCAATTTCTTTTGGCGGAATGGCCCAGAAAGAAAAAAAGGAGAAAACCGGAATGGATAAAATGTGGGGAAATACCACTGTAGAAAATGATGCTGCAATAGCGGGTAAAGCAAAGTTTTTTGATGAAAGCAATTTCGGAATGTTCATCCATTGGGGATTGTTTTCTCATCTGGGTGGTAAGTGGAAAAATAAAACCTATTACGGTATAGGAGAGTGGATCATGAATCCGAATATGGCTGGTATTCCTGTTGAGGAGTATAAAGAAATTGCCAAAGCATTTAATCCGGTTGATTTTGACGGGAAAGCAATAGCTCAACTGGCTAAAGATGCCGGAATGAAATACATTATCATTACCAGCAAACACCATGAAGGATTTGCCATGTTTGATTCCGACGTTCATCCGTTCAATATTGTGGATGCGACCCCATTTAGACGCGATCCGTTGAAAGAATTGGCGGCCGCCTGCGAAGAGCTTGGCTTAGGATTTGGATTTTACTATTCACATAATCAGGATTGGACAACACCTGGTGCTCATGGAGGGCCAAAGGAGAATATCGATGGAAGTCCGGCTTCTTTCAAAACCTATTTTTATGAGAAATGTAAACCCCAGGTGAAAGAGATTTGTGCCAATTACGGAGACATAGATTTTGTATGGTTTGATACGCCAGGAAATATGCCGAAGGAATATGTGGTTGAGTTGGCAGATTTGGTTCGGGAACTTCAGCCAGGGGCAATGTTATGCAGTAGGATTGGTCATGGAATGGGCGATTATTCCAGCAAAGGTGATATGGAAGTTCCGCCACGAAATATTTCAGGACTTTGGGAAACCTGCGATACCAATAACGATTCATGGTCGTTCGCCTGGTACGATACCAATTTTAAAAGCCCGAAAGAAATTTTACATCGACTTATTTCAACGGTTGCCCGTGGTGGAAGTTATCTTTTTAATGTTGGTCCTGACGGGAAAGGAAATATCCCTGTAATTGGCCAGAAATTTTTATTGGAAACCGGCCAGTGGTTGAGAAAATATCCACAAGTGGTCTACAATGCAGGTTGCTCCCCCTGGGGGCATGAGCTGGCCTGGGGCGATGTGACTACGAAGGATCATTTAATGTTTCTCTCCATAATGGACTGGCCGCAGGATGGAAAACTTTATTTGCCCGGTCTTGAAACAAATATAGTAAAGGCCAAACTGCTTAAAGATGGTAATTGGAAGGCAATAAAGTATAAAAAACAGAAGGACTGGATCATTTTTGATCTTCCGTATAAACCTGTGGATACTCCAATATCTGTAATTGAACTTGAACTAAACAGAAAAGCGTCGGATGCAAAAGTGAATGGGACACATGGTGTTTATCCAAATGTTAAAACAACTTTACTGGCCGAGTTTGCCGATATCCAAAATCTGGAAAAGAAAAAAGTGAGCTGGATGGAGAAATTTGGTGAGTGGAAGCATGTGCACCAGATTGGAAAGTGGCAGGCAGACAGTAGAGCCGTGTGGACAGTAGAAGTATTTGAGCCCGGATACTATTACATCAACTTAAAATACAAGGGAAGAGACAGACTGGTTTGGAAGATTGTAAGCGATGAAGGTGTATTGGTGCAGAATCAACAGGCCGCCACTATAAAATACCAGCAGTATAACATGGGTATCCTCGAATTTAAAACGGCAGGAAAACATACCATAACCTTATCATTGGTGGAAGGCGATCCGGAGACCACCAGTCTTGATGCTGTGATAATAAATCCTGTTAATTAAATATTAGTAATGAGGGTGGCATAAAATGCTGCTTTTCAACAAAACTATTTCGCTCGATTTTTATTCGAATAAATTAATTTGGGAACCTCTTTTTTAGATGTTTATGAATCTGTTTATAAAAACCTCAATAGCAATTTTGATTAGTATGTGAATAGTTAGGAAGCATGCTAAAAAGGTCTGTCGCCAACCTACTCTGCAAAATGAATTCAGCACTTACGAGTCTTACCCGGTATTTTGCAGTCAAACGGAATAATTTAACCCCTGCGCAGAAAATTTTCGAAAGTACAGGATGCAAATGAAAAAAGGAATTGCTAATCTTGACGAAAATTTCTATCAAAATGAATTGGAAGAAGCTACAAAACGGATCAGATATCAGGGGGATTGCACTAGAAGGTATCGAAGGAGAAGCTGTGAATCTTAACCCGGATGTAATTAAAATATTGGGAAAAGCCTTTGTGCAATGGTTGACAAATACTAAGCATAAAGGTCTGCTTACCGTTTCGGTAGGAAGTGATTCAAGGCTGTCAGGACCAGCCTTGAAAAAAGCATTTATTAAAGGTATGACAGAAGCCGGGGCCAAAGTATATGATTGCGGGTTGGCGTCAACCCCTGCTATGTTTATGACAACAGTTATGGGAAAGCAGGCCACAACTGCAGGTGTGATGTTAACGGCAAGTCATTTACCTTTTAATCGCAATGGCCTAAAGTTCTTCACCAAAAATGGAGGATTGGATAAAAACGATATTTCGGCCATTTTGAAGATCGCCGAAGAAGGAACTTACCCGTCGTTTGAAGCAATCGAGGAGATCGAATCCAAAAACTTCATTGACGATTATGCCGGATTTCTTGTGGATTATATCCGTACCAATGCCAATATTACAGCTCATTATGAAGAGCCACTCAGGGGATTGAAGATCCTGGTTGATGCGGGCAACGGGGCCGGAGGATTTTTTGCATCAAAAGTGCTCGAACAACTGGGAGCCGATACTTCCGGTAGTCAGTTTTT
>JBFEWU010000554.1:0-2289 GCA_041546215.1 Draconibacterium sp. | reverse complement strand
TTGTCATTTCAAACTGGGAAACATTCTATAAAAACCTGGTATTTATTACCCTGGCAATTGTAGTTGTTTTCAAACGCCATTGGTTTGCAAAACAAGAAAAAACAAAACTTCCGATCATCTTAAGCATACTCACTCTAATGGCTTACAGCGGGATAGTATATTACTCATATGCACACCTGCCAATTTTCGATTTTCGCCCCTATAAAACCGGCACCAACATCCCCGATGCCATGAATACACCTGAAGGAGCTCCGCAAGAAATTTACGAGAATATCTTCTACTATAAAAACAAAAATACGGGCGATGTAAAAAAGTTTGCAGAAGACAATTACCCCTGGAAGGATACAGTCAACTGGGAATATGATAACATGGAGTCAATTTTGATACAGGAGGGTTACGAACCACCTATTCATGATTTTAACATTGTAACTCCGGAAGAAGAGAACATCATCGATTTCTTTATTTACGACGAAAACTATGTGTTTATGCTGGTTGCCCACGATTTGGAAAAATCAAATACCAAATCACAGGAGAAAATCAATACACTGGCTAACTGGGCCCTGGAACAAGAACTTTCCTTTGTTTGTCTTACTTCCACCTTGCTCGAAGAGTCGATGGCTTTTGCCGAAGCCAACAATGCTCCTTACGAATTCTTTAATTGCGACGAAATCACCTTAAAAACGATGATCCGCTCCAATCCCGGGCTATTGGTTTTAAAAGATGGTAACATTATTGGGAAATGGCATTATAATGACATTCCAAGTCCGGAAGAATTCATGGAAGAGTTTATGGTTGATTAAATTGATAAATGGTCATATTGACAAATTGTCAAACTGTTTAATTGTTAAATTGATAAATTGGGAAATTGGGTTCAAATCTGGGGCGCGGCTTTCATTTTCAAGTAAATAAATAGTTAATTGTAATTTCTATTATTTTTCAATCTCGCAAGTATTCATTTTAACGACTAAATTTGTGAGCGATTTTGAAATTCTAATAAACTAAAATTCAATAATATGAGACAAAAGATAGTTGCAGGAAACTGGAAATTGAATACTACCGTTCAGGAAGGCGTGGAATTGGCAAAAGCAGTCGATACGATTGTTGCTGAAAAAGGTGCCGATGACGTAACCGTTGTTTTGGGAGTTCCTTTCACCCACCTTACTTCAGTAGTTGATGCTGTTAATACCGACCGTATTGATGTAGCATCACAAAACTGTGCAGCCGAAGCAAAAGGTGCGTATACCGGCGAAGTTTCTGTAAACATGGTAAAGTCGACTGGTGCAAAATACGTTATTTTAGGACACTCAGAGCGACGTGAGTATTATGGCGAAACCAGCGAGACTTTAAATAAAAAACTGGCCCTGACCCTGGAAGCCGGTTTAACTCCAATATACTGTTGTGGAGAAGCTTTGGATATTCGTGAAGCCGGAACACACAACGACTTTGTTGTAAACCAGTTGAAAGAAACTATTTTCCAGCTTTCTGCCGACGATTTCAAAAAAATAGTTATTGCTTATGAACCTATTTGGGCAATAGGTACCGGCGTAACGGCAAGTTCAGACCAGGCACAAGATATGCACGCGAACATACGCGCGGCCATTGCTGCTGAATTTGGAGCAGAGGTTGCCGAAGAAACTTCCATTCTATACGGTGGAAGCTGCAATCCTAAAAATGCCAACGAGCTTTTTGCCAACAAAGATGTTGACGGTGGTTTAATTGGTGGAGCATCGCTTAAAGCTGAAGATTTTATCGGAATCATCAACGCTTACTAGTAGAACAATCATCAGGTAAAAATATAGGGTAAAAGTCGCTCAATTCTGGGCGACTTTTCTTTTTTTTGCAACATGGATTACAATAAGATTACAATAACGATCACTCCTTTTCAGGATTGGCTGCGCGATGTATTAAGTTCGCAAATGGCAGAAATTGGCTTCGATAGTTTTGTGGATATAGAAGGAGGTTTCGAAGCCTTTATTCCCGATCAAAATTATTTGGAAGAAAACTTAAATTTGATTTTGGCTGCTTTTTCTGAAGATTTTTCGTTTGCCACAAAATCGGAGTTTATTAAAGACCGGAACTGGAATGAGGAGTGGGAAAAAAACTATTTCAAACCCCTGGTTATTGGCGGCGAGTGTATGATCCGTGCACCCTTCCATACCGAATACCCCAATGCCAAATACGAAATTGTAATTGAACCGAATATGGCTTTTGGTACCGGAAATCATGAAACAACTGCAACGATAATAGAAAGCATCTTACAAAACGAACTTGGTGGAAAAACCATTCTGG
>JBFEWU010000484.1:0-3210 GCA_041546215.1 Draconibacterium sp. | reverse complement strand
TTGTTTCCATTTGCATTCAGTTTTAAAAATTCATCACGCACTTTTTTTCGCGCTCTCGACAGGTTGACCCTGATGGCATTCACCTTAAGATCGGTGGCTACAGCTATTTCTTCATAGGAAAGCTGTTCAATATCTCTTAATTGCATTACTGTTTGTTGCAAATCCGGCAGTTTTTCAATCAGCTTTTTTATTTGACCGGCCGATTCACTTAACTCAACTTTTGAATGAACGTCTACTGTCTTTTCTTTTAACCTACGATCAGTTTCGGCATCAATTGGAATTGTTTTATTTGCTCTGATCACATCCAAACAACGGTTGCGTGTCATCCGCATGGCAAAAGCCTCAATGTTTTCAACCTCGTCCAGTGTTTCTTTTTTTTGCCAGAGTTTCAGAAATACATCCTGAACCACATCTTGAGCCAGATCTTCATCTTTCATAAAGTATGTTGCAAATCGTAGTAACTTATTACTAAGGGGTAATACGATTGTTTTAAAGTCTCTGGCAACCATATGTTGTTTTTCTTTTTGTCTGCCTTTATTGGCATCTGTCAAAGTTAAGACGCCGGGTTTGTAAAAGCATTACATCGAATGAAAAAAAATATCGAGAAATTAATAAGGGGAAGCAACAATAATGAGTTAAAGTAAACAGTATAAGACTTTTAATAGGATATCACCCTATTCCCTAAGTTTGGGAGAAGCCCTGTAAAGATATTGATTATTAAGGTTGAAATGTGTTCACCATCTGCGAAACGCCAGGTCAGGTTGGTTTTATTGCTCTATTTTTCTCTGATTACTCAACACGGGAATCACCCAACTATTTTTATGGGTGTGAATGCGGCCGTTCATTTCCTCAACAACGGCGCGATCGATAACTTTTAATCCGGTTTGTGCCATGTTTTTAAAATTATCGATTCCTTTCCCCGGGAAGTTCTGGCGAGTACGGTGAATATTAAATTTATCTGAAAATGTTTTTCCAAAAGCTTTTTCAACTCCCTCTTTACCCAACATAAATCCCAGCATTCCACCCCATGTTGCAGTTGGATTATCGGAGTCCCAACCGGCGAGTGTCCCAATTTTTATGGTTTCAACAATATTGCCTTCGCCATAAAATAAACTCACCAGACTGGCAGCAAAATTAATTCCGGCCGCAAAACATCCATTGCAATACCGGTTTTGCGAGGTCATCTTGTAGCCATCTTCCTCTCTTACCTGGTAGCGTTCGTAAATTTCGTCCCGGGTCTGTTCCCATGGAACACCGGCCTTGTAGCGGCTCAAAACGAAATCGTACATTTTGGCTGAATATGAATCGGCAGGCAAGTGTTTTCGGGCTTCGTTTGCCATCCACATGATTTGCCGGCTTATGGGCTGGGTTTTATCAGCGGCAGATGCCAGGGCATGCATAATTACATAAAACTCTGAAATCCAGGCAGCGTTATCGCGGGCAGTGGTTCGTATGGGCAGATGCGCCATTTTTAATGCCACATCGGGGCGGGCAGGGGCAAAGAGACCAAAAATTTCGGTGGTGAGTTGGGCATCAATCATTTCAAACTCCGGGTTATTTTCAGGGAGACTGGTTTCGGGAGGTAAAATACCTTCTTTCATTAAATCGAAAGCTTTTTGGTTCGAGACCCATAAAAAATTCTCTTCTCCGGCTTTTATATGTTTTAGCCAACCATCACGAATTTGTTGCGGAGTTAGCATGCAGGTTTCATTAACAAATAATAAATACTGATACATGTATTCAATGTCCGTATCGTCGTCGGCACCCCAGATTTCATTGGCTCCCCGAAAGACAAAGTCAATGTTTTCCGATAAATTGCTGGATTTCCCTTCTCCCCAAATACTTGGTTGATCGGGTTTGCCCCAATCCTTACGGGTGTAAAAGTCTCCGGTTTTTGGTTCGCCAATATTACCTATTTTATCCATTTCTGTAACCAGGCCTGTCCAGTTGGCGATGCACTGTCCCAACCAAAAACCGTAAAGTTGGTCGGCGTATTGCCCACGGTCGATAATCATTGCATTTGCATGGGTAGAAACGTTTTTCTTCTGGGAAGGAGTACATCCAAAGGTAAGCACCAGAACCAGGGAAATAAAGGCGATGTTATTCATCGTTACAATTCGTAATTGATCCAAAGTTAAAGGTTCATTTGAAACTAAACAAGTTTTCTCCCAAATGGTGTTAGAGCCAAGGACGCCATTTTGAAATGTTGTCGTGCCCATGGAATTCCGATAATGGTAATGCCCAGCAAAAGACCAAAGAAAAGATGCGTTAACATGATCCAAATTCCGCCGACCAGTAACCACAAGACATTCATAATTGTTGACAGGCAACCCGGGGCATAGTCCATATACTCAATTTTCTGACCAAAGGGCCATAGTGCCAGGATCCCCAGTTTAAAAGCTTGAATGCCAAATGGAATTCCGACAATCGTTAAACAAAGTGCCAATCCGGCCAGCATATATTCTAAAAAAATGGCAAAGCCGCCAAAAATCAACCAAATTAAGTTCCCTAAAAAATTCATGTTATAATTATTTTTTTTTGCTAAAAGGTATCCATAAAACCGTAAGCTTTCATCTTATTTCATCTTATAAAAGAAATAAAATCCCAAAACCAGTAATCCTGCCAGGGCAATTATAAGTCCAATAATTTTTGGCAGCATTTCGTTACCTGGCATTTCCTTCTGTCGGGCACCTGCTTTCTCATCGGCTTTCTTTTTGAGACTTGCACCAATGGCAAATCCCATTGAAATTCCCATTCCTGTTCCAATTGCGATCCCCATAACAATATTCTCCAAGGCAACTCCGATGGCAATACCAGGCCCCATGCCAATTGCATAACCAATCGCAATTCCCTTGCCCATTGCCTTTTTCCCCGCTTCAGTTTGGTTGGGATACATGCCTTCCTTGTTTTGACGGATCAGAAGAAATGCCAGAATGCTTACAAGTAAGAGTACAATTGCAATTGAAAGTAAGATTAATGTTGAGTCCATATTATTAGCTGGTTTTTGATTTAAAATACTGCAATTAATTGCAAAGAGTAAAGAACAAAGAGCAAAGAGCAAAGAGCAAAGAACAAAGAGGATCTCTGGATTTTCGGATTTTCAGATTTCTGGACTTCTGAATATCAGAATGTCAGAATGTTAGAATATCAGAATTTATTGACCAAGCCATTAATCACTAATCAATAATAATTAATCAATTTCTTTTGTCT
>JBFEWU010000270.1:0-6461 GCA_041546215.1 Draconibacterium sp. | reverse complement strand
TCTCAAAAAATTAAAAAATAAAACCCGACAAATATTATTTCAAACCACTCTGGCTGTTCTCGGGCTGGCTGCCGGTGCTTGTTGCAACACCCTTTCTATATGCCGAATGGCTCTTTTGGCTGGCAGCAATTTTATGGTTGCCGGTAAGTGGAATGTACTGTTTATTAGTACTGCGGAAAAGCTATTTTAAGATTAACAACGAGCAAATACGAGTTTCAAAAGGAGCTATCTCGCAAAAATGGCAACAGATGGAATTGTACAAAATTCAATCGGTGGCTTTTAAGCAAACGTTCTTCCAGAAAAACCGGTCGCTGGCAAGCTTACAAATCATGAACGCTTCAGGCTCCATTACCATACCCTACATCAACGAAATCCTGGCCATACAGTTGTACAACTATTTCTTGTACCATAGCGAAACTTCTAAAAGCAAGTGGATGTAAGGGTTAGATCATTTTGTGCCACGGCTCCCGCCTGTTGATTTAGACTCAATATAAATTGAATTAAATCGTAAAAACATTCGTACAAAAAAGTACTTTTGTAGTACAGTATAGTACAGTTAACTTTGAGTGAGAAATTAATCATCAACCGGAGCCTGAAAAAGCCTTTTTACCAGCAAATTTACGATGGGGTTATTGAGGGAATTCACGAAGGAAAATTCGTGATGGAAACTCAATTGCCATCCATCAACCAAATTTCCACAGAAAACAAACTGGCGCGCGAAACGGTGGTAAAAGCATTTCGCTTATTACAGGAAAAAGGAATTATAAATGCCGTACATGGGAAAGGATTTTTTATCACAAGCGAGAAGATAAGGTCGGCCCATCACATTTTCCTCCTGTTCGATGCACTAAGTGCCTACAAGGAAGTTTTATACAAAGCCATCCAAAATGAATTTGGCCCCGAGGTTAGCATCGATATTTTCTTCCATCATTTCAATCCAAAAACCTTTGAAAACCTGATCAAAGAAGCAGCTGGAAATTACACGGCTTACATAGTACTACCCTTCGACAGCCCAAAAATTACCGAAATGCTGAACCCCCTTCCCGTAGACAAATTGTTCTTGCTAGACCGTTGGCCCCGGTTCTACAAAAACCAATTCGTTGGCGTGTACCAGGATTTTTACTCCGATGTAATCAGCGCACTTGGTCCTTTTTCCTCAAAATTTGAAAAATATGAAAAACTGGTTCTTGTTTTTCGTGATTTACGAACTGAAATTCCAATGGAGCTCCGGGAAGGTTTTGAAGAATTCTGTTATCAGAATAATATTATATATGAGATAAAAAAGAAAGCACTTAAAAAGTCGGATATTGAAAGAAATGCAGCCTACCTGTGTATCGACAATAACGATTTGGTGGCCTTGGTGGAAACGGCAAATTTGAGAAAATGGATAATCGGTCGGGATATTGGAATTATTTCGTACAACGATACACCTTTAAAAAAAGTGGTGGCCAATGGAATAACAGTTATTTCAACTTCTTTTGAAGAAATGGGAAAAAGAATGGCACGTTTGGTGCTTGATAATAAAAAAGAATGCATTGCTAATCCGGGTTCATTAATCGACCGGGGCTCGCTTTAAACTTAAAACCAATAATCATGAAAGTTCAGCTATTTTTTCTTGCACTAATACTAAGCATGACCGTTTCTGCCAAAGAATTACACGTCGCAAAAACCGGCAATGATAATAATCCGGGAACTGCTGCTGCTCCGCTTTTAACCATACAGAAAGCTGCGGAGATGGCAGAAGCCGGTGATATCATTACGGTTCACAAAGGAATTTACCGGGAACGAATTACACCTCCACGTGGCGGCAAATCAGATTCAGAAAGGATTGTTTACCGGGCTGCAGAGGGCGAAAAAGTAGAAATAAAAGGTTCTGAAACCATCAAAAACTGGGAGCAGTTTAATGGCGATGTTTGGAAAGTGACGATTCCGAATTCGTTTTTCGGGGCCTACAATCCATACACAGACCTGGTAAAAGGCGACTGGTTTAATGACAAAGGCCGGATTCATCATACCGGCGAAGTGTACCTGAACGGGAAATCATTGTGGGAAATGGCTATACTGGAAAAAGTATTGAAACCCGCGCCCGTGAAAGATAATTTTGATCCGGAAGGTTCCACCTACACCTGGTACTGCGAAAGCGACAATGCAAATACCTACATCTACGCGAACTTCCAAGGTGCAAATCCAAACCAGGAGCTGGTGGAAATCAACGTTAGAAAAGCCTGTTTCTATCCCCACAAGAACAATATCAATTACATCACCATTCGCGGTTTCCACATGAGCCAGGCTGCTACGCAATGGGCGCCGCCAACCGCGGAACAAATTGGATTAATCGGCACCAACTGGAGCAAAGGCTGGATTATAGAAAACAATGTAATCCGCCATTCAAAATGTTCGGGCATAACACTTGGCAAACATGGCGATGAATATGATAATACTTCCGAGAACTCGGCCGAGGGGTATGTTGAAACCATCAAACGTGCTTTGGCAAGAGGCTGGAGCAAAGAAAATATTGGATCGCACATTGTCCGGAAGAATACAATTTCCAACTGCGAACAAACCGGAATTTGCGGAAGTATGGGAGGTGTCTTCAGCACCATAGAGGGCAATGACATTTATAATATCTGGACAAAAAGAATGTGGACCGGGGCCGAAATGGGAGGTATAAAAATTCATGCATCCATTGACATGACCATTAAAAATAACCGTCTCGCCAATTGTGGTCGTGGATTGTGGCTCGACTGGATGTGCCAGGGAGCAAGAGTTTCGGGGAATTTACTTTACCAAAATACCACCGACGATATTTTTGTGGAAGTAAACCATGGTCCATTCCTCATCGAAAACAATATTTTATTATCCGCGCTTTCCATTCGCGATTGGTCGGAAGGTGGAGCTTACGCGCACAATTTAATCGCCGGTAACATCGAACTTCGCCCGCAAAGCCGTGAAACACCCTTTCAATTTCCACACTCTACGGGCATGGCCGGGTTAAGTACGACCCAATGTGGCGACAACCGCTATTTCAACAATGTTTTTGTAGGCGGTGCTAAAAATACCAGAAACAGCAAAAGTGGCCTCGGAGTTTACGAAAAAACCGCACTTCCAATGCATATCGATGGGAATGTCTACTTAAACGGCGCCTTAACTTCATCAAATGAAACCAATCCCCTGATTTTAAAGTACAATCCTAAAATTAAGATCGAAGAAAAAGAGGAAGGGATTTATTTGACTCTTAATCTGAACAAGGAGATTTTTAAAATGAAAAACAAAAGAGTAAATACCGAATTATTGGGTAAGGCCATTATTCCCGGGTTGCGCTTCGAAAATCCCGACGGCACAACACTGACCGTTGAGAATGACTATTTCGGAAATCAGAAGAACATCAAAAATCCTTCGCCGGGACCCTTTGAAATACCAGGAAAAGAAAACACCACTTTAAAAGTCTGGAAAAAATAAAGCATGCATTGAAAATACATAGGTTTAAATATAAAATGAAATTCAAAAAATAAATAAATATAGGACCAAAGACCGAAGACAACTGAAATTGATTAGTCAGGATATTCAGATTTTCAGATTTTCGGATATTCAGACAACAATGACAACAAAAATGAACACTGAACACTGCTTCTTTGCTCTTTGCTCTAATTTGACTAAGTAGCGGCAATGAGTTGCAGGATTTTAAATCAAAAACCAGATAATAAACATTTAAAAAAATATTCATTATGAGTTCAAGAGAACAATTTCTTAAAACCATTAACCACAAGCAAACCGATCGCGTGGTATTGGATTTTGGTGCAACCGCAGTAACCGGAATCCATGTACAAACGATTTCGAGATTACGTCGCCATTTTGGTCTTCAGCGAAAACCCATCCGGATAATCGAACCTTTTCAGATGCTGGGCGAAGTAGGCTGGGAACTGATTGATTCCATTGGAATTGATGTAATTGGTGCCTGGGGAAAAAACAACATGTTTGGATTTCATAACCATGCGCCTTACAAAGAATGGAAAACACCCTGGGGGCAACGTGTGATGGTTCCACGTAATTTTATCACCACAAAAGATGAGAATGGCGATTTGCTCATTTATCCCGAAGGAGATACATCGGAACCTGCTTGTGCTAAGATGCCAAAAGCCAGCTACTTTTTCGATGCCATAATAAGACAGGAGCCCTTGGTTGAAGAAGAGCTCAATGTGGAAAATAATCTGGAGGAATTTGGTTTGATCAGCAATGACGAACTTGAACACTGGCGGATAGAAGTTGACAAAGCTTATTATTCGGGGAAAGCAGTAATTGCTGGTTTTGGCGGGACTGCACTTGGCGATATTGCCCTTGTTCCGGGGATGAACCTGAAAAATCCCAAAGGCATACGTGATGTCGCTGAGTGGTACATGAGTACTGCCATGCGCCCCGATTACATTAAGAATATCTTCGAGCGCCAGGTGGAAATTGCCATTGAAAATCTAAAACGTATTTATGCAGTGGTTGGCAATAAGGTAAATGCAATATTTGTTTGCGGCACCGATTTTGGCACCCAGGATTCAACCTTTTGTTCGCCTGAGCAATTTGATGTTATGTGGCTTCCATACTACAAAAAAATAAACGACTGGGTGCACGAAAACACCCACTGGAAAACCTTCAAACATTCATGTGGTGCCGTTGAAAATTTTATGGACAACTTTATCCGTGCCGGATTTGACATCATCAATCCGGTTCAGATCAATGCCGCGGGGATGGATCCTAAAAAATTAAAAGAAAAATATGGCCGCGATTTGGTATTCTGGGGAGGTGGAGTCGACACACAACATGTTCTTCCTTTTGGCACACCCGGGGAAGTTCGCGAGCAGGTTCTTCGAAACTGCGAAATTTTCTCTAAAGATGGAGGTTTTGTATTCAACACAGTTCACAATATCCAGGCGAATGTTCCGGTTGAAAACATTGTATCCATGCTGGAAGCAGTGAAAGAATTTAACGGGAAATAAGTATAGAAAATGCATATTAACTGCGGAGGTGCAAAGAATGATGAGGTTGCACTGAATATGCCCTGTGAACTTAAATCATTGAAGGATTATTGCACAGAGCTACACAAAGAAGCACAAAGCAACACAGAGAAAAACAGGATGTGTAAATGCAATAAAAGATCAAGGTTTTCGAGGAAAGCCTTCGTGAAACTCGGTGCTTCTTTGCGTTCCTTTGTGTGATAACTTTTCATAATAATCTAACAGCCGTTGAACCTTGGCGATGTAACCGATCATGCTTGGCGGTGATAAAGTTCACTTTTAGCGCTGCTATTGTTATTTAGAGAAAAGATGTACAGTTTGGCTCACGGCTTTTGAAATAAGCTACGGCTAATTTCTTCGATTTCCTGCAGGCCTCTTAAACGGCCAAACTTGGGGTAACCCGGATTTGCATGCAACCCTTTATCTGCCATGCCCTTTATCCCATGATCAGGGCGCATGGGTATCAGTATGTCTTTCCGGCCGCTTCCCTTTCTGTTGTGCATCTCCTGTTGCAGAACTTTTACAAGAGCCTGCATGTCTACGCCACCAATACTGTGCCCCGACTCATAGAAGCTGCCATCATCCAGAACCGTTGTATTTCGTAGATGAGCAAAATGAATCCGGTGTGAAAATTTCTCTGCCATTTCAACAACATTGTTATCCTTTCTCGCAGAAAATGAACCGGCGCAAAAGGCAACTCCATTATTGATGGAAGGATTTATTTGTTCCAGCCATTCCAAGTCCTGCAGGGTGCTAAAAATGCGTGGCAATCCCAAAACCGGGAATGGCGGATCGTCGGGATGAATAGCCATGTTGACTCCAAGTTCTTCGGCAAGCGGTATAATTTCATCGAGGAAAAAAGCCAGGTTTTCGCGTAACTTTTTATCGTCAATGCTTGCATATCGATTTAAGTGGTTCAGAAATTCTTTTTTGTAGTCATCAATAGTCGGATCAATTACCCCGTCGATAAATCCTTGTGTAACAACAATAATATTGTGTGCCAGCTTCTCCGCCTCTGCAGCATTCATCTCCGAAAAAACCTTTTGGGCTGATCGGATTAACCCAGGCGAATAATCACGTTCAGCAGCAGGTCTTTTTAATATAAAAATATCGAAGGCAGCAAAAGTTGGATAATCAAAAAGCATAGACTCACCCTCGGGGAGCTGAAATTGAAGGTTGGTACGTGCCCAATCCAATACCGGCATAAAATTATAAACCACCGTTTTAATGCCACATTCTGCCAGATTTTTCAAGGATTTTTTGTAGTTCCGGATATGTTGGTCGCGTAAAGCGCTTGCCGTTTTTATGGCTTCGGTAACCGGCAAACTTTCCACAACCGTCCAACCTAAACCCGCCGATTCAATTTTGTTCTTCACTTTTTGAATTTCCGAAACCGGCCAAATTTCACCATTGGGAATATGATGAAGCGCAGTAACCACTTCTTCAATTCCGTTTTCT
>JBFEWU010000339.1:0-5083 GCA_041546215.1 Draconibacterium sp. | reverse complement strand
GGCTTACCGGCAGCCCTGATTTTGCCTTTGTTCACATATTTCCCGTTCTTGTTTTCGATGAAATACACAAAGCCACGAAGGGGGCCGTTTTTCCAAATGCCGTTTTCATCGTAAGCATTATCCCAGCCGTATTCAAACCAATCGTCAATTCCGTTAATCAGGTCCAAATCGCCGTCGTTATCAAAATCAACATAACTCCACATGTTGCTTCTCACTTTTTTAAAATCGCTCGCCGGCAAAACATCAACCTTTACGGTATCCGGATGAGAATAAATGTTTTTTTTGAAATTCTTGAATTCAATTTCCTGGCGGAACACATGCAAATAGCCGTTTGCATAAGAAGCCTGGATATTCTTAAAAGCTCGGTCGGAGAGTTTTTTGGACACCTCGAAAAGTGGCTTTTCCGCGGTGCCAATGTTTTGATAATAATATAATCCTTTATATGGGGTATCGGGGCACGACATAATTATATCAACCAGCCCGTCATCGTTGTAATCAAGCGGAATGGGTGCTCCCCAAAGCCCCGTCCCAAGGTTTACTATTAAATCCGGATGGTTGTATTTCACCCTAATGTCATCGGCATTTTGTGCCCTGGCACAAAAGGTAAAAACCACAAAAACAACCAGGTTATAAAATTTTATTGCTCTCATTAACTTGAAATATTTATTAAGCTTAATCGTTTTAGCCATTGTTCATGTTTAAATTACTAATCCTAATGACGAACCAAATATTTTTTAGGTGTGGAACTTTGAATAACTAACTCGGGCTCGGCCACTGAAACTTTTGCTGCTGAAATTTCGGTATTATTTATCTGATCCACAACTATATTAACTGCCTCAACAGCAATTGTTTCCAAGGGCTGCCTTATATGTGTGATCGGACTTTCAAGCAGATTAAAAACATCACTCCTGTTGAATCCGGCAAAGGCAATATCTTCCGGAATTTTCAATTTCATTTGTTTCAGGCAATAAATCCCGTTTACTGAAAGCATATTTGTTAAGCATATAACTGCATCAGTATTTTCCTTTAACAATCTTTTTAATGTATCATACATTTCCAATCGGGTGTTTGATAGATTAATCCGACTAATGCGAATCTGTTTTTCAAGACCTGCTTTGCACATCGTATTTTCATATCCGGAAATCCGCTCCAAAATGTGGTTCATTTCGGTTTGATATGAAATAACCGCGATTCGCTGGTAACCATTATCAATTAAATGTTGGGTTAATAATTCGGTTGCTTTAAAATTATCCAAAACAGAATATCCTACTTTCACATCGGGGAAATGACGATCAACAAGAACCAACGGCACCTCGTCTTTGCAAAGTTCTTTAATCATTTCTTTAGAACCATCGCAAGGAACAACAATGAGTCCTTCTACTCCTTTATTGATTAAAACCTGTATAAGTCTTTTTGTACTTTCCAGGTCTTCGTCAGAGCTACTGAACAAAACCGTATAATTCAATTCATTGGCCCTGTCTTCAATGATTCTTGATATAGTTGAATAAAAAGGATTGGATATATCAGTAACAACTACACCAATTAGCTGGGATTTACCTCCACGCAAATTTTTTGCAACCAGGTTCGGAGAATAATTCATTTCCCTGGCCTTGTCAATAACCCGCTTAGCCATCTCTTCACTAATTCGGTGCTGTTTCGCTTTGCCGTTTAAAACGAAAGAGACCGAAGCAGTGGATACGCCCAGCGAGCTTGCTAATTCTTTAATTGATGTTCTCTTTTGTTTTGGCATATTTACTTCCTTAACCTTATGAGCTAATACGATTTAGCAAACAAATATACGCTAATACGATTTAGCAAACAAGTATTTTTGAAATATTTTTTCCACGAGGTGATGGTTTGCAAAATTTTTCACTGAATTATATTAATGGGTGAGGTCTTTAGTGTCCACTAAAAATAAAACAACGTTCTTTGAAACAATTATAAATGTAGACTTTACTCGACTTTTTTGAGGATTTTACTTATTAATTCTCTGTTTCGTTTCTCATTAAAATTGTTTATTTCAGTTGCATTCGATGTATCTCGCAAAAATTTTAATATGCTTGTTTGTGTATCGAAGATCAGCGATAGCTAATTTAAGCATCTTTAAATTTATGCTCGTTTCATTTTTCTGATTTCATTCAGTTATTTTAATCTCTACACCTTTCATTTACTGCGATTTATACCATTCCGTTTCACTTCTTACGGCAATACATTGGGGCAAATGAATCCCCACGGACCACTCTCCTTGAGGCTATTCCAAGCATGCTTAACAGAATAATAATAACATTGCAGGTGCAACATGTCACTCGAAATTAGTTTTGTATTCAGAGGCATAAGCCTCCAATTAAACATGCATTATTTCATCCCGGGAAGGATTGTATATCACAAAAAAAAGTTATTCCTTATTGTCTTCCTGTTCAATTTTCCATTCGTCCGTACGAAAACATGATGCCGGTAATCCGGCCTGATTAAAAAGATTCAGTTCGGCATTATTATCCCAGCTCCCGGTTCCGGTAATTGGTTCAGGAGTGTCAGTGGACCACCCCAAATGGTAAGGATCGAATTCCGTTGTGAAGCCATGTTGTCGGACATAACCCAAGGCAACCATATAGTTGCAAGACAGTTTTAAGCTAAAAAGATTAGGAGTACGAACGGAATTTGCTTCATTTTAATTCCTGATATATTTTGTACGCAAAACGTTCTCCCAACTCTAAAACACCAAAGGTATTAAAGTGAACTTTATCGTCGGGATAAGGAGAATCAGGTTCATCGCAGCGCAGGGGCAAATCATCAGTTTCAACCACGAAAGCTCCTTTTGACGCCAACTGGTGATCTGAATTTTGGTCTACATTTTTTTGTGCTTCACGAACTTCTTCGCGACCGGTAAATCTTTTCAGCGGCACCGGAATCACATAGCCATAAACAAACAACATTTTTGGTGCACTCAACTGTTCCCGTATTCGTTTTATAAAATGATTCAGATTTTCACCATAATTCCCCGAATTTTCCATTCCTGCAATATCCCGGGCATCGCCTTCTCCCTGTTGCCAAACCATAGCCTTAATTTTCGGTTTAAATCCATTTGCTTCCAGGTTTTTGAGGCCAGTTTCAACCGTGTTAATAAACTTTTTAAATTCAGGGCCAAAGTGTGTGGTATCATTTTTATTTTCCCCCGGATTCCATTGGTTATACAAATTTGAGCCCGATAAAGCATGTTTTATTAATGCTACTTCTCTTTTCGGATTTTGTTGTTTTAACTTTGTCCCCATACTTAATTCCACCCCAAATTTGTCGGGTGTTTCCGATGCCTGGCACAGCGCGCCCCATTCCATGGCAGTACCGCCACCTCCTAATTTTTGAGAATAGAAAAAATGGACCGATTTATCTGTTACAAAATCGTCTGGAATATTTACCATGTATCCTTGCCCGGTAGCATTGGATTGACCCCCAATTAAATAAACATCGATCTCTTTCTTTTTCTGTGAACAAGACAACATGACGGCAAAGATCAGGGCCGACACCAATATACTTTTCTTCATAATTGAGTTTTACTTCACGTTAAAAACCTGAAAGTTTTGAATTTGAGGTTCTCCTTTCGATTCAGGTATCTTAAGCCTCACTTTGTCCACCTTCATTTCTTCAAATCTGTGAATAAATTTATGACCAATACATGAGCCACTAAATATTGTTTCCCATCCGTTTTCGGTTTTTCCTTCTATAATAAATTTTCTTACCCGTTCACCTTTGGTAATATCTTCCATTAGAAGCACCTCATTAATTTTCTGCTTCCCGGAAATTTTAAGCATTATTTTGGCACCACTACCCGAAGTTACAGCTACTGGTTTTGAAAACCGTCGTGTAATTTCTTTCCCCAGTTCTTTTAATCGTGTTACGTCGGATTCGGGCATAAGACCGTTTGCATCGGGTGTTAATCCCAAAATAAGAGACGAGTTGTGCCCAACAGAATTATAATACATGTTGACCAAATGATCTAAAGGAAAAACATGTTCTTCATCGCCGGGTTCCCAAAACCATTCGTGCCGGCCATTGTACCCTCGCAGGGGAGCATCGCTCATGGCCGGCATATAATACTTACCTTCCGGATCACCTTCTTTTAATAGCTGAAAATTATTTTTAAAAATTACTTCCTGATTCGTTGAGTGAGAATACGGGAATGGATATGTTCCCCAACTTGGATACGGGACTGTCCCACTTTCACTACCGCCCCAACGGATATCGGCACGCTGGGTATTGTGATAAAAGATACAATTGGATTGGTATTTTTCAAAGGCACTTAAAACATCGGGGCCTCCTTTCTCAGGCCCATGGGCACCACCATCGAACCAAACAATGGCCAAATCGCCATAACGCGACATTAACTCTTCAACCATACCTTCACACATACGGTTATAATATTGCTGACGGTTTTCTGTAAATTGATTGTTGCCATTCACCATAAAATCATAAACTCCATAAAAGGAATTCCAGCGGATACCAATATAAATACCTGGCTTGACCCCGTATTTCCTGCACGATTCGACAAAATCTTTCACAAGATCTCCTTTCCCGTTGCGCCATTTCACCGCTTTCAGGCAATAGGGATTGACATCGCTTTGATAAAGGGCAAATCCGGTTTCGTGGGTAGCCGTTAAAATAGCTATTTTACAGCCTGCATCTTTTGCCGCTTTTATCCATTGGTCGGTATTTAATTTTTCAGGATTAAATATATTATAATTGGCCATGGGTGTAATCCTGTTCACCTGCTGATTATATTGTTCTCCGTCAAACACATGTAAGTCGTAATGAAAAACAGCAACCAGCTCTGCATTTTGCCAGTCCAGCTGAGCCTGAGTCGGGATTGGGATATTTGCCTCATTTTGAGCTTTGCCATATCCCAGAATACTAAGTAATAATAAAAATGTTAATGGTAAGTTTTTACTCATTTTTTATAGCTTTTGAATGTTTGTTATACTTCTTTCTTCCTCGCGATATTTATTAACCAACTGTTTTAGTTTTTGAGCTATCTCAGGATAATCTTCCTATGGGTTTAGCCACAAACAGAATCTCTTTTGCGCCCCATGAT
>JBFEWU010000577.1:0-1750 GCA_041546215.1 Draconibacterium sp. | reverse complement strand
TTGTGGCTTTGCCACGAGGTACAATATATTCTCCCCTAAATTTTAGGGGAGATGTCATTCAGCATTTGCTGGATGACAGTGGGGTGAAATAATGAAAATTCGATTTTCAGCTTTTGGGCTGAAATAAAGTTGGCGTAATACACCTTGGCTCTGCCACGGGGATAGTCAACTTTAAGAATTTTCTTTATTCACGAGAAAAGCTTAATTTTGGGCGGGATTATTCAGAAAGGAACAGAGATGGGAGTACTAAAAGTAATATTATTGGCGGTTGCGCTACTGGCGGTGGGAATGCTTGGGATGGCCATTCAGATTTTGCTGAAAAAAGGGGGCAAATTTCCGAATACGCATGTGGGAGGTAATCCACACTTAAAGAAAGAGGGAGTACATTGTGCAACCACACAGGACAAAATAGCACAACATGAAGCCCGAAAGAAGCTATCATTTAAAGAACTAAAAATAGCACAAGATAAATAAACCGGTAAATCCCGGTTTTTTTATGTCCGGAATCCACGCATATTATTTGTATGAAATTTATCGTTTATTGCAGCAGTTCTTCAAAGCCTTCCGATCGATAAACCTGGTTTTTCCCATTCTCGTCGGCATAAATAAAATAAATCTCCAATTCCGGAATCCGTCGCGCAACTTCAATACCAATATCTTTCCCTAAGACCATAAAAGCTGTGGCAAAGGCATCTGCTGTCATGCAATCGTTGGCCAATACGGTTGCACTCAATAAACTGTGCTGCACCGGGTATCCTGAACCTGGATCGATGGTGTGTGCATATTTTTTACCCTCTACGACGTAAAAATTCAGGTAGTTGCCCGAAGTGGCCATAGCGCGGTTTTCCAATTTTATGGCTGCACTCAGTTCTGTTTTAAAAGGATCTTCGTAGGGCTCACGAATGCCAATTGTCCAGGTTTTTCCTTTTTCGTTTTTCCCTTTTGCAAGCACTTCGCCACCAATATCAACCAGGTAATTTTCGCATCCCAACGCAGTCAAAAACTCACCCACTAAATCGCAGGAGTAACCTTTGGCAATGGCACTCATATTGAGGCTCATTTCAGGAGTTTCTTTGACCACTACTCCATCACTTAGTTTAATTTTTTTATAGCCGATAAGCTCTTTAAGTGTATCTACGATTTCCGGGGTCATTTTCTGCCGGTCTTCAGGCCCAAACCCCCAGGCACTAATCAAGGGCCCGGCTGTAATATCAAAAGCACCCTTTGTAATTTCCGAAATTTCCATGGCCCGGTTAAAACAAGTAACAAATTCCGGTTCAAGTTTAGTTTCAATATTGTTGTTTACTTTCGAAATGGTTGCCTCTTTTTCGTAGTGCGAAAAAATCAGCGTTTGTCGTTGCAGCTCATTATCTATTTCCTGTTGAAAATCTTTTCCGGTGGGACTTTCGTATTTAATGCTGTAGTACGTTCCATAAATCATTCCACTATTGGTAATGTATTCCGAGTTTGTGTCTTGGCAGGCTGCAAATATGACCGAAATAGTAAAGAAAAAAAATAACCTGGGCTTCATACTTCGAATTTTTTAGCGAAAATAGAAATTTGAAAGCTGAATAAGCTGATTTTGGTGGTTAAATTTGCTTGAATCATTTTTTAATCAAAAGAATTCCTTGTGGCTTTGCCACGAGGTACAATATATTCTTCCCTAAATTTTAGGGGAGATGTCATTCAGCATTTGCTGGATGACAGTGGGGTGAAATAATGAAAATTCGATTTTCAGCTTTTGGGCTGA
>JBFEWU010000155.1:0-10544 GCA_041546215.1 Draconibacterium sp. | reverse complement strand
GGAAATTATGGCCATTCATGGAGTAATAATATTGAATGGAACTCTGATGCATTACTAACTTACAAAACTTCATTGTCTGATGCCATAAATATGGATCTTAATCTGGGAGGAAATTACCGATACGACCAATGGAAATCGATCAATCAGGGTGGTTCAGGATGGCAGGTTCCCGATTTTTATCGCATTCATAACCTGGATAAAGAAACAACATATACCGGTGAAGGATTCAGTGAAAAAGAAGTCTGGTCTGCTTATCTTCTAGGTAACTTTTCGTGGAGGAACTATATTTATTTTGACTTTACACTGCGTAACGATGTAACCTCTACCATTCAAATTCGTGACAATGCCAACTCCTATTTTTATCATTCTGAAAATGTGAGTTTGCTTTTTACCGAATTATTTGATATAAAATCAAAGTTTCTTTCAAAGGGTAAATTACGTGGTTCTTATGCCATTGTGGGGAATGATACCGGAGCATACCAAACCAATAACTACTACAATGTTAGTTCAACATCCTTGCCCTATCCCGTTGGAGGAATGAGTAGCAGCCTTGCATTTTATAATTTAAAGCCGGAAATGACCTATTCATGGGAAGTGGGTACAAACCTGGGGCTTTTAGACAATAAGCTGGAAGTTGATCTTACGTATTATTCGGCAAGAACGGAGAACCAGTTAATGAGCGTGGAAATGGCACCCTCGACCGGCTATAGTGGCAGAAGCTACAATGCAGGCGCGGTAAAAAATCATGGGCTCGAACTTCAGATAAATGGAAGTCCTGTTTCAAGCGCTTCAGGATTTAACTGGGATGTAACTTTTAATTTTTCAAAGAATATATCAGAAGTTATTAGTTTAAGTGAGGGGAAGGATTTTCTACGGCTAAAAGGTGTTCCCATGGACTTTGCCTTTGTTGAGGTGCGCCCCGGACAACCTTATGGCCAGCTTTATGGATACGACTATCGAAGAAATGCAAATGGGGAGTTTTTGGTGGATGACATTGGCTTACCCATCCCTACGGATGAGTTGGTAGCACTTGGAGACATAAATCCGGACTTTATGATGGGGCTGTCAAACAATATTACGTATAAAAACTTCAATTTAAGCTTCTTGATCGATGGTCAGATTGGTGGAGAATATTACTCCCATAGCTCACTGTACCGAGATTTATTTGGAACCGGTGCCAGTTCATTAAGAGGGCGGGATGAGTGGTATACCACCCATCAGGGGCCTTCAAATAGCGATAGAATACCGGGTGTAATTGAAGACGGATATGTTGTTGACGGTGTGAACGTGAATACCGGAGAAGTGAACACGGTTCCGATTGATCCTTTTAACCGGGTTATTATGGTACTTGGCTGGGGACTTGGTGAAGATAAACACCGTGTACCAACGGATTATATTATGGATGCAACAAATGTTCGTTTGCGCGAACTGGCTTTTGGATACAAACTACCTAAAAACTGGTTTGAAAATACATTTATTAGTGGTGCAAAAGTATCGTTGGTAGGCCGAAACATTATGTTTTTATATAATGCAACAAAGGATATAGATCCCGAATCAGGGTTAAACAACCAGAATGTTGGGCCTGCCATTGAAATGAACTCAATGCCTGGAACGCGCAGTTTCGGATTCAATGTTAATGTGGACTTCTAGAATATTGTCGTAACCAAAATTTGTATAGAATGAAACGATCATGACACGTCAGTTGGCGAAACGCATAGGCGAATGATTATCAGGGGAGTTTCGTACTATACCTTAGTAAACAAACAATTTTAATAAGATGAAATCAATACGAATAGGTAACAAGAACATAAGACTAAAGTTAACCATAGTTCTTTTTATGGTGGTCCCAATGTTCCAGTCATGCCAGGATCGCCTGGATGAAATGAACCAAAATCCGAACGCGCTAACCGAATTGCCTGCTGAGTATTTATTTACCAGTGCCGTAAGGGGAACTTTCAGGACAGGTTTGCAAAGAATTCAGGGCGATTTTGGGGCTCAATACGCTCATTTGGCAGTTTCCGAAAGTTGGGACAGATCAACAGATACATATGACATTGGGCATTTGCGCGGCGATGTAACCCAGGATGTTTTTCGAGATATATACCGCGATGCCATAAGGTATTGCAGCGATATTGCAGAACTAACCGCCCCCGGTGGTAAGCAGGAAAATGAAGTGCAACATGCTTTAAATGACTTTGTGTCCTTATTGAATTTTGCAAAACTTACCGATATGTTTGGTGATGTTCCCTATTCCGAAGGGGGCTTGGGAAAAGTAGGTGTATTTACACCAAAGTACGATGAACAAAAGGACATTTATGCCGATATGATTGAACGATTAAATGCAGACATAAATGTTTTTAAAAGTGCCAATTTTGAACTGGATGGATTTCCCGGTGCTGATCCAATATATAATAATAGCAAGGATAAATGGTTGAGGTTTGCCAATTCGTTCAGGTTAAGACTAGCCATGCGTGCAAGGTTTGTTCCGGAAACCAAATCCTTTTACGAGGGAGTTATTTCTGAATCTCTGAATCAGCCATTAATAGAAGATAATAGCCAAAATGCCACTTTAGAACATTGGGACTCTGAAGACGGTGCATTGTATAATCCATGGTATAATTTATATCGACAAAGGCATGAGTCAAGAATCTACGAATTTAATGTAAGTGAAAAATTTGTTGAGTGGCTTAAAGAAACAGGGGATCCAAGGTTAGAGGTATTAGTGACAAAGGCAACTTTAAGTGATGTTTATATAAAGTGGCTGACGGACAGAAATGATCCCCGTTTGGAATATTTACAGGATCCTGAAAATTATTACCTGGGAATGAGAAACGGTCTCATAATCGAAGAACGCGATGCCAAGGCCGATGTGAATTTTAACGGTCAATTTGTGAAAGTAGATAAGTGGCCAAGAAAAGATCTATCTGCTTTGAGTTTAAATGTTCTGGCAAAGGATCAGCCTTTGTATTTTATGACTGCTGCAGAAATATGGTTTTTGCGAGCCGAAGCTGCCGTTGTTAACCTGAGCAGTGAGAATGCCAGTGAATTGTATCAAAATGGGATTACCAGGGCCATGGAGCTGTGGGATATTGACGCTGGCGATTATCTGGCCAGTTCTGCCCAGGGAGCTTTAACGGGATCGAACGAAGAGAAGTTAGAGCAAATAGGCTATCAAATGTGGATCGCTTTTGTACCCAATTATTTAGAAGCCTGGTCAAATATAAGACGTACGGGTTACCCCAAAATACAAAAACGTACGTCGCCCGAACTTTCGAAAGGTGTAACAACTGGAGAGCTGCCCAAAAGATTAAGGTATCCTCAGACAACCGAACGAAATATTAACGGCGTTAACATGCAGGAAGCTATTGACCGTATGGGAGGAGATAAAATAGACAATGCAGTATGGTGGGATGTAAGGGATTGATAGTAAGACTAATAAGCGAAATAAAATTAAATCAAATTCTAAAATTTTAAATTATGAAAAAATTATTATTCTTTTTGAGTTTCATTTTAGTTGCCGGATTCATGGCAAATAACTTAACTTCTTGCAGCAGTGAAGATCCTATTCCTGATCCGACACTTGTACTTCAGGCAGATATCGATCCGAATGATGGTTATACGGTAATTATATCGGTACAAGCCACTGATGTTGCATCATTTTCATGGAATTATGGAGATGGTGAGTCCTCCACTCAGGTGGGAAGCCACAACTATACCTATGCTGCTTCGGGAAACTATACTATTAGTGTTACTGTAACCGGAGATAATGGGATGACCGTTAGTAAGACAGCAAACGTTACCATTGTTGCATCAATAGCAGAAATGCTTGCCGGCGCAGATGATAACGGTAAAACCTGGGTATTAACCCAAGCCGATGGTGCGGGGAAAATGGGGGTTGGTCATGTTGATAACAATTTGGCATTAATTCAGGATGTAATCCCTGCAAATATCCTTGCCGGATTTGGAATGGAAAGTGAATATCCCGATGAGTTTACTTTCTACAGAGACGGAACCTACAAGGTCGATACAAAAAATAATAAAGCTTTGGCAAGCGCACTTTATGGTGGAGTACTTTTACAAACCGGAATGTCGACAGATGTATATATGTCGCCCGATGTACTTCAATTGCCTCTTTCAATTGTTCCATTCGAATCCGTTTCGGACGGTTCCTGGGAAATAAGTTATGAAAGCTTCAATACCATGGCGCAAAATGAAATAGGAATTGCCGAGGGTGACCAGGTTATGGAACAAAAATCATTTTCTTTTACAGAAGGAGATACACGCTTAAATCTGAAGCTGTCGACCGGGTCCTATATTGGTTTTTACGATCTTACTTATCCAGCAATTCCTGGCATGTTGGAAAATCCGGTTGATAATTCATTTTACATCGTAAAGAATGTAACCCCGGATGAAATAAACATTGCCATTGCCTCTTGCGGATTATCCAATATTCTTATTTATCCAACTTATTTGCTGCACCTGACATTTGTTCCAAAACAATAATATGAAATAGCATAAGGGGAGAACATAAGAGCTGCCGGGGTCCCGGCTCCGGTGGCTTATTTTCAACATCGATTTAATTAAAATACTTTCCAGATGGTTTTACGATATTCAGTTCTTCTGTTAATCGTGGTGCTGCTTTTTGCCTGTGGTGAACAACCGGCAACGATCAAAAAACAGGACTTTATCCAGGTTGATGGTCAGAGATTTGTAGACGCTGAAGGACGACAGGTACTATTCAGCGGGATCAACTTTATCAGTAAAAATCCTCAAGAAAAATATCTGCCCACACAAGGTGTTGAAACCTTTCAGAAATTTAGAAGGTGGGGATTTAACTGCATCCGCCTTGGGATAATATGGGACGGTTTAGAGCCGGAGCCGGGAAAGTATAATGAGCAATATTTGCTTGAAATCGACAAGCGTATTCAGTGGGCTGCCGATAATGGAATATATGTCTACCTGGATATGCACCAGGATTTGTTTGGCGCAAAATACTCCGATGGTGCTCCGGATTGGGCAAGCCTGGATGAAGGGAAGGAGCATATTACCGGCGCCGTTTGGAGTGACTCGTACTTGATAAGCCCTGCTGTTCAAACCTGCTTTGACAATTTCTGGAAAAACACTCCGGCATCTGATGGTGTGGGTTTGCAGGACCATTATGCCAGGCTTTGGAAACACATAGCCCAACGTTATGCAAATAATACCACCGTAATAGGTTACGATATTATGAACGAACCTTTTATGGGAACAGCAGCACAAATGGTGATGCCACTAATGCTGGAGGCCTATGCACAGGTATTGGCCGAAACCACCGGGGAGGCACCTCCTTCAGCAGAAGAGCTGGTCGCAACCTGGGCCAGTGAAGAATCGCGTTTAAAGGCACTTGAACTGATTGCCACAAAAGAAAAGTATTCAAAGGTGGTTGATGCCGTTTACGAGCTAAGTGCTAATTTTGAAAAGAAACAGTTGCAGCCCATGTATCAGAAAGTTGCGGATGCAATTCGTGAGGTGGATATGAATCATATTCTGTTTTTTAATCATAACTACTTTGTGAATACCGGGGTGTCAACAGCACTGGAGGCAACAAATTTACCCGATGGCAGCCGCGATCCCAATGTGGCTTATGCGGCACATGGTTACGATTTGGTGGTGGACACCAAAGAAGTTGAAAATCCAAGTTACGAGCGTGTGGAATTTATCTTTGAACGGATTGCTGAAAGTGGTCAGCGAATGAATATGCCTGTATTGGTTGGCGAGTGGGGGGCCCTTCATGGGAAGTCAACAAAGATGATCGAAACAGCCCGCCATTTGGTGAATCTGTTCGAAGCTTACAATTTTAGCAATACTTACTGGGCATTTTACCACGATATTGATGATTATCCGTATTTTAAAAATGCCATTATCAGACCTTATCCACAAATTGTATCGGGTAAATTGGTAGAATACGACTATAATTTCGATACCGGTGAATTTGCTTGTGCATGGGAAGAAGAAGCGGACAGTAAAAAGCCAACTGTGATTTATGTGCCTAATTTGAAAGAGTTATCACAAAATGACATTGTAATGTCGCCGCCGGCCGAGCAGATTGTTTTTGAATATTGCACAATCGGGCCAAGCGGGAAATTGATCATTGCTCCGGTTGATAAAGCGATAAAACGCACATTACGTTTTAAGCTTCAGGCAAAATTGGTTGAAGATATTGCCATTAAATAAGGATTGCCATTACTTATTCTTCCCGGCCATTTTCGAATATTTTTTCAGATAGATCTGGTGCATGGCCCAGGCCTCGAACTTGTTAATGTGTTTGGCGCCGCCTAAAAATTCGGCTTCGATAAATGCCTTACATGCCTTCTCCAGCACCTGGCAAACCACAAAGGCTTCACTTAAATCACGCCCGGCACAAACCGCACCGTGGTTGGCCATTAGGGCCGCATTTCGGCCACGCATGGCTTTTACGGTTGCTTTTACAATTTTCTTCGTTGAAGGTAAAGCGTAATCGGCACAACGAACCGAAGGTCCGACAATTTGAGCCAGATCATCGAGTATTGCAGGAACTTCTCGTCGTGCTGCAGCACAGGTTGACGCATTCATCTGGTGGGTGTGGATTATGGCATTAAACTCTTTCCGGTCGTTATAGATACCCGAGTGCATTTTAAATTCAGACGATGGTTTGATACCGCTTTTGTCATATTCGTTGGTCTTAAAGTTGATTAAAACCATATCTTCAGGAGCCAGGTCTTCATAGAATTTGCCGCTGGGAGTTACGAGCATTTCGTTTTCGTTTACCTTAATGCTTATGTTTCCCCAGGTGCGCGAAACCAGGCCTTGTTCAACCAGTTTTAGTCCTGCCGCTACCATGGCTTTTCGTTCTTCTTGGAATTGTATTTTCATCTGAATATATTTTATTATCTGGTTTTTGGTTTAAAACTGCAATTTATTACTCAAATTAGAGCAAAGAACAAAGAATAAAGAACAAAGAGGCAGTGATCAGTAAACAGTGATCAGTGTTCAGTAAGCAGTGTTCAGTGTTCAATTTTATTGTCATTGTTGTCGATTCTTATTTCAAAGATAACTTGAGAACCTGACAACGCGAACGCAGTGAGTGGGCAATTCTCACCCCTGGCGCTCTTCTCCTCTTCGTAACTCTGCGTCTTCTCTGTGCTCTCTGTGGTTAAAACAACTAAACACAGAGTTCACGGAGTTCTCACAGAGGGCCACGGAGCCATTAATCAATAGACAATAATCATTAATCAATTTCTTCGGTCTCCGGACTTCCCCTCCATTCTAATATTCTAATCCTCCTATATTCTAATCTTCCAATTCTGGTTGTCATGTTGTCTGAATATCTGAATATCCGAATATCCGAAAATCCTATTTAATCAATGCTTCGACTCGGCCTCTGCGCCTGCGCGATTAATATTCATCTCCTTTTGTGTCGGTCAGCTAACCGACCATGCTCGTTTCGCTGTATTTAAATTTTTGCTCCGTTTTACGAATCCGGTTAAATCGTTTGTTTTGAATGATACTGGTCACCCGCGCTAAAAGGGATCAGTATTAATTATTAAACCTGGCCATATTCGCCCTTTGGTATGCCCCTTTCAGGCTTTTGTACACATCTTTATAATTCTTGAAAAGTTCATCGTAAACAGCCTTATTATTTCGATTTGGATTATAGGTTTTATTTATGGAAATGATTTTATCGACTTCTGTAAAATCCGTAAAAATTCCGGCTCCCACGAAAGCACACATGGCTGCTCCGATTGTTCCGGCCATAGTGGGTTGATTCGTGGTCACCACAGTTCGGCCTGTAATATCGGCTACGGCTTGCATCCACAAATCGTTTTGCGAACCCCCTCCGATAAAACGAAATTCAGGTATATGAAACTTGAAATCCTTTTCATAGTTCTCGATTATCCAGCGGAGGTTAAATCCAATACCTTCAAAAAGTGCCCTGATAAAATGACCGCGCGAATGTTCCATTCCCAGATTGAAAATGGTGCCGCGTGTAGTTGTTGTGCTCACCGGACATCGCTCGCCCAGAAACCAGGGCGTAAAAATCAGGTGGTCGGAGCCGGCGGGGATTTTTTCAGCCTCTTGATTCAGAATTTTGTAAATGCCTTCTTTTCCAACTTCTTCGAGTTCTTTTTTGTAAAATTTTTGAATCAGCCATTCCACATTATTTCCGGCTGTTTCGGTTACTCCTATCATTAAATTCATAACCGGATCGGCACTTTGAATGCAGGCAGCTCCGTTTTTAAATTTTATGGATTTTGCACAGATAGCTCCTATTTGAGCCGCAGGTCCGATGTAGGCAAATACTTCGCCATCCCGCACACAGCCTGCACCAACAGCAGCACTTTGCGAGTCGTCGCAACCTCCGAATACCGGCATGTCAGTAGGCAAGTCAAGTTCCTTTGATGCTTCGGGCGTCAGATACCCTGCGATATCAGTTGACCGTATCAGTTCAGGAAGTTTCTCACGGTCGAATCCTACGGCCCTGAAAAACAGGTGTTCCCAGTCTTTCTTTTTGACATTAAAACCCCACGAACTGGCTCCCGACCATTCAGTAGCCATTTTGCCAGTGGCTTTTAATCGCAGGTAGCCATTTACATCCAGCACTTTATGGGCTTTTTTATAGACCTCAGGTTCGTTGTGTTTTAGCCAGCGGAGTTTGGGAATTACATCTTTACCGGTGATTTCAATACCCAGAAACGATTTAAAAGCGGCACGACCACCAAATAAGTTCATCATCCAGCGTGCCTGCTCTTCTGCCCGTCCATCTACCCACGTAATGTTTCTGCGAAGCACATTCCCCTTCTCATCAACAGGGATAACTCCCATCGCCTGGGTGGTGAAAACGATGCCCAGGATTTGGTTTTTATCGATACTGACAGTTAGCCGTTTTGAATTGGCAACAATGGCATTCCAGTAGTCAAGTGGATCTTGTTCGGCCCAACCGGGTTGTGGGGTATATAAAGGATAGGCGTGGGTGGCATTGCTCATGATATTTCCCGCACTGTCCACCAGTGCCGATTTTACACCGCTGGTCCCGACATCGTGAGCGATTATAATATTTTTATTCATACTCCTGTAAATATTCAATACCCGGGTTTACACTTCTTCGATATTCTGAAACACTTTTTCAAACCTCAGCAGTGCTTCATCAATCACAGCATCAGTATCTGCAAGGCTTGTGTACATTCTGCTTCCGGCAATGGTAACCAGGCCCTCTGCCATATATGCTGCACCCATTTCTTCCATCATGTGTTTACGTGCTTTAATTTGCTTCAAGGCCTTTGGAACGGTCCACGGCTTTGCAATATTTACATTCACAAACATAGTGCCTGCTGTTTCAAGATGACATATGGAACCCTGGTTGTAAGCGACATATGGCAAATTATATTTTTCAATTAAAAGCTGCAATCCTTTTGTCAGGCGGTCGCCTGCCAGGCCGGCTTTTTCACAGGCATTTTGCTTTTCAATTTCCATTAAGGTATAATAACCTGCCGCCGAACTTAAAGGATTTGCGGCAAGTGTACCCCCCACCATCGCTTTCTTTTTCGTTCCACCCAATCCGGCCGTTAAATAGGCCATGTGTTTGTCCAGTCCACCCAGTCCGCCTGCCGAAGGATATCCGCCTGCAACTACTTTCCCAAAAACAGTCAGGTCGGGCGTAACCTTGTAGTAGCCCTGTGCACCGGTAATTCCAATGCGGAAGGCGGTTACCACTTCGTCAAAAATTAAAAGGGCACCATACTTATCACATAATTCACGAATTTTTAGGTTGTAATGGAAATCAACGGGACGGGTACCACTTTCAGGACCAACCGGTTCGACAATAACGGCTGCCGTGCCACCACAGAGTTTATTGCGTTTTAGTAATTTTTCGATGGCCTTAATTCTATTGGGGAAAGCTTCCTGGGTATGTTTTGAGCATGATTTGGGAATGCCATGAGCCTCAAAACGTCCGGTTCGGGGAATACGCATTCCGTAAACCATTTGGTCACTCCAGCCGTGGTAGGCACCACCAAGTTTTATTATTTTCTTCTTTCCGGTTGAAAGACGTGCCACACGTATGGCCGCCATTACCGCTTCGGTACCACTGCCCAGCATTCTGAATTTGTCGACACCGGGGAATCGTTTACAAATGAATCCGGCAATTTTCATTTCATACTCATGAAACAAACCGGTTGCAGGGCCGCAATCATCAAGTAAGGCTTTAATTTTATCTCTGATAACAGGCGGATTACTTCCCAAAACTGTTGGGCCACCTGCCTGAAGAAAATCGATGTAAGTATGGCCGTCGAGATCATGTAAGTAGGCACCTTCGGCCCGGGTAAAAACCAGCGGAAAGGGATGGTTAAAAGCCAAATTGTGCTGAACACCTCCCGGGATATACTTTTTGGCTTCGGCGGTCATGGCTTTCGATTTTGCACATTTCGTTTCGAAATGATTCAGATAGGCTTCCATTTTATCTCTTCGTACAGGACGTATCGGTTGCGCTAAAAGGGCATCAATTTTTGTATAAATATCCTGGACATTGT
>JBFEWU010000424.1:0-3831 GCA_041546215.1 Draconibacterium sp. | reverse complement strand
GACTGATTGGCTGCAGCATGTACATTGTGTGCCACCACAGAATCGAGATAAATAGTATCGCCCTTATCGAGCTGATAAACTTCTTTTCCGTAGTTAATCTCAACTTTCCCCTCCAAAACAAAAATGAACTCCTCGCCTTCGTGCGACGAAAGTTTATAATCAGACGCGGCTGCCGGTTCTATTTCAACGATAAAAGGCTCCATGTGTCGACCTGCTTTTTCCTGTGCCAGCGAGAAGAAGTTTAAATGTTCCCGACTACTCTCGTTTTTGGTCGAGAAACTTAATCCCGCCTGTGCTTCTCCGGCTTTCACAACAGCTGGACCAATTTGCTCCTGATCATCAAGAAAAGTACCAATACGAACACCAAAAGCACGCGAGATTTTTATGAGATGCCCCAGCGAAGGGACAATTTCCTTTTCCTCAATTTGCTCAATTTGTAAAACATCGAGATTTGCCTGAACAGCCAAATCCTCACGCGATATTTTTCTAAACTCACGAAACTCTTTTATCTTTTTGCCAATCCTTTTACGGCCCATTGCTTTTTGGTTTAAAAATTAAGTTCTACAAAAGTAAAGTTTGAAATAAAAATCGCAAAAATAAAAAAGGTGCCTTTGGAGCCAAGAGTGGTCGGAAGATTTTTCTTCCGACTTTTTTTTGTTTTTACCAACATCGCTTTGTTGATATAAATGTCATGTTTTCAATGATTTAAGATTGTTCATTTGTTTCGTTATCATTTTCTTGACGTCTATTAATCAATCTACTGCACAATGAACAAAGACCATAAAATTGGCGTAAATCACTTATTGGAGTTTATTCCTGAAGCACTATTAGCAAAACTCTCGGCCAATACAAATGTTGACTATTATTCAAAAGTGCTTCATGGCAAAAAAATGTTTTACTTGCTTCTTTATGGTATTGTCGAAAATGAGAAACTTAGCCAAAGAAGCCTGGAGGATACCTTTAACGATCCCGTTTTCAAACTCTTATTTAACCTTGATGAGCAGGAAAGTGTTGTCAGAAGTTCCATCTCAGAACGTCTGTCAAAAATAAATCCAGATTATTTTAAGCAGGTCTATGAGTGTATCTATGAACAGTTTTCAAGTCTATACTCAGGCTCAAGCCAACAAAAATATAACCTTATCCGTGTTGACAGTTCTATTGTAAGCGATACCGCAGGTAAACTGCAAGAAGGGTTCAGGCATACTCAATCCGACAAAAAAGCCGTAAAATATACTGTAGCCTTCGATGGTACTTTACCTTGCTTTTCAAGTGTTTTTACTTCCAGTACCTACTCCAGTGAAGATATTGCCTTACCCGAAGTAGTAACGCGGCATGCAAAACAAGAATCGGGTCACGAAAACATATATACCCTGGACAGGGGGCTGCAATCTGCACGCACCATGAAAGCGTTTAGTAAAGACAAGGTCACTTTTATTTGTCGTGCCAAAGAGAACCGTAAACATGTTGAGCTTGAATCATTAATCAAGCAGGGACAGGATTTAAACTTAGGGAAAACCAACCTGCTAAAAGACAGCAAGGTTTATCTTTATACAGGTGTGCCTGTGAAAAATAAAAAAGGCAATATCCATTACCGGGAAGAACTGGTAGAGGAGCCCTTTCGTTTGATTATTGTACAGGATAAAGAAAAACCGGAAGAATATTATTGGTTTATTACAAACAATTTTGAACTCACTGCTAAAGAGTTGGCAAAGGCTTACCGGAAACGGTGGGACATAGAAGTTTTTTTCCGTTTCATTAAACAAGAATTAAATGTTAGTCACTTAATATCATTGAATAAAAATGGGATTGAAGTGATGCTGTATATGACCTTAATTGTTGCCATGTTAATCCTCTTGTTTTCAGTTTTGCAGCACCCTAAAAATATTTCATCACAATTTGGTATAATTCAGATTGGAGGTCATCCATTCTCAGAAGTTTCGATTTTGTATGCTTTGATTCTGGAAGTGTAAATTTCACTTGGTACATGTTTTGGGTTAGTTCTGCTGATTTTTTTACAGACAATTCAGATTTCTCCAGTTTTAGTGCTCTTTCTAATTCTTTATAGATTGTGTAGGCGGTAAACGAGATACAAATATGTGCTTCAATTCTATCTCTAAGCCTGTGATAAATGGGCCTGATTTTTAAGTCTGTTTTTGACATCCTAAATGCCCTTTCGATATGCCAGAGATTTTTATAATTGTCTATGATTTCCTTTTTATTTAGTTTCGAGTTGGTTACGTATCCTTTTAACCCATCCCAAATCCCATCGTTATTAAATTTTCCATAATCAATTTCAATTGAAACATCCCCCTCCATTTTTAGGTATTTATTATAGCCCCGGTTGTTGATATTGGATTTGGTTAATTTTCCTTTCTTAATCTGTTTTTCCAGGCGGTTTAATCCTCTTTTGCGATTGTATTCGTCTTTATTGGCTCGCTTGTTTGAATAGTTAACAATGAGTTTAGTTCCATCACTTTTAGGAATAGAGATTATCTGTCCATCTTTTAGCTTATTTTTCAATAATTGTTTTTTGACTTTTTCTGTTTCATTTTTTATTCTTGCCCCGATAATAAATTCATAGCCTTTGTCCATTAAAGCCTTGATGTTATTATTTGACAACAGACCTGCATCTGCCACCACTATTGGTTTGTTCAGATTAAATTTTAATGCTGTTTTTTCAATAAAAGGGAGCAATGTGTGTCCTTCATAGATATTCCCTTCAAAAATATCGTAGCCAATAGCATAACCCCCAAGTCCAACCAAAAGTCCTAAAAATATTTGTGGCTTTTGATGTTTTCCATCCTTGCTAAATCCTGTCTTTCGTAAATCATCTTCATCGCTGGCTTCAAAGTAAAGGGTTGTCATATCATAAAAAACAACACTGATATTGCCTTTTAGTACCCGAAGTGTATGAGCATAGGATATTTGTTCTACCTGTTCTTTTAACTGGCTGTTGAGTTTGTCGTGGAACCGGTATACTGAATCAATGCTCAAGGATAAACCTTGATACCGATATAAATACTCAACTGTTTTGAGCTTGCTTAGTGGAAAAGCAATTCTGGAGATTACCAAATGCCGAAAAAGCTTATCTTTTATCGAACCAAATCCGATGTAATCGTAAATTCTACCAAAGATTAATTCTGGCCCAACTGTTCGTATGCTGGCATTGTCCATTGTTGTAAAAACCGATTCAACAATCGAATCCATTTCCGAGACAAAAAGCCTGGGCTGCTGGCTTAATCGTTCTAATTCCTGCTTTGCCAGATAGGTTAGTTTCTGAAGTTCTTGTTCTGTTTTTCCGCTGCCAATGGTCTTTATCAATTTATATTTGCCCGATGCCTTAGATACAATTTGAACAGAATAACTACCTGACCGATTTTTGTTTTTTCGAATAAACATATCCAAATTTAGCCTTGCAGCACCCAAATTCAAAATCAATTTCAGTAAAATCAACGGGTTCAGAGGGGAAAATTAGAAAGTGCGGAAAACAGGAAAATGGGATTGAAGTGATGCTGTATATGACCTTAATTGTTGCCATGTTAATCCTGATTTATAAACACGGCAATAAACTGGGCTATAAAACGGCCAAAAGACGGTTTAAAATGGAGGTAAGGGATTTGGTCATTTCTCTTATCGTGGTAGAGTGTGGAGGGAATCCAGACATCTTCTTTAATAGGAAAGCATAAAAAAGTGGTCGGATATTTCTTCCGACCACTCTTGAGCAAATAGCTCCCTTTTTTTATAATCGTATCTAATCTTTTAAAGATTTATCATGGCTTTAATAGCTCCGTCTTTGTACCCTTCAACAATATCAAAGGCAACACCACTTTC
>JBFEWU010000516.1:0-2728 GCA_041546215.1 Draconibacterium sp. | reverse complement strand
ATACTTGTGACATTTGTATAAGTTTATCAGCATCCGAATAAATAGAATGGAAAGACACAGCTTATTATCAGGTATTCTTTCTACCGGACTATAAAATCATATCTTCCGGTTTCCAGCTTTATTGGCACGGATAAATCAAAGGCCTTATCTTTATCTTTCTGTGTTACCTGTTTCATGGCATCATCAAAATGCAATTCCGCTGTACTGTTTGGTGGAATAACAACTGTATAGTTCACTACTCCGCTTTCTTTTTTCCACGCTGAAACAATATTTCCGTAAGGACTTTTATGACTAACCTTTATGTCGTCCAGGTCATCCACAAAATGCGGCTGCAGGATGATATTTTTAAAACCGGGTTTGTTTTCATCAATATTGATACCTCCCAGTGCTTTGTAAAACCAGGCTCCTATCTCCCCAAACATAATGTGATTGAATGATGCGTTTTTATCGGCTGACATCTCCCAGTTTTCGCAAAGTGTTGTTGCCCCGTTGGCAATCCAGTATCCCCATGACGGGAATTCATCGGATGAAGCAAGTTTATAGGCCAAATGGGCATATCCGTTTTGACTCAGGGCATTCAAAATGGTTTTTGTGCCCAGAAGCCCCACATCAAGTTTTGTGTTGTTTTCAATAACCAATTTTGCCAGATTATCTGCAACTGGTTGGATGTTCTCCTCAGGAACAATCCCCCAGAAAAGTGCCATGCTCATTTCTGTTTGTGTACCTTTAGCATAAACATTCTTTTCTTCATCAAAATACTTTTTGTTGATGGCAGCTTTTATGTTTTTTGCTAAAGTTTTAAATTCTGCAGCTTCTTTTTCCTTTCCCAGTAGTTTTGCCGATTTCGAAACAATCAATGCATCGGTATAATAAAAAATGGAAGAAGTAAACTCCATTGTTGATTTTGATTTTATGGGTATCCAGTCTCCCAATCCCCAGTCGGTTAGGTTATCTTTGGCAACACTGCTGATTTTATTGACATAAGCCTTCATGCTTTCGTAATTCTCTTCCAAAATGTGTTTGTCTCCATAGAAGTTATATACATTCCAGGGTACCAGTACCATCGAACTGGTCCAGTCGGGGCCGTTTGCCCAGGTATAACCCCAGCCTGACGTCGGAATAATAGCAGGCAAGGTCCCATCTTCTTTCTGTTCATCGCGGTGGTCATCCATCCACTTTTCGTAAACCATTATCGCATCGTAATTGAACAGACCGGTTTCAATGGCTATGTGTCCATCACCTGTCCAGCCGTTTTTCTCACGCTGCGGACAATCGGTAGGATAACCAAAAAGGTTCGACAGGTAGGCCATATTTGTTGCCTTCCAGATTTTGGCAATCAGTTCATTGGACGTTTCAATTTTTCCCACAGGCTCAACATCGCTGTGGGTAAAATAAGCCTTCAAACTGTTTGCATTCAATTCAATATCCTTGTTTGCCGTAATTTCTGCATATTGAAAACCTTTGTAGTTAAACTTAGGAGAAAATACTTCTTCTCCATCACCACTCAAAGTATAAATATCGGTTTGGAATGGGTCATTATCATCGGTTGGTCGGTAATGAACTTCCAGTCCTTTGTTATACAAACGGCCTTCTTTAAGGTGTTCGCCGTGTTGTACCCTTACAACCGTGCCTTTATCACCGGTAATCTTCAACTCGGTAATACCCGACATATTTTGACCAAAATCGAAAAGGTAGGTTTTGTTATCAATTTTTGTGAAAGAAGCCGCCTTATACTCCCTTACCTTGCGAGCGGGTGGCAGCTGTTGTGAACTGACCAATTCTGTTGGAGAAGCAACTTCAATGGCATTTTTCCAATCACCCACTGACTGGTTATTATCCACATGTTCGGCTGTATAAATACTGTTTAACTGAATTTTTCCGAAAGAGGTAAGCCACGATTTATCGGAGGTGATGGTTTCCTTGCTTCCATCTTTGTATTCAACATGCATTTGGAACATGAATCGTGGACGAGCACGCCATGGAGCTTTATCGAAATCCCAAACCGCAGTGGATTGGTGGTTGTACCAACCGTTACCCAAAACCACATCAATTACATTGTCTGTTTTAAGCAAGTTGCTTACATCATAAGTATTGTATAAAACTCTTTTATCGAAACGGGTATAGATAGGGTTCATAAATGCATCGCCTACCTTTTCCCCATTTAGTGAAAATTCATGCAACCCGGCAGAAGCCAGGTAAACGGTCGCTTTAGCAACTTCCGAATTGGTTGTTATTTCCTTTCTGAAATAGGGAGCCCGCCTTTCATCTATATCTTCTGTATCGGTAATCCATTTTGCAGTCCAGTTACCTTTTAACCCGGTTTGAAAAGAGGCTACATCGGAAAAAACACTTTCATTACCTTCTTCATCCCAAACCTTTACGCTCCAATAATAATTGGTATTGGGCAGTAGCTCTTCACCACTGTATTTAACCAGGTTAGCATCTGATGCTGTCTTTCCGCTATCCCAAACCAGAGATTTACCTTCTACTATTTCAGAGGAATTTGTTCCCACTAAAATTTGATAGTGTCCTTGCTTTTTTACTCCTGAACTTGAAGGTAACAACCACGATAAACGGGGTGTATCTGTGTCTATGCCTAAAGGATTTACAGCGTATTCACATTTTAACTCAACCGGACTAAATGTTGCTTTGTCTCTTTTTTGGCACGATATCAAAGCCAGCATGCCCAAGAAAATCATCACTCCTTTATTCATCATTAATGTATTCT
>JBFEWU010000400.1:0-4125 GCA_041546215.1 Draconibacterium sp. | reverse complement strand
GTTCTAATTTAATGAAAACAAAAGCGACCTATAAATTAAAACAATAAACTAAAGCAAATACCAATGAAAAAGGCAAAAGTGATTTTTATAATAATGATGTTGATTGGCATCGTTGAGTTTCTTTCAGCTCAATCAAAACCGAATATTGTGGTAATCCTGGCTGATGATTTAGGCTATGGAAGTGTGAACTGCAATGGAGCACCTAAATCGCTTATCCGTACACCACATGTGGATCAACTGGCAGAGGAAGGGATGAGGTTTACCGATGCCAGTACTCCTGCTTCTGTTTGTAGCCCTACCCGATATGCTCTGTTAACTGGCCGATATGCCTGGAGAGGCAGGTTAAAGCATGGTGTTTTGAATCCGCCTGAAGGGGGATTGCTTATCGAAGATGAATTATTTACGCTTCCTGAATATTTGAAGCAACAAGGGTATACAACTGCCCAAATTGGGAAATGGCACCTGGGGTATACAAATCAATATAATGTTGAAGATTTGTCTGCACAACCTCTTGTCCCTGGGCCTCGTTCACTTGGTTTTGATTACCATTTCGGGGTTCCCAACAATATCGACTGGCTACCAAAAGTATATGTTGAAAATGAAGGAATATGGGGACTGCGTTCCGTTGGTAAACATCCGTATGGAAGAAGTTCCTATAAGAATCAACCTTACCATGGATACGATGCCCCGCAGCGGGTAACAACAAAAGTGCAAGATGACTTGAACGATAAAGCTCGTGAGTGGATTTTTAAAACTGTTCGTGAAACTCCTGAAAAACCATTCTTCCTTTACTTTGCGCAAATCACCATTCACAATCCGGTTTCCCCGTCAGAAAAACTTCGCGGTAGTAGTACTTGTGGCCCATACGGAGATTATATACACGACATGGATCATTCTGTTGGCGAAATTATGGATGCACTTGCTTATGCCGGTGTACTTGATAATACCATTGTGATTTTCACCAGCGATAATGGTGGAGATAGAGGGCAGACCGAAGAAGTGCAAGCCCGTGAGGCAGGATTTCATAACGACGGAGATTTCAAGGGAGACAAACACACCATTTGGGAAGGAGGTTTTCGCGTTCCTTTTGTAGTTCGATGGCCTGGTCATGTGGAGGAAGGTACAGTCTCGGACCGAATGGTTAATCTGGTTGATATTTTCTCAACCATCCAGGAATTGACCAATGGAAAAGTTATTTCTCCCGACAAGGCTGGAGCTGATAGCTACAGTTTCTACGACGAACTAATTGGAAAAAGGAACGAAAAAGCGTTACGACCACACATGGTGGTTAATAGCGTAAATGGAGTTGTAGCTATCAGAAAGGGACCTTGGAAATATATCGAAGGTGAGGCAACTCAAGATTTATCTGATGGTGCTAAAAAATACTTGGCAGATCAACTTAGGCCGCAGCTGTACAACTTAGACACAGATATGTCAGAAACTAAAAATTGTATTGAGGAGTACCCCAAAATATATGAAGATCTAAAACAAACTCTCGATCGAATTAGAGAATTGGGTTCGGAACGCTTAAATACAAAATAGATATATCCATTAACAATAATTAAAGGAGTTCGTAAATAGATAGTATCACAATTTGCATAAGCGACTTTGATCAGTTTTAATTCTGGATTCTATTTTATCATAGATAACTAAATATAGCACGGATGATACATCGAAATCAATTGGTAGTTAAACTGTTTTTTGCTATTGCAGCGTTATTCATTTACAGCAGTGTTCATTCCCAGACTTCAAGACCCAATGTTTTGTTGATTGTCGCCGATGATATGAATTACGACAGCCCCGGTTATGCTGGCGGTGTAGCTCCTGATGTTACTCCGAATATCGATCGTTTGGCCAGTGAAGGCTTTGTGTTCGGTAATGCTTTTGTAACGGTATCGGTTTGCCAGCCTTCACGTCAGTCTATGTTGTCGGGCTTGCTGCCAAATCATTACGGTTCGGCAGGCTTTTTTCCCATGGCGGATGGAACGCAAACATTGCCTTCTTTGTTAGGTGATGCCGGGTACTTAACCGGGATTATTCACAAAGAACATCATCTGTTGCCACTTGAATGCTTCAACTGGGCATATAATAATGAAAAACTCGGACTAAATGAACCTGATGGTGCAGTAGGGCGTAATCCAGGGGCAATGGCAGTGGCATTACGCAATTTTATTCACGACGCAGATGATCAGAAAAAACCATTTTTCATGATGGTTAACTCAGCCGATCCACATCGCCCGTTTCACGGAGACCCTATCCGCAAAGGAAGTTGGTATTGGGGTGATGAAGATTTAAATATACCTGAACCTTCAAGGATTTATAAACCCGAAGAGCTTACCGTACCGCCAATGTTACCCGATCTCCCGGGCATACGGAAGGATTTGGCTAAATATGCATCTTCGGTAAGGCGACTTGATGACTGGGTTGGTGAATGCTTAAAGGTTTTGGAGGATTTAGACAAAGAATCATCAACCCTTGTAATATTTGTTTCTGATAATGGCATGCCTTTCCCGTTTGCTAAGTTCGACTGTTATTATCAAAGTAATCGAACTCCGTTATTGATGAAATGGCCTGAACTCATTCAGGAACCTGGCACCGAAAATGAACACCTGATTTCATTAATGGATATAACTCCTACCGTATTAGAACTGGCTGGTTTGCCAATTCCCGATTCATTGGATGGGAAAACGTTGGTGCCATTTTTGAAAAATAAAATCCCTGAAAGTTGGCGGGAATCAATCGTATTTTTACGAAATGATGATATTTATTATTACGATGGAATTAGAGGTGCGTTAAAAAGAGATCCCGAATACATAGATAAACTGAAAGCAACAGGATGGGTAGAGCGTTCGGATCATCCTGAATATGGGACATTATCCCGCGAAAAGGAGATGAGAGCTTATTTCGATGGACGATATGGATACATCTACAATAACTGTTATTCTGAGGAAATTGTGAAGCCAGGCAAACTGGGAGCAATTGTTCCCTATGGCGATCCTTCATTTAATGCAATGAAGTTGGCTTCTTTGAATAACATGGCTGTTAAAGAGCGTTACGATTTTTATCTGCAGCGTATTCCAGAGGAACTTTATGATTGGACTACTGATCCCGGAAGTAAAATCAACTTGATAGATGATCCAAAATATGCTGAGATTTTATCCAAAGCAAGAAGAGGTCTTTTGCAATGGATGAATGCTTCGAATGATCCCTTAACTTTAGAATACCAACAACTTGTTAGTAGTGTAGAATAACTGATTATAAACAAAGCATTGGTTCATTCGATCCATGCGATCAAAATAGAAAAACGATGAATTTAAAAAATAGAACATTGTTATTAATCACCATATTGATCAGCACTTTAGGCCTTTCTGCCCAGCAACTCACTTCTGGAGATGCTGATATTGATAAAGGAAGGCTTGAGGTAAAAGAACAAAAAACTACCGAAGCAAATTTCAGAGAACGACAATTAATTCTCTATATGTGGCTTGGTGCCCTGCAACAGCAAGGAGCCAATACTGTCTCGTATTACGATTTAGATAAGAAGTACTATCAACTGGAACGTGTGATTAATAAATCAACTGAGTTTTTTGAGATGCGTACGGGACACGAAAAATCAAAATCAATTGCTGATGACAAACAAAGCCGTGCATACCAGGAGGCCATTGAACAAATGTGTCAAACCATCGATGCAGGATTCGAACATATGGAAAAGATTCAAAAGGAATTGGTTGAAAACGGACCAATATTTACTGCTTTCGAAGCAACAACAAAAGTAACCGGTGGCGACATGTCAGCAGAATGGCCCATGTTTCAGGCCAACAAACATAACAATGGAGCCACAACAGCACCAGGGCCTAGTTATGGTCGAGAAAAATGGAAATTCCCGGTAGGCCTTGGATGGTATGCACGACCAGTAATTGAAGGCGATAGAGTTTATGTAGCATCTCCGGGTATGCGTGTAACTTCCTTTTGCCTGGATTTGAAAACAGGAAATGAGATTTGGAAATCTTCTCAGGAGCATCCATTATTTGGTATTTATAAATACCCCGGAATAGCCTCAACTCCATTATTGATAAAAGATCAGGTGGTATTGCGGGAAATAAATTCTCACGGTGGAAATGAAGG
>JBFEWU010000153.1:0-10583 GCA_041546215.1 Draconibacterium sp. | reverse complement strand
TCGATGAATATATAATTAGACGGAAGACAACCAGAAATTGATTAATGATTAGTGATTAGTGAATAATGTAAACGGCGGTTAAGCGGTATGACGGATACAGAATTAACAATCTCATTTCAACGACAACTATGACAACGGAAAAGACCGAAGACCGAAGACGGAAGTCCGAAGACAACACGAATTGATTAGTGATTAGTGAATGATTAAGCAAAATCTTCAAGCATTCGAATGTTCTGACATCCAAAATTCTAATTTTCGGTTAATCCAGAAATCTGAAAATCTAAATATCCGGAAATCCTGAATAATCAATATCATTAATCACTAATCAATTTTTGAATCCTGTCAATAATTCTTAAATTTACACCACATAATTCAAGTCAAGTGGCTGCAAAACAACACATATCGAATCTTCTTGTATCGTACCGGTGTCTTTTCGAGTGCTGGATTTTGTATGCGTAAAACTTTCCCACTGTACCCCCTGTTTTCTCTTCTTTTATTTGTTGAACTTAACTTTGGTGATATGACTATTACAAAAGTACAAAGCGTAAAAACGCCCGAACGCCCGGCTGGTGCCGAAGGTAATTTTTATCAATCCCCGAAAAATAATATCGGCCCGGGGATGAATGAGCGCATCCAACGCTTGCGAAAGCATAGTGTGGAAACGCAGGAATCCTTGTCCATCGAAAGAGCTTTGATAAGCACCCGCTTCTACAAAGAGCACTACGGAAAGTACTCCGAACCGGTGATGCGCGCATTGAACTTCCTTGAAATTTGCAAACAAAAAACGATTTACATTGGCGACGATGAGTTGATTGTAGCTGAGCGGGGCCCTTTCCCCAAATCGGTTCCTACCTTTCCGGAACTAACCTGTCACAGTGTTGAAGATTTTCATGTATTGAATACACGCGAGCAGCAACGCTACACCATTGCTCAGGAAGATATTGACACCTACGAGCGCGAAGTAATCCCATACTGGCAGGGGCGAACCATGCGCGAACGGATTTTCAACCACGTACCGGAAGAATGGCAGCTCGCCTACGAAGCAGGAATTTTTACCGAGTTCATGGAACAGCGCGCACCCGGCCATACGGCTTTAGACGGAGCAATTTATAAAAAGGGAATGCTGGACTATAAACAGGAAATCAGGGACCATATCGAGCGCCTTGACTTCTTAAACGACCGGGAAGCTACAGCAAAACTCGAGCAGTTAAAAGCGATGGAAATTTCGTGCGATGCAGTCATTGTTTTTGCCGAACGTCATGCGAAGCTGGCCGACGAAATGGCCGCCAGGGAGACCAGTCTGCAAAGGGCTAAAGAATTAAAACGAATCGCTGAAGTGTGCCGGTGGGTGCCAGCTAAGGCTCCCCGAAACATTTGGGAAGCCATTCAGATGTATTGGTTTGTACACCTGGGTACCATAACCGAACTGAACGGATGGGATGCCATGAATCCAGGACATTTCGACCAGCATCTTGCTCCGTTTTATGAAAAAGAACTGGCCGAAGGAACACTTACACGCGAAGAAGCAAAAGAACTGATCAGTTGTTTTTGGATAAAAGTCAATAATCATCCTGCACCCCCGAAAGTGGGAATTACCGCCCGGGAAAGCGGAACTTTCAACGATTTTACCAATATTAATATTGGTGGTATTATACCCGACGGAAGCAATGGCGTCAGCGAAGTCTCTTACCTCATGCTTGAAGTAATTGAAGAACTGCACATTCTGCAACCCGGTAACTCGGTTCATATCGCCAAAGTCACCCCTGCAGAGTTTTTGCTGGCCGCAGGAAAGCTTATTCGCCAGGGGCATGGCTATCCTTCGGTTTTTAATCCCGATGTGTATGTACAGGAAATGGTGAACCAGGGAAAAAGCCTGCAGGATGCCCGTGAAGGGGGATGCAGCGGTTGTATTGAAGTGGGAGCATTTGGAAAAGAAGCCTATTTGCTTACCGGATATTTAAATGTTCCAAAAATCCTGGAGATTACCCTGAATAACGGTATCGATCCGCTTACCGGAAAGCTGGCTGGAATTGAAACCGGTGATCCGCCTGGCTTTAAAAATTTCGAAGAACTTTACGAAGCCTTTCTAAAGCAGCTGAATTTTGTTGTGGACCAAAAAATCCGGGTGAGCAATTACATCGACCAGATGTTCGCCCGTTATGCACCGGCACCCTTCCTCTCGGTGGTTATTGAAGACTGCATTTCAAAAGGAAAAGATTACTACAACGGTGGACCGCGATACAATACCAACTATATTCAATGTACCGGACTGGGAACTGTAACTGATAGTCTTTCGGTACTAAAGAAGCACGTTTTTGAGAACAAGACATTCAGCATGAAAACCTTGCTGAATGCACTTGCCAATAATTTTGAAAACGAAGAAATACTGCGTCAGCGCATTCTAAATCGAACACCATTTTTTGGAAACGATGACACCTATGCTGATTCAATTGCCGGACAGGTTTATAAAGACCTGCTTGCAGCCATAGAAGGAAAGCCAAATACCAAAGGTGAATGCTTCCATTTAAATATGCTGTCGACCACCTGCCATGTTTATTTTGGATTGGTGCTGGGGGCAACTCCAAACGGACGTTTTGCCGGCAAATCCATATCCGATGGTACTTCTCCGTCTCATGGCTGCGATACACACGGGCCTACCCATGTTATTCGCTCGTTGGGCAAGCTCGACCAGACAAAATCAGGCGGAACATTGCTAAACCTTCGTTTTGTGCCAAGTTTGCTGAAACGCGATAAAGATGTGGAGAAACTTGGACATCTCATCCGCAGTTATTTCTCGTTGGGCGGTCATCATGTTCAGTTCAATATTGTCGATACAGCCACACTTATTGCAGCACAGGCCTGTCCCGAAGATTACAAAGACCTGTTGGTGCGAATGGCCGGTTACAGCGATTATTTTAATGATATGAATGCCGACTTGCAGCAGGAAGTAATAGACCGAACGCAAAATGAAAAATTATAGTTTTTTGGTACATAATTGTGCTCATGGAGTCCATATGAAAGTCCACTGCTAAATACGCACTACTTCTCATGAACAAACCACTAATATTCGACATAAAACGCTACGCCATTAATGATGGCCCGGGCATCAGGATCACCATCTTTATGAAGGGTTGTCCGCTTCGTTGCAGATGGTGCCACAATCCGGAGAGCCAATCGCCGGCAATGCAGAAATTATATACCGAATCGAAATGTATTGGTGCGCAGGAATGTACAAAAATGTGCCCCGAAGATGCGCTTACACTAACGCCAAAAGGAATTGTAACCGATTACGAAATCTGTACAATGTGTGGAATATGTGCCGACGTCTGTCCGACAAAAGCCATCGAAATGTCGGGGCAACCTTACGAAGTCGATGAACTGCTTGAGATCATTGAACGCGAAAGGATTCATATCGACCATTCGGGCGGCGGAGTGACTTTTTCCGGTGGAGAGCCTTTGGCTCATCCCGGCTTTTTATTGAAAATGCTAAAGGCCTGTGAAGAAAAAGGACTACACAAAACGGTTGACACCTGTGGCTTTACCGAGACCGAGACCTTACTGGAAGTGGCAAAGCACACGGATCTTTTTCTGTTCGATTTAAAATTAATGGATCCGGTAAAACACAAAAAATGGACAGGGCTTAGTAATAAGCTAATTCTTCAAAACCTCAGAATTTTAACCGAAAGCGGAGCAAACATTAATATTCGTATTCCTTTCATTCGTAATGTAAATTCCGACCATAACACAATCACTGAAATGGCTGAATTTATTTCGAAACTGCCCGGCAAAAAACCATTCGTAAATATCCTTCCTTACCACAATATTGCCGCAAGCAAGTACAACAAACTTGGAGAGAAATACAAAGAGCTTAACATGGCAGAACCCACCGAAGAAGAACAAAACCGTGCGCTGTCAATTTTTCAGAAACTGGGGATTGATGCAGAAATTGGAGGTTAAAATCTTTAGTTACCTTTGGAAAAATATTTTATCATTGTTCTACGAAATGACCAGAACAGAGTTATTTTTTTTACGGCGCCAACACAAAAGAGGATGAATTATTCGTTGTGCCCTTGCTAAAAATCATTAATAATTATATTCGGATGAAAACCAAAACGTACATTATTGCCCTGGTTCATGCTTTAATCTCTTTTACTGTTCTATCGCAGGAAAGCGATACTGATAAAATCTTAAAAACCTTTCATTCCATTTCGAGCAATGACCTTTTGAAATATGCTGAAGAATTGAGTTCAGAGAAGTATGCCGGGCGTTTGTCGGGTTCGCCTGAATATCTGGAAGCGGCAAAATGGTGTGCCGGAAAATTCGAGGAGTGGGGAATAAAACCTGCCAATAACGGCAGCTACTTCCAGTATTTTAAAAATGAATTTTCGGAAGTTAAGTCGCTTGGAGCTGTAGTGTATTTTAACGAAAAAGAAAAAACATATCTTGATTTCCCGGAAGATTATTTCCCGGGCTCGAATTCGGCAAGTGGTAAAATAGAGGCCCAACTGGTTTATGTCGGGCATGGAATTACCGCCCCTGAACTGAATTACGACGACTACAAAAATGTTGATGTAAAAGGAAAAATTATCATTCTTGAAAGTGGCACTCCCTATACCCGGAACGATCCGGCTCAGGCAAAGTGGACTCCATATGCCTACCATCGTTACAAATTCAGAAATGCAGTAAAACATGGTGCAGCCGGAATGGTTTATGCCAGCAAAATAGCCAATCCAAATACAGTTAATCTCGAAGGATTTGTTTATGCCCACCTTGATACAAAGGTCATTGAAACGATTTTTAATGATGCCGGGAAAGATTACCAGGAGGTGAAAAAGCAACTGAAGGATATGAAAACACCTTCGTTTGCCCTGCCCGAAAAACAGCGGGTTTTTATGGAAGCAGAAACCGAATATTTCCCGGAAGCAAAATCATGTAATGTACTTGGAATGATTGAGGGTTCCGACCCGGAATTAAAGCAGGAAGTGATCATTATTGGAGGGCATCTTGACGGGCAGGGAAAAATGGGCGATGTAATTTTTCCGGGTGCCTTGGATAATGGTTCTGGTATTTCTGATATTTTGGGAGCGGCAAAGGCTTTGGCAATGTCGGAAGTAAAACCAAAACGTTCAGTGCTGTTTGTTTTAATCGGAGGTGAAGAATGTGGATTATACGGCGCAAAACATTATTGCCAAAATCCCTTATTCCCCATCACCAAAACCAAAATGATGATCAATCTGGATATGGTGGGCAACGGTACAGGCTTTTTTCTCACCGGTGGGAAAACACATACCCGATTATTTAAGCATTTCGAAGCCGCTAACCACAATTTCCTGCATCGCGAAATGGGAACTTCTGAAGTACGAAAAAACTATGGTCGCCCGCGTTCCGATGCTTCAGTATTTGAAAGTGCAGGCATAAAAACTTTCGGACTCTGGACACGTGGCTCCGTTTACCCGGTGTATTACCATCACCCCATGGATAAAACCAATGTACTTAGCCCTGAAATTATGGAAGACGCTGCCAAACTGCTGTATCTGGGAGTTTTAGGTGTAGCAAATGATGAGAATTTATAAGGGTTCCCGGTTTATGCAATTGCACGTCGTTAGAAAAACTAAATATAAACTAAACAACATGCATTGGAAATACATAGGTTTGAGATTCGAATGAAATTCGATGAATATATAATTAGACGGAAGACAGAAGTCCGAAGACGGAAGAAAAAGATACAACAATTTTTTAAAAACTTCGGTCTCCCGACTTCGGTCTTCGGTCAAAAACAAAAGTTTATAGAAACTAAAGTAGCTGCGATAAATTGCAGGGTATTAACCATTAACTTGAAAATAAAACCCAGGAGTTACTAATAACAGAATTGCCATGCAACTGGAAGGAAACATACACAAAATGAAAAGCAAACTGGCCACGCCGGTGGAATACATTTTACCCATTGGTGAAAGCCAGATCGAAATGAACGGATTAATTGGCCGGGAACTCAGAATGAGTTTTACAGGACAGATCAACTGTATTTCGTGCGGAAAGCGAACTAAAACTTCCTTTAACCAGGGATTTTGTTACAACTGTTTGCAAACCGCTCCCGAAGCGAGTGAAACGGTAATTCGTCCCGAACTTTCGAAAACACAGTTCGGCATTGCCCGCGATTTGGAGTGGGGGAAAAAACACGACCTGATCGACCACTATGTATACCTGGCCGTTTCGAACCAGGTAAAAGTAGGAGTTACCCGAAATCACCAAATTCCCACACGATGGATCGATCAGGGCGCCAGCTGTGCCATTAAACTGGCCTGTACACCCAATAGGCACATTGCAGGGGTAATCGAAGTTTTTCTCAAAAAATATTTTAGCGATAAAACCAACTGGCGGGCCATGTTAAAAAATGAAGTGGAACAGGATGTGGACCTGCTTCAGGAAAAACAAAAAGTGATGGATTTGCTCCCTGCTGAACTCTCAAAATACATGGAGGCTGATAACCAGGTAACGAACATTGAGTATCCGGTGAACCAATTCCCCACAAAAATAAAAAGTGTGGGTTTCGATAAATTGCCCGAGATTGAAGGAAAACTTTCAGGAATTAAAGGACAGTATTTAATTTTTAGCGATAACCGGGTTCTGAATATTCGCAAGCACAACGGCTATTTTTTACGCGTTGAAATGTAGTTCATTAATTCAACAAGCGATTCACGGGCTTCACATTCCGGAAATTCATGAAGGGCATTTATTGCCTTGTCTTTAAACTCATTCATCTTGATTTCAGCATGTTTCAAACCCCCTTTGTCGATCACCATCTGAATGAGTTCATTTACCACTTGCGAACTGTTATTTCTACGTTTTATCAAGCGAAGAATCCGGCGTCGTTCCGAATTCCCGGCATTATTCAAAACATGTAACAGCGGCAAGGTAATTTTCTTCTCTTTTATGTCGTTCCCGGTGGGTTTACCCAAAATTCCTTTCGATTGGTAATCAAAAATATCGTCTTTTATCTGGAATGCAATTCCCGCATCTTGTCCAATCCGGTACATTTTCTCCACAATTTCGTTATCATCGGTAGCAGAGGCTGCACCAATGGCCATGCTGGTTGCAATAAGTGAAGCGGTCTTTTTCCTGATGATTTCAAAATAAGTTTCATCGTCGATATCCAGTTTGCGACTTTTTTTCATTTGCAGAATTTCACCTTCTGCCATGTCCTGAACCGCGCGCGAAATAAGATGAAGAAAATTGTATTTCTTATGCTCCAGTTGAAGCAATAATCCGCGCGCCAATATATAATCTCCAACCAAAACGGCCAGCTTGTTTTTCCAGAGCGCCTTTACCGAAAACGAACCACGGCGTTCGTATGATTCGTCAACCACGTCGTCGTGAACCAGAGTTGCTGTGTGCAAAAGTTCTACCGAACACGCAGCCAGCTTCGAATACTCATTTGTACCACCATGCAGTTTTGCCGAAAGAAACACAAACATGGGGCGTAACTGTTTTCCTTTTGTCCGGTACAGATAATTTAAAATGGTTCCCAACAAAGGGATATCGCTTTGCAGCGATTTTTTGAAATAAGGCTCGAAGTCCTTCAATTCCTGTTTAATTGGTGCTTTAATCTTTTCCTTTGTTGTCATGTACTGTTAAGCCCGTTTTATTTGCTGAAACGAACATAGAATAATTTCAATTAATATCAGCGTTTTTCGGTTGAAAAAATGTTTAAAAATGGTTTTCATAGAAATTGTTAGCTTCTGAATATCACCATTCTTAAATATTTATATATTTGTATTCTTAAACAGTTAGATATGGTAGCTATCAAGGAGTTAAATATAGAGCGATTGGAAATTGCAGCCAGCATGTTAAAAGCCATGGCACACCCAATGCGTATCGCCATTCTGAAACATTTGGAAGGTGGCAAAAAGCTTACGGTTACAGAAATTCACGAACTGCTTAAAATTGAACAATCAACCACATCGCATCATTTGGGTATTTTGCGCGACAAAGGGGTTTTATGCTCAAAGCGAGAAGGGAAAAATACCTATTACTACCTGAAATATACCATCCTTAGCCAGATTGTCGATTGCCTGGAAACGTGCACCTGCGAATAAATTCAATTTTTCTGCTAAAAGAAGGCGACAAGTATGATATGAAACAAAGAAAAGTGTTGAATTAATTTCCTTCTGATCTGGGTAAAACACAATTATTTTTTCTCATAAACACCAAAAATAAAATCGCTGTTATTTGCTTTCAAATATTCATCTTCAAAATGGATTAACTGCTCAAGAATTGCGTCTGCCTGTTGAGTCGGTTCAACAAAGTGATGCGAAATATCCTTTAAAACACTCATCAGAATATTGCCTCCAAAAGGCTTTTCAACAACCACCTTAAAAAACCTTTTAACTGCCGGAATAATATTTTCAGAATCAATACATTCCGACGGATCGGCTAAAATCATTCGTAATAGTCCTGAACCGTAGTACTTGTTTTTTCGTAGCCTGGTTTTATGAATGGTTCGAAATGGTTTGTCTATCAAAGACAAACACTTGTTTATGGCTTTACGCTGGTATGCCGGGTATTGAAGCCGCGTAGCTCCCACATATTCGTTAATTATCAATTTCCCATTTGTTGTTAAAGCCTTGTAAACGTAGCGTTCTATAAATTGATGGACATTTTTAAAATGATGTAGGGATTGATGAAAAAACACGATGTCAAAATGATTTTCGGGGAATGCATATTCGTAAATATTTTTGGCCAGAAATTCAATGTTTTGCAATCCCTTTTCTTCCGCAGTTTGTTTTGCTTTGTTCAGAAGTTTATCTGAAAAGTCAATACATAAAATACGCCAGTGCGGATTTAGCTCTGCCAGCCGAAGTTCGTGACTGCAAACGCCCGAACCAATCGATACCATTTTTACAGGTCGCCCATTCTGAAAAATTTCTTCACTGATGTATTCTTCGTAGGTTTTATTTTCTGAACCTGTTATCATTCGGTTCCATCTTCGACGCATTTTTGGAATGATCCACCAGTTTGAGGAGTTAATATGGGTTGCATTGAAAGAGCTTTGTGTTCTTTTGACGTTTGAAACAGAAAACTTTGAAAAGATAAAAGAGTTTCCGCGTTGCATCGCTTTCACATACAAATCCCTAATATCTTCAAAGCTTATTATTGTCATTTTCTGTTGTACTTGTCTTTAAAGTTGTGAACTTTCAAAACAAAACCCAAGCATTTCACTATTTTTGCCCAAAATTCATAACTATGGAATTGGTTTTTGCCACAAACAATCAGCATAAGTTACAGGAACTGCAGGCTATTTTGGGCGATAAATTTAAACTGCTCAGTTTAAAAGACATTAATTGCCACGAAGAAATACCTGAAGAGCAAGCAACCCTGGAAGGAAATGCCAGTCAGAAAGCTATGTTTGTTTTTGAAAAGTATGGGTTCAATTGTTTCGCCGACGATACCGGTTTGGAGATAGAGGCAATTAATGGCGAGCCCGGTGTTTATTCGGCGCGCTATGCCGGCGAAGAAAAAAGTGCTGAAGCCAACATGGATAAGGTACTCGAAAAATTGGCTAAAATAAATCAGCGAAAAGCACGTTTTAGAACTGTAATTTCGCTGATTATTAATGGTGTGGAAAACCAATTTGAGGGCATTGTAAGGGGCGAAATTTTAAAGGACAAAAGAGGTGATTCCGGTTTTGGGTACGATCCCATTTTTCAACCCGAAGGACTTGATGTTTCGTTTGCGGAAATGGAACTTTCTGACAAAAACAAAATAAGTCATCGTGGCAGGGCGGTCCAAAAACTGGTGGCATTTTTAAAAACGCAGCATAAAGACAAGTAATTACATGAGAATATTTTTTCTGTTTCTTATCAGTTTTGTTTTGACAATTCACAGCTCTGCACAACGCGAGCAAGGAAGTTGGCAAGACTATTTATCGTATACAAATGCCGTTGATGTCGCCATTGGAGAAAACCTGGTTTTTTGTGCAACCAACGGTGGTTTGTTTTACTACGACACCCAGGATAACAGCATAAATAAATACACCGAACTATCGGATTTTGGCATAAAGTGCATTGCATACAATCAGGAAAATAAGGTGCTTGTTGTGGTTTATACCAACAGCAATATCGATCTTATTTATGAATCAGAAATCGTAAATATATCGGATATTAAACGTAAAACGATTACTGCCGATAAAGCCATTAACAACATTACTTTTACAGACAGTGAAGCTTTGTTATCGTGCGGATTTGGCATTGTTGTGGTCAACCTTGAAAGACAGGAAATTAAAGACACCTATTATATTGGCGACGGAGGTTCATCCTTAGCTGTAAACGATATTGAATTTTACAACAACTCCATTTATGCCGCAAGCGATGAAGGAATTTTAAAGGCGCCTTCAAGTGGTACAAATCTGGCCGATTACAACAATTGGATTCTGGATACGGATATCCCAAACTCAGATCGTAAATTTACAGATTTAGCAGTACATGCCGGAAAATTAATTGCCAATTACTCACCTGGAACTTCGGGCAATGACGAATCGTATATTTTTAATGGTTCAGATTGGAGCAGTTTTTATTCGCAAACGGATA
>JBFEWU010000225.1:0-7882 GCA_041546215.1 Draconibacterium sp. | reverse complement strand
GCTTGTTGCCCGTACAGAGTTTGAAATCCCGTAAGAATCAGCAAAAAGCCAAGGTGTAATTTAATTTTTTTTAGCATAGCTATTTTTATTCTGTGATTCGTTCTTCTTTAACGATAAGGCACTTTTCCCTTTTTCGGCTGTATTGTTGTATACCCCGTAAACAGCATACCGCAAAGTATGAGCATACCCAATATTTTAAATCCTGAATTGATCGTATTTTAATTTTTACCACTAAAATTTACCTCGCAATGTAGGTGTAAATATAGGCTATGAAAACAAGTATAGGATGAACTTTTTTACCTCCAATTGGTAGAATATTACCTGAAAAGTGGGATTTGGATAGCATTATAATCGGATTCACGCAAGCTCATAAAGATTGACGCAAAGGAGGCTGCAATTTGCCAAATAAAAACAGCAAAAAAAATGAGCAAAAAATAATATTTCAGGGAAAATTTATTCACCCCACGAAAACAAAGAAAATTCATTCTAAAATCTAAAGTTTTCAAAGGTATTAGATGCTCCATCGGAATCCTTACACGGGAGTCCTTTGCAGGAGGGTCTTCGGGGCTAAGGGGAGGTTTTCCATTTTTGCCATCCGACAGTCATCATACTATTTTGTGAAAAAACGTTTGCTCCTTAAGACATCAGCAGCAGTGCTTCTTTCCCGGTAATACCTTCTTCGATTCCCAGTTCGGCTGCTGCATTGCTAACCGCGACAACCCTGGCTGCAAGCATGTCGTCGGGTGTTTTAACTCCCGTTACAATGGCGCATACATCTTTTACTTTATTGGCCACATCAATGTTGAAATAACCACAAGCCAGAAAGCCATTTTCGGCGCCAATCATTAACACATTAGTGTTTGTCGTGGGAATGCTATAGGCCGTAAACTCCTTTCCTTCAAATTCCATAATTTATATTTTATCCTGTTAATTTGCCGAATGAGGAAGGCTAAAGCTAAAGGTGCTTCCTTTTCCTTCTTCACTGTTAACCCAAATTTCCCCACCGTTTTTCTCAATAAACTCCTTACACAAAATTAAGCCCAGTCCGCTGCCCTTTTCATCGGCTGTTCCACTTTTTTGGATGCTGTGTTCAACCTTAAAAAGCCTGCCAATGATTTCTTCGTTCATTCCAATTCCCTGATCCTTTATATGCACAACGGTATGTCTTCCTTTGGACTCTGCTTTAATGTGTATTTTACTGCCTTTGTGCGAGAACTTTATGGCGTTGTTCACCAGGTTTCGGGAAATAAAATTCACCATGTTGTAATCGGCATATACCTCTTCACCATTTAGCTTGTCCAATACAATGGAAATATCTTTTGCTCTTGCGGTTTCCTGAAAAAATGAAGCAGTTGAACTAAAAATTTCATTTAATGAAATTTGTTTTGGCTCAATTTTTAGGTTACCGATTTGCGAGCGTGACCACTCCAGTAAGTTCTCCAGTAAATTGTGGCCCGATTGAGCGGTTTGAAACATTCCATGAACCAGTTCTTCAAAATCTTCTGTTTCTTTTATTTCCGGATTACGAATCATTAACTGAGATATTCCAATCAGCGTGTTAAAAGGATTTTTCAGGTCGTGAGCGATGATCGAAAAGAATTTGTCTTTGGTGGCATTAAGTTCTGCCAGCCGTTTTTCGTTTTCTTTTAATTCGGTATAATTTTTTTCGAGGAGTTCTTTCTGGTGGTTGATAAGCAGGTAATTTTTCTCCAGGCGCTTGTTGTGATTTTGTTTCAAAAGATAGAAATAGAATGCAATCAATACAACGATGCCAAGAAATACAGCAATTAAAATTGTAAAATACAGCTTGGAACGGATTTTAATCAAAGTGTTCTCCGTTTTTTGATTTTCCAGCTCTTGCTGAAGTTGTAAACGTGCCCTTTCTTCCTTTAGGGCTTCGGCTTTTTCAAATTCACTCAAAACCTCGGCTACTTTTTCCGATTGTAAAGATTTTTTTTCTTTTTCAGATGAGAGCAAAAATTCATAAGCCCGGCTGTACTTTCCCAGTCCGAAATAAGCATCGGCTTTGTGTTTATACAGTTCGTGCAGCGTACTTTTCGAATTTATGGTCATATTTTGTGCTATGGCACTGTCAACTACGTCGATGCATTTACTGAACTTTTCTTGTTTTAGAAGGATCTCTCCTTTAATCATCAGGGTTTCGGCGGTTAACAACGGATAATCATAACTATCACCTATTTTTTGCGCCTTAAGAATGTACGATTCAGCCTGGTTGAGATCTCGGGTTTCTTTATAGTAGTTTGCCAGGCGTTGGTACAGTATAATCTGATAAAAGGGTTCTTTTATAGTATTCATTAAGGTCTGAGCCTTTTGAAGGTTTTCCAATGCATCGTCGTAGCGCAGCAGTTTGGTGTTGATATAGCCAACATCCAGTTGTGAGATGGCGACGTCTTCCGGATAATTATAATGAAGATCAACTTCGAGCCCTTTTTTGAAATATTTAAGCGCCGAACTGTATTCCTTTAAGTCTTCATAAAAACCTGCAACGTTGCTGTAACTTTGGCCAAGTGCAAAGGAGTCCCGTAACTCTTCTCCAATTTGTATCGATTTAATAAAGTATTCAAGACTTTTTTTCTGTTCGCTTCCATATGAATAGAGTGCCCCAAGGTTATTGTAACAGCCCGAAAGATAACTGGAATCTCCCACAGCAATAAACAATTGAATGGCTTGTTTCATGTGCTTGATGGAGGCTGTGTAATCGCCAACTAAATCGTAATTATAGCTGATCAGAAAATGGGCTTCGGCTTGTCCCTTTTTGTACTGAATTTTAGTTGAGAGTTCCAGGGCGGCATTGGCGTAAAACTGTGCACTATCTACATTGTTGAGCGGAAATTTACTGGCGATAATTGCGTAGTTATCGGCTATCTTCTTCGGATCTTGTTCTGTTGAGTTTACTTTTTTTAATGAGTCGATAACTGCAAAGTCTTGCCCTTTTAACTCAGCCGAACTCCATAAAACGGCCATAATACAACTCAAAAGAATATACAATAGCTTACTCATAAAAACTATAATTGGGTGTTAAGCCTAAAGATAAATAAATTTAATGAACTGTTTTTATTTATTTTATTTTACTCGTAATATTTCTGTTAATATTTGGTTTTGGATTAAAAGCCTGCCATTTATTGCAGATACTGGTTAAATTAGAACAAAGAGCAAAGACATTTTGAATGTCAGAGTATTGGAATATCAGAATATTGGAATTTTTCAGTGATTAGTGATCAGTGTTCGCTGGTGAAGTTGTTGCTTTGAGAATTTCACGGGGGAAATCCCATTCGCGCCTGGCCTATCTTGTAGGGTTCTTCCTTTCAGCTTTGAACTTTGAGCTTTGCCCAAAGGGCACGGAGTCAAAATATTCTCAAGGCAGTAGAATTAACTTGTGATAAACCTTATGGCGGGGCTGCTGTTTTAGGTTTAAAAGGCTTTTTTTATAACTTGGGACTAAATTTTAACTTCATTAAGCGTATGAATATTATAACAAATCGTTATCTCAGTTTAATTACTCTGATTCTTTTTGCCCTTATAATTTCCTGTAATTCGGATCCATCGCTTCAAAAAGAGAAAAGGACTAAAAGAAAAACTGCGAAGGTGGTTAAGCGCGATTTAGAAGATATAAAAAAGGAAGGAGTTTTGAATGTTTTAACAACCTATAGCAGTACCAGCTACTTTTTGTATAAGGGTCAGCCCATGGGTTACGAATATGAATTGCTAAAACGTTTTACAGACCATTTGGGAGTGGAGCTTAATCTTGTGATTTCGAACAATATTGACACGATGCAAAATGCGTTGAGCTTGGGTGCAGTAGATTTAATTGCACATGGCTTAACTGTAACCACAAAACGAAAAGAACGTACAAAATTTTCGGATTATCTCTACCTGACACACCAGGTATTGGTTCAGAAGAAACCCGATAACTGGCGGGAGCTAAAGTGGAGTGCACTGGAGAAATCGTTGATTCATGATGCCATGGAACTGATAGGAGACACGGTTTCGGTACGGGCAAATTCATCGTATATAAACCGACTGGCAAACCTTAGCGAAGAGCTTGGAGGTAAAATTCATATCGACACGCTGGACGGGAACCTGTCAACCGACAGAATTATAGAAATGGTTGCCAGCGGAAAAATTAAATACACTGTTGCTGATAATAACATTGCCAGCATAAATGCCTCTTATTATCCCATTTTAGACATTGATGTACCCATTAGTTTCTCCCAGCGAATTGCCTGGGCCATGCGCCATAATTCGCCGGAGTTGGAAAGGGAGTTGAATACCTGGATCGAAAAGATGAAGAAGGAAACGGTGTATTATGTGATTTATAATAAATACTTTAAAAATGAAAAGAGTTTTATGCGCCGCGAAAGCAGTGAATTTTACAGCCTCAATAACAATAAAATAAGCAGGTACGATGAACTTATAAAAAACCATTCGAAAACGCTTGGCTGGGATTGGCGTTTATTGGCATCGCAGGTTTATCAGGAATCGCATTTCGATCCGAAAACCACTTCCTGGACAGGGGCACACGGTTTATTACAGCTCATGCCCAGAACAGCCGAAAGCCTGGGGGTTAAGGATACTTCCGATCCGGATCAAAGCCTGTGGGGTGGTACAAAGTACCTGAAAAAAATGTTGGACAGGTTTGAAGATATACCTGATTCGCTCCAAAAAATAAAATTCTGCATGGCTGCTTTTAACTGTGGATATGGCCATGTGCGTGATGCACAGCGTTTGGCAAAACTTGAAGGTGTTGATTCCCTGAAATGGGACGACAATGTGGAAGAAATGATTTTAAAACTAAGCTATGAAGAAAACTATAGCAAGCCAGGAATAAATTATGGTTACGTACGCGGTATCGAGCCGCATACTTATGTAAAACAGATTTTTACCCGTTACGAACATTATTTGCGCTTTATAAATTAGGAAGCTTCAAACTCTGGCATAAAAAAAACCGCTCCTAAACGAGGAACGGTTTCATATTTTTCACTAAAAAATTTCTTAGTTTACGTCGATAGCGTTTAAGTCTTCGAATGCTTGTTTCAAACGGGCAATTAATGACTCTTCAGCTTTACGTACCCAAACCCGTGGATCGTAGAATTTTTTATTTGGTTTGTCGTCACCATCAGGATTGCCAATCTGTCCTTGCAGGTAATCACGGTTTGCAGCTTCGAAAGCACGAACACCATCCCAATATGCCCATTGCGTATCCGTATCAATGTTCATCTTAATTACACCATAATCGATGGCCTCGCGAATTTCTTCCAAAGAAGAACCTGAGCCACCATGAAATACAAAGTTTACGGGTTTTGCATTGTCTAAACCGTGTTTCTCAACAATGTATTTTTGAGAATTGTCCAGAATTTTAGGAGTAAGCTTTACGTTACCCGGTTTGTAAACTCCATGTACATTACCAAACGATGCAGCAATTGTAAAGTTAGGCGAAACTTTGCTCAACTCTTCATATGCGTAGTTTACTTCCTCCGGCTGAGTGTAAAGTTTAGAAGCATCAACGTCTGAATTGTCAACACCATCTTCTTCTCCACCGGTTATACCCAATTCAATTTCAAGCGTCATGCCCATTTTAGCCATGCGCTCCAGGTATTTTTTACTGATTTCGATATTCTCTTCAATTGGCTCTTCACTCAAATCAAGCATGTGCGAGCTAAACAGAGGTTTTCCGGTTTCTGCAAAATTTTTCTCACTTGCATCTAGTAGTCCGTCAATCCAGGGCAATAATTTTTTTGCCGCATGGTCGGTGTGTAGAATCACGCGTACACCATAAGCTTCGGCCAAAGTATGAATGTGTTTTGCACCGGCAACAGCACCTAAAATTGCAGCTTCATGGCCATCCATTTTCAGACCTTTGCCTGCATTAAAAACGGCACCACCGTTCGAAAACTGGATCATAACAGGTGCATTTACCTGCGCTGCACATTCCATAATTGCATTAACTGATGATGAACCAACTACGTTTACTGCAGGAAGAGCAAATTTGTTCTCTTTTGCAACTTCGAAGATAAATTGAACGTCAGAACCGGTTACTACACCAGGTTTTACGTTTTCGGCTATTTTACCCATAACTATATAATTTATATGATTTTAATTTGTCTTTGCTGTCTAAAAGCCGAACAAAATTAAGATTTCCACAAATCGAAAGCAAGATTGCCCTGTTAACGAAGATTAAATTCTTTATTATTTAACGTGAGATCGATATGGCTTTGGAAAAATTTTGCTTAGACAAACCAATTTTATGCGGAACTATCGGGATAATTCAAAGAAAACCGGAGCGGGATATACTGTGATTCTGTTCCCCAATTCAGACCTTCCGTCGTCCTGAAATAAAATGACACCCACCAGATGGTGGATGCCATTCCAAAAACCAAAAATCAACCTTGAAAACCTCAAGGATTTTCCTTTATCCCTTTTCTAAGTCTAACTTATTCGATTGTAGTAACTTCCATAAACATTTCAATGTCTTTATCTGCTTCTGTTACCCCTCCGATTCCGAAGTTTTCAACCAATACACTGGCTACGTTTGGAGAGAGGAAGGCCGGAAGTGTCGGTCCTAAGTGAATGTTTTTAACACCCAGATGAAGCAGTGCCAGAAGCACGATTACCGCTTTTTGCTCGTACCATGCAATGTTATATGCGATAGGTAACTCGTTGATGTCGTTCAGTTCGAAAACCTCTTTTAATTTTAATGCAATAACTGCCAGAGAGTATGAGTCGTTACATTGTCCGGCATCAATTACACGGGGAATACCTCCAATATCGCCCAGCGGCAATTTGTTGTAACGGTATTTCGCACAGCCTGCTGTTAAAATGACTGTGTCTTGCGGCAATTGTTCTGCAAATTGTGTGTAGTAGTCGCGGCTTTTCATGCGTCCGTCGCAACCTGCCATTACAAAGAATTTTTTAATGGCCCCGCTTTTAACCGCATCAACAATTTTGTCGGCCAGAGCAAATACCTGTGCGTGTGCAAATCCACCCACAATTTCACCGCTTTCAATTTCCTGTGGAGCCACACATTTTTTTGCATGCTCAATAATCTGGCTAAAGTCCTTCATTTCTCCATCAGCACGATCGGGAATGTGAATTGCACCTTCTAAACCTGAAGCTCCCGTTGTATAAATACGGTTGGTGTAAGTCGCCGACGATTTTGGCGGAACTATGCAGTTTGTGGTGAACAAAATTGGTCCGTTAAAGCTTTCGAACTCTGTATCTTGTTTCCACCATGCATTTCCGTAATTCCCAGCCAGGTGTTCATATTTTTTGAAAGCCGGGTAGTAATGAGCCGGCAACATTTCGCTGTGGGTATATACATCAACACCTGTTCCTTCTGTTTGTTTCAACAGGTCTTCCATATCTTTTAAATCGTGGCCCGAAATCAGAATGGCAGGATTGTTACGAACACCAATATTTACGTTTGTGGCTTCAGGATTTCCGTATGAACTTGTGTTGGCTGCATCAAGCAAAGCCATTACATCAACTCCGAATTTACCGGTTTCCAGGGTAAGTGCAACCAATTCGTCAACACTTAAATCTTCTGTAGTTGCTACCAAGGCACGCTGCATAAAAGCGAAAATTTCATCTTTGCGGCGTCCCAGGTTATAGGCATGTTCCGCATAGGCCGCCAAACCTTTTACTCCGTATATGATCAACTCTCGCAAGGAACGAATGTCTTCGTTTTTAGTACTTAATATACCAACTTCGGCAGCCCTGGCTTCAAATTCTTCAACCGAACTTGCCTTCCATGTAGCAATTGCAGGAAGTTCTTTGGGAAGAGGAATATTTAAGGCCAGGCATCTTGCGTGTAATTCGCTACGCAACTGTAAGGCTTTTATAATGCGTTTTGTAAAAACGTTTT
>JBFEWU010000195.1:0-8810 GCA_041546215.1 Draconibacterium sp. | reverse complement strand
CTTTTGACTACCGTCTTCGGTCTTCGTTCTTCCTTTGAGCTTTGAGCGTCTTCGGTCTTCGGTCTTCGGACTTCGGTCTTTTCCGTTATCCTTGTTTTTGCTTGGTCTTTACCATGATAACCTGACAACCCGACAACGCGAACGCAGTGAGTGGAGAACGTTTTTTTTTTTTGTCATTGTTGTCAATTCAAAGGATTAGCATAACCTTTTATGTTGGTCAGACCATGCTCGTCTTATTTGTAAACGTTCCGTTTCAGAATTCCATTATTCCAAATGGAACAACGGAATAAAAAATTATGCTCAAAGATCCTAAACAATACTTTTCTTTACTCGAATCTCTTACGATTGGTTCCCCGGAGCATGTTTCGCTGGAAGCTAATTTTCGCTTCATTATTTGCAAGCTCTGTTGTGAGGTAATTATGGAAAAAAGGTAGTCAGCAGGAGAAACATAAAACACGGATTTGCATCCAGGCTCTGAGCAGGAATGAATGGAGCAGAGGCCGGTCTCCCGTTGGTTGTTTTCCATTGAACTTTTTTAGTTGAATTTTGTTCGGGAATTTTTTAAAACCATTAGAATTAACCATAATGAACTATTTATTTCTTCGATCCCGGCCTGGTGCTGATCATCGCATCTTTTGTTTCCATACGTGTCACCTTTTTCAGATCCGCCGGTAATAACAAGAACTTTTGAAAAAAGCCCAAATAAAATGAAATCAAGATCTTCAGGCAGGAGAGGAAAAATTATTGCCGGAATTGTACTTGTAATCTGTTTTCTGGTACAACTTGGTATTATCGTCCGGTTTCATGATAAACAATCTTCAGTAAGACTGAATTTTATTGAAGAGGAAGTTGTCCGCAGGGCTAATATTCTCGGAGAACGGATTGTTCTTGACTTGGAATTCCTAAAACTTGAGATTCTGGAAAAATCAAAATATAAAACATTCTCGGAGCAGGACTATATGAAAGGTAAGCAGTTTGTCAGCTACCTGAAATCTCTGCAATATTTAAGAAGTATTTCCATTGCCACGAAAAACGAAGTAGAGGAATTAATACGTTTGAACAATAACAATTTTCTGAAGAAAGAACTTTCAAAACACAATTCAACGCTTCAGTTTACCCCCATTAATGTAGATGAAAATGCAATCATCGTTTTTGATGGTGATTCCATTACCGATTCAACTCTGGTAAGTACACGCTGGCTATTGGAGACCCTGGAATCCGGTCAGCCTTACTACTGTAGTTACCTGAAAGAAGATAGTCTTACCGACCTGCATTATTTCAGTGTAAGCCACCTGGTAAGCCTGTCCGGAAATCATTACCTGGGATTAAAGGTAGATGTATCGCTTGAAGGTGTTTATAGTTTTTTTGGCCCAACGGTAAAAGAATCATCCGTTTTGATGGTTGATGAAATAGGTCATGTATGTTGTTTTTGCAATGATTCAGGCAATTGCACTCCCCATCAACGCTGTTCTTTTTGCGAACGCCTGGAACAGGAGTACCGAAACAAAGAAGGGATTAAGATTGCACGTAAATATTTTTTCCTGTCAGGCGGGAATATTAATTGCTGGAAAGTAATCACCATGGATAGCTGGGGAAAGAAAAACTATTTTGTAATTGCGAGCCATCGGCCAATAAAAAATGTACTTTCCGATTTTTTACTGGGAATACTACTTCTTGTTCTGGTTGTTGTTGCTGTTTTTCTGATTGTACACAACTGGACAAGGAAGGAAGAAAAAACAGGGTGTAATATGTTTATTTGCAACCCAGACAGTACTGGTGTTCAGCTTAAAAAGGCTAATTATGAGGCGATTACAGAAAAGCAACGGGAAAAATTCATTAATGATTTTAAAACGCTGATTGATGACGAAAGGCATTTTGAACCTGCATTTAACGTGGGAACATTTGCGGTTGAATTCGATTATCCACGTGACATGATTAATTCATTATCTATGTCAGTAAGCGGGCAAAGCTTTTGTGCCCGTCTGAATCAGGAAAGAGTCAGGAGTGCAATAGCCAAAATTACTGCCACAGATAAGAAGCAGTTGCATATCGATGAAATTTTTGAAACTGTAGGATTCCGTTCCAAAGCCTCTTTTTACCGTGAGTTTAAACAATATACCGGGAAAACCCCAAAAGAATACATCGATTCCATGCCTTCTTAGTTCCTGAACATCCTTCATCAGAATCCAAATTCTGTCACTTATCACTATTGCAAAGGTTACTTATTCCAATTGGAATAATGGAACAATAGAAAATTTTTGGATACAAGATATTTAATCCATTTTTGATACAGCGTTTTTCACGAGAGTTATGAAAACAATTAAGTGATTCCATTCTTGTGGATTATAACTACATCTCCTTAGGTTTATTAATCCAGGCGTTCAAATTTCATGAAGCACCACAAACAGCATTATTTCTCCATGATTAATGCAGAGCTTCCGAAAAGAGAATGTCTGGATTTTGTTTTTCAAGTCGGGATTGATGGTTGGTGACCCGATAAGATCCTGTTGATTCAATGGATGTACCTTATTGAGATCGACATAGGCTTTCGGTACCGCTGTAGAAAATTTTTGCGGATCTAGTGGCGAATCAGACTTCAATCATGGTACAACGTTCAATTATTTCATTTGGAATAATGAAATGCTGGAAAGCTTTTGGATGTGATATTTTTCATCCAATTTTAAGGTAACGTTCTTCCAAAGGGGGCTTGAAGACAATTAAATAATGACGTTAGTAGTTTTTTCATCAGTGTTATGCCTCCTTGCATTTTTTAATCCAGGCATTCTAACTTTCTGAAGTACGACAAACAAAGCATTATTTCTGTATGAGTAATGCGGGGCTTCTGAAAAGAGAATGTCTGGGTTTTGTTTTTATGTGGTCATTGCATTATCCATTCAGCCCATTACAAAGGTTAGTTATTTCATTTGGAATAATGGAATGCTGGAAAGCTTTTGAATACCACATATTTGATACATTTTTGAGTGTAATTATTTTTCAATGGAGGATAGAATACACTTAAACTATTTATTGATCAAAATAATACCTCCTTACATTTTATAATCCAGGCGTTCTAATTTCAAGAGGCTCCACATATCATACATTATTACTGCCCTGAATAATGCAAAGCCTCAGAAAGGTGAATGTCTGGATTTTGTTTTCACACCGAAAAATTTGACGGGCCTGTGGCCTTGGATAGTGTCGATTTAAATACCATTGATACAGTTAGTGCTTAGTCGATTTCAAGGCAATGATTGAGGGAAGCTAAGCATGACAGAGTTTTTATTTATGTCTCATTGAAGGCAAATTTGCGTTCAATTCGATTCAAAAATTTAATTATTTCATTTGGAATAATGGAACGCTGGAATACTTTCGGAAGTCATTTTTTTCAATCATATTTGATTGCAGCTTTTTTTAAAAGGTGGAACGAAGACGACGAAATTATAATATTAAGTTTTTTATAGATGTAATACCCTTATTTTTTATGATCCAGGCATTCTGACCTCGTGAGGCATCACAAACAAAACATTATCATCACTCTATATAATGCAGTGCTTCAGTAAAGTGAATGTCTGGATTTTCTATTAGGTTGTGATGAGCTTCAATATTTTTCATGAAAACAGCGACTTAGGCTAAAACGCTAACTACTTAAGTTGGTCCTTGAAAATTTTGCGAAACTTCTCTATTTTCGGAGCAATTACAAACTGGCAATATCCCTGTGTTTTATTTCTTGAAAAATAGTTAATGTGGTAATCTTCAGCCATATAGAATTTATCAAACTCGGTGATTTCAGTAACAATAGGTTTACTATATACTTTTTCTTCATTGAAAAGCTGAATTACTTTTTCTGCCACCTCTTTTTGTTCTTCGGAATGAAAAAAAACGACGGATCGGTACTGTGTTCCCACATCATTTCCCTGGCGGTTTAAAGTTGTTGGATCATGAGTCATAAAAAAAACTTCCAAAATTTGAGAGTAAGAGACAAGCTCAGGATCGAAAGTTAGTTGAACAACTTCGGCATGGCCAGTAGTTTCTGCACAAACTTCTTTATAGCTTGGATTTTTTACGTGTCCACCACTGTAGCCAGGCTTTACATCAACTACTCCTTTTAATTCCAGGTACACCGCTTCGGTACACCAAAAGCATCCTCCCCCCAATGTGGCTTTTTCCAGTTCTTTACTCATGATTGTTGTTGAATAAAAAATAAATATCAATAATATCAGATTCTTCATTGTTTTTTGAACTTAAATCTACCAAGCATTTTTTTCTCGAATTTCCAGGCAAACTTAAATTGTCCGAACAAAAATCCGACAACAAGCAGCAGGATATAATAAGCCGGGAAGATGATCAATATGTACAATAATGTGCGCAGCCAGAGTTCAGTTTCTGAATTAATTCCAAGTAATAAGAAGGCTCCCTTGCGAACATGGAGTGACAGGCTCCCGGTAACGGAAAAAACCACCAGAATTACAAGCAGTTGAAAATTACTTTTAATATCCCATTTCTTTTTAAAACGCTCAAACATACATTCCGAATTTTATTATCTAGTTTTAGTTTAATAACAAAAGAGATGAAACTATGTTTTTGGCGCGTATTAAAATAAATGAGTCTGGTAAATGATGTAGCCGTAAACGGCAAACCTGAGTAAGCGAAATAGTGCGTATTTAAGGTAACGTTTTGAAGGATAACCGGCTGAACCGACCAGTAAGCTTACCGCAGACCAGGGTATGGGGGTTAATGCGGCTACAATAATCAGGAAAAGACCATATTTTTTTAGTTGTGGCCACCATTCTTTCAACATGGTTTTCTGAAAATATTTGAACGAAGATCGGTTGTGAATAAAACGACCAATTAAAAAGGTAGCATAACCCATAACATAGGAAACCATTGCAAAAAAGGCAACATTCAAGAAATAGTGTGCAATGGTATCTTTATTTATGGCCCATATCATAAATAACTCGGGTGGAAAAATGCCGAAGAAGAATTCGGAGAGGCAATACACGAAGTAAACCAGGATGGGACGGGCATAAATTTGTTTTACCCAGGCATCGGGAGCACGTGACAATACAACTTCTTTTAGGAGAACATAGGCAGCAAGGATAAGTATCAGCCAGGCCATGCCTTTTGCCCCGTTTTTTACCAGAAATCGCATGCGTGAACTGAGTTTCATGTTTGTTTCCCTTTTGAAAATTGAAGTTACAATAATTTTGAGTAATGCATGTTTGAAGAACGATTATTTCTTATTGTTGAAATATATCAAGTATTGCCATTGGTTTAAAGTTCAAGGTTTAAAGCTCAAAGCTCAAAGCTGAAAGGAAGAACGGTTTATGCCAGGTAAGGAGTTCAACTGGTGTCCGTCAGCCGACGGACGGATTACCTGCTGAATAGGGTTGATTTTCCAGGTAGTTCGTTATGTTAAATTTAACTGTACCAAAACTAAACCAGGCATGTGTTTTGTTCCAGTTTTTCCGGGTCGACATTTTGAGCAAAAAGGGCAAAGGAAAGAAATAGGAGAGCGAATGATAAAAAGTATTTCATGGTTTTAATTTTATTAGCCGTTAAAATACACGATTTTTCCCCATACAGTTAAAATAAGTTTATCAAACCAATGTTCGAAATGGTGAAGCGCAGGAAACCATAATTTAACTTTGATTCTAAATAAGGGGTAGCAAACCTTTAAATCGGTCTGAACTTTTACTTTTGTTGGCTGTTTTGATGTTTTAAAAATTACATGAATCAATTAAAAAATGCGAATTAATAAATTAGTTTTTACAGGGATATTTCTTTTGTTTTTATTGAACACTTTAGCGCAAAAGGGGAGTATATCAGGAGTTGTGACGGATGGGGAATCGGGGGAGAGAATTCCTTTCGCAAGCGTTTCTGTATTTCAGGAAAATTCCGAAAATCTTGTCGGAGGAACTGTTTCGACTGATAAAGGAAAATTTAAAGTTGAAAACCTTGAATCAGGCAACTATAAAGTGGTCGTGTCATTTATTGGATATAAAGCTGCCACTTTAAATTCAATTGTAATATCTGAACAAAAATCGCATGTTAACATGGAAGAAGTGGCCATTGCTCCGTCTTCGGTTGAGCTTGAAGGCGTTGAAGTGACGGGAATGGCAAATTCAACATCTAAAAAGATTGATCGCCAAACGTACCGGGCCAGTGATTTTGAAACGGCCAGTGGCGGAACTGCCGTTGATGTTTTAAATAAATTACCATCGGTTTCGGTGAGCCCCGACGGGAAAGTATCGCTACGTGGTACAAGCGACTTTATGGTGTATTTAAATGGCAAGCCAACACAAATGGAAGCTTCTGTTTTGCTGAACCAGATAGCTGCCGGGAACATTGAAAATATAGATATAATTACGGTTCCGACTGCCCGTTACGATGCGCAGGGAAAAGGTGGAATCATAAATATTTCTACCAGGAAGAAAGGAGCCGATGGATTATCGATTTCGGTGAATACTTTAGACGGAGGAGCGCCCTGGGGAAATAAAACAGATAAATACAGTGGATACCAATTAAAAGATCATCGTTACGGAGGTGGTTTAAATTTGGTGTACATAAAAGAAGATTTAACACTCTACGGCGGAACCAACTACAACTATAAAAATGTGAATGGTTTGCGTGTTGGTGATGCGCGGCTGTTGCAAGAGAATGGATCATATTACCACATGGTTGCCGATGGTGAGCGGCCTGAGTGGTATGAGAATTATTCTGCCAATTTCGGAATTGATTATCAGCTTTCAGAAATGAGTATGGTTTCGGCATCCTATTATTATGGGAACCGTACCGAAGGTCGTTCAGCATTTTATGTGTACAATAATTTTTATGGTGATGTGGATAAGAATCCTATTCCAGGTATCGATACCAAAAACCATTGGATATACAATCCGAATACCGATAATCGTTACGGGAAATTTCATACGACCAATATGGATCTTACCCAGCAGTTTGAAAATAACTCGCAGGTGAAATTATCCTTGCTTTACGAGCATTCGGAATTGAGTCGAGCGTTGGATAACGAAGATTATGCTTTCAATAAACCAGCGGATGAGGCAGAAAATAAGTTAAGGCATTTTAAGCAAACGGATAATACGCCCTTAAATGGTTTCCGTACTTCAATAGAATACGAAAAAAAATACGATAATGAAAGTAAATTGGGAATTGGATTTCAACCCCAGTTTGTGAAGCAGGAAGGCGGTTATAATTACGACACATTAAATATCGCAAGCGGGCAGTGGGGTAGCAGCAGCAAGTTTAACAACGATGTTGAATTGTCGCGGGCAATTTATGCCGGTTATATGGATTATTCCGGAACATTCGGCGATTTTAGCCTGATTGCAGGTTTGCGTCTGGAGTATACCGACCAGCTTTTGGAAATCGGGAATCCGGATTACGTTGATATTTTTGAGCGTCCTTCTCAGACCGAATACAAGGTGCAGCAGTTAGATTGGTTTCCAACCCTGCACATGCAGTACAGTTTAAATCCCAAAAATGTATTGACCTTGGCTGCCAGCCGAAGGATTAACCGTCCGCCAACCAAAAATATGGCGCCATTTTTATATCGCCGTCACTACGAGGTTTACCTGGTCGGTGATCCGGAACTGGAGCCTGAATATTTAAGCAATTTCGAATTTTCGCTGGATAAGAAGCTGGGGGAACAGAGTTTTACTTTAACCGGTTTTTATCGCGGAACAGATAATGCTATTTTTAGAGTGAATACAGTGTATGAGGAGGAAAATGTGTTGATTCGCAGTTATACGAACTCAGGAAATGTTGAGGCTCTGGGCGCTGAACTAAATGCAAACCTAACAGCTGGCAAGTTTGCGAAATTCTTTATCGGTGGATCGGTTTATAACTTCCATGCCCAGGGAGAAGTGTTTGGTTACAAGGAAGACAACGCGAGCACCAACTGGAGTTTAAAAGGAAATATGAATTTGTTTTTTACCCAGGAGCTGAAATTTACGCTCGACTTTGATATGCGCTCGTCAACGGTGACAACGCAGGGCGAAAATTATGATTTTTGGATGAGTAATGCTGCTTTCAATTATACACCTGAAAAACTAAGCGGCTGGGACTTTTCGGTGAGAGTACTCGATTTATTTGGATCAAACCAAACCGGATTAAATACACGGGCATTCAATGCAGGCAACCAGCAAATATTTTACCAGGAAGTGGAATACGACCGATATGGGCCAATTGTAGAGCTGGGAGTAAGTTATGCCCTTAACCTTAACGGTAAATCGAAAAGAAAAGCCGGTAGTGTGTTTGGCAAGGAGCAGTTTTAAAACGGGTTGTTCATGTAAAATAATTGCGGCATGTGATCTGTCAACCGGCAGATCATACCCGGTTCTTTTTAATACAGTGATCAGAGTTTGGCAAGATCCGGCCCTTAAAGGTTTATTTCCGGTTCCTCTAGTCAATAGACGCTTCCATGGTTTTACTCGAGCCGGCGGTTAGCCGGTTTATTTCTTCCAGTTCTTTTTTTGTGAAATGCCGGTAATCACCTGGCTTGAGATTTCCCAAAGAAATATTCATGATTCGAACACGCTTTAAACGTGTGACTTCGTAACCCAAATGCGAACACATTCTCCTGATTTGACGGTTTAGCCCCTGGGTTAGAATAATACGGAATGTAAAATCGTCAAGTTTTTCAACTTTGCATTTTTTGGTAAGTGTATTAAGAATAGGAACTCCTTTGCTCATCTGACGAATAAAATCCTTAGTAATTTTTCGGTTAAGCGAAACGATGTATTCTTTTTCGTGATTGTTGCCTGCGCGCAGTATTTTATTCACAATATCACCAT
>JBFEWU010000276.1:0-6328 GCA_041546215.1 Draconibacterium sp. | reverse complement strand
TCCCCAACAAGCCATTATACAAAAATGCAATCGACCGGCGATACTAAGTTATTTCGATTCCTTATTCAGGCTATTCAACAATGAACCTTTTGGTTATCAACGTCTTGCCTCAGGAATCTGCATGCAACTAATGGCTGAATTATACAATATTCAACAAATCAGAGATGAAGACAACTTAAACACAATGGTTTCGCGAACAAAACAGTTAATGTATAAACAAATCCATCTATCCATTAACCTGGAGGACATTGCTTCTGAATTTGGCGTGAGTTATTCCAAGTTCAGGGCAGATTTCAAAAAGCAAACCGGAACATCTCCCTTACAATACTTTTTGCTTTTAAAAATCGAAAGATCAAAAGAATTGCTGCTACGTACCAATAAAACACAAAAGGAAATTGCCTATACACTTGGCTTTGAGTCGGACTATTACTTTAATCGTTTGTTTAAACAAAAAACTGGCTTAACCCCAAAAGAATTCAGAAATAAGGAATAAGATTACGACCAGGAATACCCCTGGAAATTAGCTGACAATATTTAACAGTGCTCTTGTGTTAACAATCCAATAAAGCAAATCAACCAGTATCAAGTTGTACCATAAAAGTTCCAATTTTATTAAAAAAATTATTTTGTTCGAATAATACTATGCATGATAATAAATAATACCTTAGTTTTGTAAGTAATCTAATGTCAGGAGTTAACCCCCGCAACAGTTAATTCCTTAAAAACAGATTTAATGCTAATATTGAAAAACTGATCATTTGCAGTTTCTCAACTTCAAGATGCCAAAATCTGGTTTAGATTGTTGATATTTGAAAGGAAATCGGAATTAAAAACTAACACCCAACAAATTAGCATGGAAATCATACTTGTAACAGGAGCATTTGTAATAAGTTTTGCATTGGTAGTAATTTCAATCCCGACTATACTTAGAATTGCAAAAGCCAAAAAACTTTTCGACAATTTCAATGAACGAAAAATCCATACCGGAGCATTACCTCCACTTGGTGGGGTGGCAATATTTATCGGGTTTGTGCTGAGTACCATTATCGCCACCGACGGACTTAGTTTCGACTCGTTAAAATACATTATAGCTGCCGTTACAATCATGTTTTTTATAGGCCTGAGGGACGACTTAATGGATATTTCGGCACGTAAAAAACTTATTATCCAGTTTTTTGCCGCAGTTATTCTTGTTGCATTGGGAAATGTACGCTTTACAAACTTGCATGGCATTTTAGGCATTTATGAAATCAACTATTTTACCAGTATTATCATCAGTCTCTTTGCCATCGTGGTCATCATTAATGCCTTTAACCTGATAGATGGCGTTGATGGCTTAGCATCGGGAGTTGCCATGCTTGCATCACTCTGCTTTGGAACCTGGTTTTTCCTGGCAGGTAATTATCCTTTGTCCATAATGGCTTTTGCTATGTTAGGCAGCCTGTCTGCCTTTTTCCTTTACAATGTTTTTGGCAAAAGAAATAAATTATTTATGGGAGATACCGGGTCATTAATAATCGGCATCGTTGCGTCGGCAATGGTGGTAAAGTTCAACGAACTTAACATCGACAAATCTCTGCCCTATGTTGTAAATGCAGCTCCCGCCTTATCATTCGCAGTGATTGTTGTTCCTTTAATCGATACATTGAGAGTAATGACCATTCGCATCATCCAAAAAAGATCACCTTTCTCGGCGGATACCAACCATGTGCACCACCATCTAATTGCTTTATACAAGGTTCATTTAAAAGTTACGTCGCTTATTGTTGTCGCAAATATTCTTATTATCGTTATGGCCTTTTTATTGGATGGAATGGACTGGAATGGGAATCTTAAATTCCTGGTGGTATTTTCAGTGGGTATTCTTTGTTCTTATGTTCCAACTTTACTGCTCAAACGAAAAACATAATTATATTTCCTTTGCGACTTTGCGAGATAACTATAAATCAATATGCCTAATAAAAAAGGCTATTGCACAAAGTTGCACAAAGAAGGCACGGAGTTTCACAAAGGCTAAAAAACCTAACCCATTTCCTTTGCGTCTTGGCGCCTTTGCGAGAAAACTCCCACATTAATCAATGAATAAGAGTAAGAATATTGCTCACTCCACCGTAACCGATTTTGCCAGATTCCGGGGCTGATCGACATTACACCCTTTTAACAGGGCAATGTGGTAAGCCAGTAATTGCAGTGGAATTACCGACAGCAACGGGGCCAGGGCTGGATGTGTTTTCGGAATTTCGATTACATCATTTGCCAGTTCCTGCAAAGCCGTGTCTCCCTGGGTAACAATGGCAATCACATTTCCCTTCCTGGCTTTCACCTCCTGAATATTACTTACCACTTTCTCGTAATACTCATCCTGCGGAGCCACAACAACCACCGGCAAGTTATCGTCAACCAGGGCAATGGGGCCATGCTTCATCTCTCCTGCCGCATAACCTTCGGCATGTACATACGAAATCTCCTTCAATTTCAAGGCGCCTTCGAGAGCCACCGGAAATAAATATCCGCGTCCCAAATAAAGTGCATTAATGGCTTTGTGGTATTTTTCTGCAATCCCTTTTATCTTGTCGTTACCCCCTAAAATAAGGCGTCCTTTTTCAGGAATAGCAGCCAGTTCTTTCACCAAACTCCGATAAACGGATGCCTCGATTGTCCCTTTGCGCCGGGCAAGTTTTAAGGCGATCATGGTCAGCACAGTTACCTGGGCCGTAAATGCTTTTGTGGATGCCACCCCGATTTCAACACCGGCATGCGTATAAACGCCGGCATCGGTTTCCCGTGCCAGGGATGATCCCACCACATTACAAATTCCAATCAGCGTTGCGCCCTTTGCTTTCGCCAAATGCAGTGCAGCCAAAGTATCTGCTGTTTCTCCGCTTTGACTGATGAAAATCACCACATCCCTGGAGCTAATAACGGGCTTTCGGTAGCGAAATTCCGATGCATATTCTACCTCCACAGGAAGCTGCACATATTCTTCCATCAAGTATTCGCCAATCAGGGCAGCATGCCACGAAGTACCACAGCCAATGATAATAATGCGCCGGGCTTCTTCCATTTTCGGAAAAATATCCATCAGGCCGCCCAGCACAATTTCAGTGTCATCTTTTTTCAATCGCCCCCTAAAAGTCTCCTCAATGGTTCTAGGTTGTTCGTATATTTCTTTGAGCATGAAATACTCAAAGTCGCCTTTACTTAGTTCACCAATTTCCAGATCGAGCTTTGAAATTTTTAATGAAACCGGATTATTTTGTACATTCTTTAGCGTAAAGCCATCTTTTTGAAGAATGGCAATATCTTCATCATTCAAGTAAATCACCTGGCTGGTATATTCAGCAATCGGAGAGGCGTCGCTGGCGATAAAATACTCGCCATCCCCAAGACCCACCACCAATGGACTTCCTTTACGTGCCACAACGATCTTATTACTCTCCGGTTTACAAAGTACCGCTATCCCGTAAGCTCCCACAACTTTCGAAAGCGCCAGTTGCACGGCAGCTTCAGACGTCATTTCATCATCCTGCCTGTAAAAAAACTCCATTAAGTTTGCCAGCACTTCGGTATCCGTATCGCTGTAAAAGGTATAGCCATGGGCTGTTAAATCTTTTTTTAGCTGGGCGTAATTCTCAATAATCCCATTGTGTACAATCGAGAAGGTGCCATTCATGGAATGGTGCGGATGCGCATTATCATCGCTTGGTTCGCCATGCGTTGCCCAGCGTGTGTGCCCGATACCCAGGGTTCCCGATTTGTTTTTCCCCGCAACAAATGCCTCCAGTTCAGCCACTTTCCCTTTCTTCTTAAAGCTCTCGAGCGAACCATTAAACAGGGCCACACCGGCTGAATCATAGCCACGGTATTCCAGTCTTTTTAAACCCTTCAATATTACAGGGAAGGCCTGATTATGGCCAATGTAACCTACAATTCCACACATAAAATTCAGTTTATGATAAGATGTTCAAAATACAAACCACCTTACACTTGATTTTGAATCACCTTCGTCATCAATTCTATTATACCATCTCCCAGTTTCGTTTTCTTTTCCATGTGAACTTGTATGGCCTTTACTGTTTCGTTATTCTCAAATTCACCACGTACTTCGGTAAAATCAAGTTCACGGGCACCGCTCTTTCCATCCACTCCGAAACCGGTCATTTTCGTCATTGAAAATTCCTTTTTTGCATCTTCATAGAGGAAGCGGTCAATGCCAAGCACACTATCCTTCCACATTCGTACCACAGCAAGCACATCATCAGCCGTAAACTCATCAATTGCTTTTCCATATATCTTATTCATCACATCAGCAGCCCATGTCCATTCGTAGTTGTAATAATTTTTATGCAACATTGCCAATCCCGAATTTACCTCTTCCAGCGACAGAATATTTCCATTCTCCACCGCTTCGAGCAGCTGGTTTAGTGCTTCGAAAGGACAGATCATGCCCGACAAATCAACCCAGTAACCGGTACCAATTCCGGAATCGGGCTTCAGTGCCCTTTGTATTTCCAGGTCGTCACCACAATTACAATCCTGCAATCGTGTGATCAGCGAGTTCCCCAGGAACTTCCAAATGGCCATTTCATACAATTTTATCCCGCGGTCTAAAGCACGTTTTTCGATTTTCATTTTGTCGTAAGCGTATGCTTCAGCCTGCGGATCAGCTGATTCGCGAATGGCCAGTAACTTATCGCGCCCTGTAATCATTTTATGAATGGTATAAGGACTTAAGAGGTTAAAGTTGATCAGATCGAGCAGATTAGAATCTGTACGATTATCGCGTTTAGGCCACTTTTGCGTGTCGCGTATGGTTCCTATGCTTTTTAAATTAATGGCCGGAACAAGAATACTCTCATCTTTGCTTTCAATGAGGTATGAAAATGGAAAATCAGTGGTATCGCAATGTTTGTAATGACGTCCCATAACCAGTGAAAATGCACCAATTCGCGAAGGCCATAACAGATAGGAATCACTGGTAGTTTTTGCTCCACGCTCCATGATTCCCTGGTGAATCGGACCCAGTTTATACAAATGATTGCTCTGATTTGAACCACTTCCGGCATTCAAAAATGAAAACATCCCGGCAATTAACAGGGTCGACTTATGGTGGGTAACCGTGTATGGACCCGCAAATATAGAACAAGCCTCGCCATGAAATCCCTGGCAATTGGCAAAAAACAAGGAATTCTCAGCCGAATAGTGTTTATCCAGAACACACCCCTGCCCTATGAAGCATTTCGACACCAGGGTAGCGTCTGTGATTTTTGAGCCTGAACTCACAATAAAATCGTCCATGATAACACCTTCACCAACAAAAACGGGCGCTTCAAAATTGCTGTTAATACTCCCGTTTTCTAATTTTTTTGCCCCATCAATGGTTGTGTACCGGCCGGTTTTAACATTTAATATGGTATTACAATTCAATATCTTCGAATGCGCACCAATAATCCCCACATCACTGCGTACAAATTCAACATAATCTTCCACCAGCTTTTTCAATGAACTAACCAGTTGCGGACGATGCCGGTACAACGACATCATATAAGCTACATGAGCCGATAAATAGTCGTATATGGGAATTTCGCGTCCGCCACCTTCGTTAATTGCCTCTACTTTTACACCATTTCCAAAGGTGGGTGCTCCATCAACCGCCAAGGTTGTAATGTTATGTATTACAACATTTTCTTCAATTTTATAATTGGCAATGTAACTACGTACATTATGAATAAGCGCATTTTTTCCAACCTCACAATTGTGAAGCCAGGCATTGTAAATACCCGTTTTAAAAGTAATTCCACCCACCAAATTCACAGTGCCCGTAAAACTGTTTAAACGAATATGACCCGTGAATTTGCTGTTTTCTATGCTATCCGGAATAAAATCATTCGATACGCTGACTAAATTCCAGTCGGTGGATGAGCATCCCTGGTGGACCAACTGACCAATTTCTACATCGAATAATTTTCTATACTGATTGCTTGTTTTCGAAGACATAAGATGAATTATTTTGGAAATCAAATGTAACCAAAATCAGAGATATTGTAGCAATCAAATACCTAACAAAAACACAACAGCAAACATATTTACCCTTACATTTATTTATTATTATACTCTATATCTGCCTATTAACACACTAGTAATACCTAGCATAAATATTAAAATATTCGCAATAATACTTAACCTAAAGCTGTGAGACATACTTTGAAAGACGAATTATTGATGGAAGCTGCAGCTTTTTCCGAAGACGTACGCGTGCAATTTCAACACTTTTTGGCGTGATGTTTAGCAATCCTGCAATTTCCTTGCTCGATAGGCCAAGACGTAT
>JBFEWU010000067.1:0-16282 GCA_041546215.1 Draconibacterium sp. | reverse complement strand
GGTGAGTTGTAAATCTAAAAATTCTTCACAACACACACTATAACTCACCAGAAACTTGAAATTATTTGATTTGAATTGATTGAGTAAAAATCAAAAAAGCCTGTAAATCAATTGATTTACAGGCTTTTGAATCTTTTTGGATTCTCTTTCAGTTGACCCGCCAGGGCTCGAACCTGGACTCTTCTGGACCAAAACCAGACGTGTTGCCAATTACACCACGGGTCAGTACCTTATTTGTCCTTTTGCTAAAGACGGTGCAAAAGTATAAATTTTTTTTATTTTGCAAATAGCCGAATAATTTTTTTTCATTTTTTTCGTGGATCATCTCGGGGTAAATTCCCTTTTCATTATAAGCCATTCCGACTAAAAGCTTATATTTGCCTTTGTTCAAAAAATTCAATCATGCAGCACACCAAATTAATTAATAACATACTGGGCTGGTTCGTATTTGCAGTAGCTTCCATTACTTATTTTTTAACCCTTGAGCCAACCGTTAGCTGGTGGGATTGCGGGGAATTTATTACCAGTGCTTTCAAATTTGAAGTTGGTCACCCTCCGGGTGCTCCAACCTTTATGATTTTAGGGCGAATCTTCACCCTGTTTGCATCCGATGCGAGCAAGGCCGCTGTAATGGTCAATTCGCTTTCGGCAACTGCCAGTGCTGCTACGGTGATGATTTTGTATTGGAGCATTGTGCACCTTGCCAAAAAACTTTTCGCCTCCGAAAAACTTGCAGCAGATGAACAAATCGCCGTATGGGGAAGTGGTTTGCTGGGTGCCCTGGCATTTACTTTTACCGATTCGTTCTGGTTCTCTGCGGTTGAAGGTGAAGTTTATGCTTTATCCTCGTTTTTTACAGCCATTGTGTTTTGGGCCATTTTGAAATGGGAAAATGAAGCCGGTGAAAAACATGCCAATCGATGGCTGGTTTTAATTGCCTACCTGGTGGGCTTGTCAATTGGAGTTCACTTGCTAAACCTTCTGGCTATTCCTGCCATCGGGTTGGTATACTATTTTAAAAAATATGATTTCTCGTGGAAAGGCGTTATTTATGCCATGGCTGCTTCAATGGGTATCTTACTGGGTATCCAGTACGGAATTATTCCGGGCGTTCCACGAATAGCCTTTGTTTTCGACCGTATTTTTGTGAATAGCTTTGGGCTTCCCTTTAACTCGGGCATTTTATTCATGGCTGCAGGAATCATTGCAGGCGCTGTTTGGGCCATAAACTACACACGCAAAAAACACCTGGTGGTATGGAACATCGCGGTAACGATGGTTGTTGTAATTTTAATTGGCTATTCGTCGTTTGCCCTGATTGTTATTCGCGCTTCAGCAAATCCTCCCATGAACCAAAACCACCCCGACAATGCCTTTGCCCTTGTTCGTTATTTAAATCGTGAACAATATGGCGATCGCCCTCTTGCAAAAGGACGATATTATAATGCTCCGCGAACGGGAACGAAATCGTTAAAAGAACAATACAATAAGGTAGACGGCAAATATAAAGTTACCGGTGCTCTTCCCGATGGGGCTCTTTATGATCCCAAGATGGAAACCATATTCCCCCGAATGTACAGCGACAATGCAAACCATGTGAATGCCTACAAGGAATGGGCAAAAATTAAAGGAACTTCGGTGAGAGTTCGCGAACGGGGGGAAGTAAAAACCCTTCAGAAACCAACCATGGGTGAAAACCTTCGCTTTTTCTTTTCATACCAGTTGGGACATATGTACATGCGCTACTTCATGTGGAACTTTGTTGGCCGGCAAAACGATGTGCAGGGACATGGTGGTTTCGAAAATGGCAATTGGGTGAGTGGACTTGAATTTATCGACAAGGCAAAAGTGGGGCCCCGCGATAAAATGCCCGACTTTATGAAAAATGATGCCAGCCGGAATGTATATTATTTCCTGCCACTGCTGTTCGGTTTAATCGGAATGTTCTACCAATACAACCAGGGGCGAAAGGGCAAGGAAACCTTTGCCATAACCATGATGCTTTTTGTGCTTACGGGCATTGCCATTGTGGTTTATCTGAACCAGACACCATTCCAGCCCCGCGAGCGGGATTATGCCTATGCAGGTTCGTTTTATGCCTTTGCCATTTGGATTGGCCTGGCCGTTCCGGCCCTTTATTCGGCAGTTAGTAAGTTGATTAAGGGAGCTCCGGGAGCAATTCTGGTTACACTTGCATCCATTGCAATCGTACCGGGAGTTCTGGCTTCCGAGAACTGGGATGATCACGATCGTTCGGGAAAATATATGACACGCGATTATGCCATAAACTACCTTGAATCGTGCGCGCCCAATGCCATTCTGTTTACCTATGGCGACAACGACACATTCCCGCTCTGGTATGTGCAGGAAGTTGAGGGTATTCGCCCCGACATTAAAATTGTAAACATTAGTTACCTGGGAATGGATTGGTACATTACCCAGCAAAAATTCAAAACCAACGATGCCGATCCGATACCATTTACGTTTTCAAACGACAAGTATTATATGGGTAGGATGGACGCCGTGCTTTTCCAGGACAGGATAAAGGGTTCGGTTGAACTGAGCCAGGCCATGGAATTTTTGGGCAGCGACGATGTACGAAGCAAAGTAAAAGTTACCAGCGGGCAGATGATGGACTTTCTTCCTTCCCGCGATTTTCATATAACAGTTGATAAGGAGAAAGTTCTTGAAAGTGGTACTGTTAAACCCGAGGATGAGAATTTAATTGCCGATAAGGTCACGTTCAAAATCAATAAAAGCATGATCACCAAAAGTGAAATGGCTTTATTGAATCTTATGGCGGCAAACAACTGGGAACGTCCCATCTACATAGACCACAGCCTGGTGTATACCGGTAATGTTCATTTCCTAGACTGGTTGCAATATGAAGGACTGGCCTATCGCTTTGTGCCCATTAAAACACCAAAAACGGGAGTTATTGCCGGCCGCATCGACACCGACATCATGTACGAGAATGTAATGAACAAATTTGTTTGGGGAAATGTAAACGATCCCGATATCCACCTGGATGAATACAACCGGAAACAAATTTCAATTATGCAGGCACGTTTAATGTTCTCGCGGCTGGCCCAGGCTTTACTTACCGAAAGTGTGAAAGAAAATGATGATACAAAAAAAGAAAAAGCCATTGCTGTTATCGATCAAATATTTGAATTATTTCCCAATGAAAAGCTGCCGCTGAGTTACGACTCGTTTCAGGCAGTTGAACAGTATTATCGTGCGGGTGTCCCTGAAAAAGCCAACGAAATTATTCGGATTATGACAAAAAACTCACTGGACATACTGGAGTACTATACCACCCTGCCGGGCCAATTTGCTCCCGCCGTCGAAAATGAGAAAAACCGACAGATGTCGCATTTACGAAACATGGTAATTATTACCCGTAATTTCAAACAAGAGGAATTAAATAAAGAGATTGACGAACAACTGCAGGCACTCATTCAAAAATTATCGCCCCAAAGCAGTTCCTAGGAATCTTCGGTTATTCTTTTTGATAACGATCCCCCATTCCCATATTCTAATATTCTGATATTCTAATATTCCAGTAAAGTTTGTCAGGATTGCCATATTCCCGGATCGATGGATGTTTGATAATCTGAAAATCCTGAGCCCCGGAGGACGCAGATGCTATTTAAATATTCATCCGGCGTCATAACAGGTATTACGGAGTCCTTAAAATCTTTCCCATTTCTTGTAATTATTATATTGCCGTCTGCTTCGACAGCACAATAATATTGCGAAGAATCGTCAAAGTCTGAGAACGGAGAAGAAAGACCTTTATCAATAATTCTATCCGTCAATTCTGAAGTATCCGCAATAACTTTAAATTTTCTTATTTTATCTTTTACAGTCTGGTTGCTCTCATATCTGAAAATAAGGGAATACACCGTTGATATACCTTTTTCATACGTATATTGCAAATACTCCTGTAGAACGTACCAGCTATTTAAACTTGCTCGCTTAAAGCTAAAGTTAACTTCTTCCCCCTGGACCGTATTCCTGCACTGGGATTTTGTTCCAGTTCATGCTCAATAATCTGCAATACTTCTGATTTTAAACCAGGTTCTTTTTCGGAGATATTAAAGAGAATTTGCATGGCGTGTACGCGAACCGCAACGGCTTCCTTTCCCGAGGTAAATATTTCAATGCAGTAGTCGAAAAGAAATCCAAAATATTGTGCATCGATGGAATTCATGGATACTAATTTCAACCAATGACGTCGTTTACCCGGGTTATCTTCGGTTTTAAGTTTTTCGATAATGGCAGGTAAGTAGGGCCTCAGCAACTCCGGGGAATCATCATGAATTTTATCGGCCAGGTATGCCGCACGCCAGCTCCGTTGTTTGGGATGGTTCAATGCCAGCGACATCAGGACTCCAAATTTTTCCCGGTTGTGGCTCAGCTCATGGCTTAGGAGTTCTATATTTTCCCACGAATCCAGTAAATCGTAAAGCTCTTCTTCTGTCATTATTTTTCTTTTGTAACAAAGATATAACAATCGTAAAATTGTGCCGATTGTGTTATTTTTAACCCATGCTAAATGTTACTTGTGCTTTAATCATTAAAGACGGGAAAATACTAATCACTCAAAACGGCCCCGGTTCCGACCATGCCTTTCAATGGGAATTTCCGGGAGGTAAAACCCATTCCGGAGAAAGTGAAGAAAACTGCATTGTAAGGGAAATAAGAGAGGAACTGGAACTGGACATCAAGATTTTGGCACCCCTGCAGGCCATTGAATACGATTATGGCATAAAAAAGATTCGGCTGGTACCCTTTATTTGTCGCATTAAAGGGGGTAAGTTAAAGCTCAATAATCATGTTAAAGGCATGTGGATTCTTCCTGAAGAATTTCAATCGGTTCATTTTTCGGAAGCCGATAAAGTGCTGATCAGCTTAAAAGAAAACAGGGAGATCCTAGAGGAATATACCCGGGAATAAATGAACCAATCCCGATAAAACACCTGCCCACCCGATTATGGATAAAATCATATACCATACAATGCGCTTTCGATGTGCATAATATCGGTTGGCCAAAAAAGCGCCAATTGGAATGGTTAAAAATACCGGTGTCGCAATTATAATTCCCCAAAATCCGTAAGATTTTTTTACGCGTACCAAAAACCGGCTTTTTTTTGTGAACACTTTCTTCGAACGTTTTGCTCTTTGGTGTTCGCAAAAAATATTGTACCGCCTTTTAATTCCACCCGGAACAAACCGGCATAAATGCGGCCAGATAATGTGCAACCCGATCTCCAGTTTTTTACTCAGATAAAAAAAGAAGAGGAAACCACCAATCCCTCCCAGCAAAACGGCCAGTATGGCATATTTATAATCCAGCCCTATAATCATCGCATAGGGCAAGGTGAGAATATATTTCACCGACGCCAGTAATACAATATGTAGTATTTTCAGAAACACAATTAACCCCCTTAAGCTTCTCTAAGAACGCAGGGATAGTCAAAAGGTTTCAGATGCCTCTGCTAAAAAAAGTTAAGATACCACGTTAATGGGAGTTCCTTCAACAAAAGCCTTAAGATTGGCAGTGGCAATTTTCATCAAACGCTGGCGTGCCTCGAAAGTTGCCCAGGCAATATGCGGAGTAATGTAGCAGTTTTCAGCCCTTGGCAAGGGATTATCCTTAGCGGCAGGTTCAACCGACAGCACGTCAAGACCTGCTCCGGCAATGCGACCTGTATTTAAGGCATCGGCCACATCTTGCTCGTTCAGCAGGGGCCCCCTCCCGGTATTAATTAAAAATACTCCCGGTTTCATTTTCTGAATGGCTTCCTTATTTATAAACCCGTTATTTTCATCGGTTAAAGGGCAATTTATGCTTATGTAATCGCTTTCAGCCAAAAGCGCATCAAGATCAACCTGGGCAGCTTCAATCTCCGTTGCTTTCTTACTTCGGTTATTAAATACGATTTTCATTCCAAAAGCCAGGCCGATTTTGGCAACCGCCTGCCCGATTTGTCCAAAGCCAATTATTCCAAGTGTTTTCCCGGCAAGTTCGGTCTGAGGTGTCAGCCAATATGCAAAATCTTTACTTCTGGCCCAATCACCTGCTGCTACTGATTTGGCATGTTCTGAGATGTTCTGTGAAAAATGAAGAAGGTGCGAAAACACCATTTGTGCTACCGACTGCGTACTATATGCCGGAATATTGCACACTATAATTCCCGCATTTTTGGCAGCCTCCGTATCCACCACATTAAAGCCGGTGGCCAAAACACCAATAAATTTCAGTTCAGGCAATTTCTCAATCAGGTCACGGCTTAGCAATACTTTATTAGTAAACAATACTTCAGCACCCGAAGCTCTTTCCAATGTGTATTCAGGCGGTGTGCGATCGTAAATTGTACATTCTCCAAACTTTTCAACTTCGCGCCAGCTTAAATCGCCCGGATTTAGAGCATACCCATCAAGAACTACAATCTTCATATCGAATTAATTTTACTTTAAACTATGTATCATCCAAAAATAATCAAATGGCTGGATTCTACCATTTTACTTTTATTTTTACACAAAGGACCAATGAATAATTTTTGTTTTCGGCGAAAAAACTATCTTTAAGCCCTGATACAAGGACGCAACTTCAGTATTGACATAATGAAATGACCATGATGAACAAGTTGGCTGAACACCCCGGCTAATTATTAAAATCATGCGAGTACCCCCGGTTACCTCTATGGCCCACTGATGCATTTTATTGGAAAGGAATCAATTTTAATAAGATGAAAGTTTTGATGTAAAAGTGAGCTTATGAGTACAAAACCGGATAATATTGAAAATTTACAACAAGAAATATCCCGACTAAAAAATCGCATTGAAGAGATCGAAAAAGCTAAAAAACAATGCGAAGAAATAGCGATGAAGACCCTGGAAAGTTCGGAAGAAAGGCATAAAATAATTTTTGATCTTGCTCCCGATGCATTATACCTGAGCGATCTAAAAGGCAATATTATTGAGGCAAATCAAACGGCCGAAAAGATACTCGGACAAGACAAGAAGGAGTTAACAGGCAAGAATTTTCTTGAACTTAATGTAATCAAAACACAAGATAGACACAGAGCAACAAAAATTCTGGCAAAAAATGCCCTGGGATTAAAAACCGGGCCCGACAAATTTGAAGTAGAGACTCAAACCGGGGGAAGAATTGTTCTTGAGATTACAACTTTCCCCATAATCATTCATAAAGAACGACTTGTTATGGGAATTGCACGCGATATTACTGAGCGGGTGCAAGCAGAAGAGTTCAGGAAGAAAAATCAGCAGCGCATGGCATTTCATGTTGACCAAACCACACTTGCTGTTATTGAATGGGATCTTAACTTCAAAGTTAAACGCTGGAATCCGGCGGCAGAAAAAATATTTGGCTACACTGCCCAGGAAGCCTTTGGACAACACGCATCCTTTATAATCCCTGAGACAAGCATGAGCCATGTTGACCAAATTTGGATGGAAGTTACCCATCTTAAGGGAAGTAGAAGACTCACCAATACAAACCGTCACAAAAATGGCAATTTCTTGATTTGCGAATGGCACAATACCCCATTAATTAACAATGAAGGTGAAGTAATTGCAGTAGCTTCAATGGCTTTAGACGTTACGGAAAGGATTCGATCGGAAGAGATTCAAAAGGTAGTTTACAACATTTCGAACGCGGCAAATACAACCGGCAATCTGAATAAATTAATCCATAGAATTCAGGAGGAACTGGCTTCGATTATTGACACAAGCAATTATTTTATTGCCCTGTACAATAAGGACGAAGATTCTCTTTCCTTGCCTTTTTTTGCCGATGAAAAAGACCGTTTTACAACCTTTCCTGCCGGAAAAACACTTACCAATTATGTCGTTAAAAATAAGAAATCGCTACTGGCCACCCGGGAAGTAATTGATCGATTAGAAAAAAGTGGTGAAGTGGAAGCCATTGGTTCCATTTCTGAAATTTGGCTGGGTGTGCCCCTGGAAATTGACAACGAAGTTATTGGCGTATTGGCCGTTCAAAGTCACCAAAATCCGAATGCCTACAATGAAGCCGACATGAAAATGCTCGAATTTGTCTCCGACCAGATTAGTTTATCCATTCATAGAAAAAATTCGGAAGTAAAAATGATGGATGCACTGGAGAAAGCTACTGAGTCGGATAGGTTAAAATCAGCATTCCTGGCAAATCTGAGCCATGAAATCCGAACTCCAATGAATGGGATCTTAGGCTTTGCCAGCTTACTCAAATACGATAAAATCAATGATATTGACCGCGAAAAATACATCTCTGTTATCGAAAAATGTGGCATACAAATGCTGGACATTATTAATGATTTAATTGACATTTCAAAAATTGAATCGGGAATAACAGAGCTTGTAATTTCCGACTTTGACCTCAATCATTCGATGGATTTTATATACTCATTTTTTAAACCTGAAGCTGACGCCAAGAGCTTAAAATTGACAGTTAGAAAAGGACTTAATGGTGATAAAGCACTGATTCAGTCTGATAGAGAAAAGATTTATGCGGTATTGATCAACCTGGTAAAAAATGCCCTAAAATACACAAAAAGGGGTGAAATCAAATTTGCTTACAAGCTCGATAATAATATCCTCCGGTTTATGGTTCAGGACACTGGCATTGGAGTTCCTGAAGATAAACTAACAACTATTTTTAAACGCTTTGTGCAGGTAGACCCAACATTATCAAGAAACTTCGATGGAGTTGGTTTGGGGCTTGCAATTTCAAAGGCCTACATAAAATTACTGGGAGGTAAAATATGGGTAGAATCAAAACTTCTGCAAGGTTCTACTTTCTTTGTTGAAATTCCGTATGTAAAAGGAAAAACACGAGAAATTGAAAAAATAGAAAAACCATCCCTACCCGACAAAACAAAGAGTAAGCTAAAAATACTGATTGCCGAAGATGATGCCATTAACAGAAAACTTTTACATACATTTTAGAAGAGACTTCTGATAATTTAATAATGACCCTATCACGAAAATAGAGATATCGATGTTATTCTAATGGATTTAAAAATGCCTCAAATGGACGGTTATGAGGCCACAAAACTTATTCGCGAGAAGAATAAAAAATAAAAATCATAGCACTCTCAGCTTTTGCTGCCCAAACTGAGGGTAAAACAGCATTGGAAAACGGATTTAACGATTACGTTTCTAAATCCCTTACTAAAGATGAGTTGTTAAAATCCATCAGAAAATACTTCGACATTTAATCTTTTCCGGGAAATATGCTATCTTAATCGTTATAAAAGTTTAAAACCAACTACAAAGCATTATGCAAAACAGAACATCGGGAATTATCCTCCTCTTCATCCTGGTAACGGCCACACTTTATTCCTGCCATATAAAAAAAGAAACCCAGGGCCCATATTTTGGGAATGGCTTTCACAACGGCTGGGCCGATCAAAGTTCAATTGTTCTATGGACACGATTAACACAAAATCCGGATGGAAATGCCGGTGGATCAAAGTTTATAGATATATCATCGGATGAAGCAAGGCAACTGGACAAAGAAGGTGATGCGGAAAAGATTAATAAGGCCCAAATTCCGGAAGGCTTAACATTAAATGACATGGAAGGAGCATGTCCGGGAGCTCCAGGAGAGGTTAAACTTACTTATTACCCGCTTGCCAATATGGCACAAAAAACAGAATTAGATTGGGTAAAAGTAGATACAAACCAAAACTTTACGACCCAGTGGAAAATTGAAAATCTTGCACCCGGCACTAAATATGTTGTGGAGATTGAAGCCCGGCAGAATGTTCAATCCAAAGTTTCGGATAAAACAGAAGGTACTTTTCGAACACCTCCGGCAAAAGAGAAAAGCGAAGACATTAAATTTTGCGTGGTAACCTGCCACGACTTTTGGAGAAAAGATACCACCGGTGGTCATAAGATTTATGATGCCATGATGAAATTTTTACCCGACTTTTATGTACATACGGGAGACATTGAATACTACGACAAACCGCAACCTTTTGCAATGACTGAAGCGATGATGCGCTTTAAGTGGGACCGTATTTTTGCCTTGCCCCTGCAACGGAGATTTCTCTCGCAGGTAACCACCTACTACCAGAAAGACGACCACGATGTATTAAAAGATGATGCCTTTCCGGGAATGCATTACGGAGCGGTTAGCTATGAACGCGGATTGGAAATTTTTAACAAAGAACAATTTCCTTCACACGAAAAGGGCTACAAAACCATCCGCTGGGGTAAAGATCTTCAAATTTGGATTACCGAGTGCCGGAACTATCGCAGTATAAATAAAATGCCCGATGGCCCCGGAAAAACAATTTTCGGCGAAGAACAAAAAAAATGGCTGTTTCAAACCTTAAAAGAATCGGATGCAACCTTTAAAGTTATCATTAATGCCAATCCAATTCTTGGCCCCGACAGGGTGAGAAAAAATGACAACTATTCCAATGCCGGGTACAAAACCGAAGGAGATGAAATTCGCAACTACCTTAAGCAGTTCGATAATGTTTACCTCTGCAACGGAGATCGTCACTGGCAGTATGTAACTCATTTTGAAGGAACGAATCTTTGGGAATTTAGTTGTGGCGCAGGTGCTGATTCGCATGCGGGCGGATGGAATCAGAACGACGTGCGACCGGAACACCGGTTTTTAAGAGTAAAAGGAGGATTTTTACAGGCAATTGTTGGACATGAAGATGGTATTCCATCACTAGCGTTCCAGCATTGCGATGTGAACGGGAACGTGGTTCACGAAGAAGTTTTTCAGAAGTAATCCTGTTCTGTAACATTATTAACCCGGGTAAAGCTTTCAAGCACCCATAACAATAACGGTTGTCGTTGTTGTCCGGTTGTAATCCTGAGCGGAGCTTTTTATAAACATGTGACGCCGCTGGCGTCAATTCTTTTATAAACCATTGTAAGGTACAATGTGCGCCGAACGCACCTTTTATCGTCCGGGTTGTTATCTGCGCCTTACATATCGCCCCGGACGCTGTTTACGCTGGCGTCAATTCTTTTGTAAAGGGAATTGCGCACTAAACAATCTTTATAGCACGGTTTCACGATTCAGTGACACTCAACTCTTGGGTTTATCCCGTGAAATTTATTGGTATTTCACGGGGAGTGAAGCGAACCAAAAGTTGTTAGTGGAACTAATCCCGACGAGTCGGGAGGAGGCACGACGAAGCGATCTCCTACTATCAGCACCTGGCCATTCTTGTAGCGTTCTTCCTTTGAGCTTTCAGCTTCGAGCTTTCCCCAAAGGGATGCCTTCGGCGCAGCTCCTTCCTCCACTCTAATATTCTGACATTCTAATCTTCCAAAGGGCTTTGAGCTTCGAGCTTCTTCTGTCTTCCGTCTCCGGTCTTCACCATTCCTATACTCTAATACTCCAATATTCTAACACTCCTTGCTCCCACGCGATACAAGCGCGCGGCAGCGGCGCCCTTTCTGGATTGCTTGATTTTCGGATTCTCAGACTTTCGGATGTGGTCAATCAGACATGCCTTTTGCTCCAAATATTGTTTTGAAATGCGTGAAGCCCCAACGGGGGCGATAGATAACAGCCCAGGGCAACGCCCTGGGTAAATGAGCATTACGCTCAATCGGCGCAACCGGTGAGTGGTTTGAAACCGAGGCCTTTTGTGCGCCGAAAGGATCGTATCTTGATTAGTTGTTGTGGGCAAACCTTTGATTCTATTCACCCGGTGACTTTGAGTCAACGGGTGAACAGAATCCTTGGGTGGACCTTAGCTTCTATATTAACACTTTAGCGTTTATATTATCAATACTGGTTTTAATGCCTTCAAAAGGTTTACCGTTGCCCTGGTTGTCATCTTCCACAAATAAGTATTTCATTCCAGCCGTTTCGCGGGCATCGTAAATCCCTTTAAAATCAATGTAACCCGATCCAACCGAAGTAATGTCGTCTTTTACCACATCGTAGTATGGATCTGTTTTTTTCGAACCGTCTTTGAAATGGAACAACTGGAAACGTCCGGGATATTTTTTGAACATCTCAACAGGATCCTGCCCTGCTTTTGTTGCCCAGTACATGTCCAACTCCATGGTAATTAAATCCGCATCCATTTCTTTCAGGAAAATATCGTAATAGGGTACAATTCCGTCGGTTGGCAAAAACTCGAAATTGTGGTTATGATAGGCAAACTGGATACCCACATTCTTCATAATCTCCCCTACTTTATTCCAGTCAGCAATCATTTTTTTGTATTTCTCAACGTTGCGGTCTTCATCGTTTACCCAGGGCTGAACACAATATTCAACTCCAATCAGGGCATGGTCCTCAGCCATTTTCTGAGCATTCTCCATGGTAATGCCCTTGGCCTCGACCATGGTATGACTGCTAATTATTTTCATGCCAAGGTCTTCAACTGCTTTTTGGAATTCCTTAGGTGCCATTCCGTAGAACTTACCGTCAGAATAGCCAGCCAGCTCAACAAATTTGTATCCCATTTCAGCTACCTTTTTCAACGAGCCCAAGGCATCAGCTGCCATGGCATCGCGAATGGTGTACAATTGCAAACCTATTCCCGGCACTTCTTTACACGACGAACAAGCCATTGGCCCCAAAGCCATTGCACCCAATGCTCCTGCTGCCGAAATTTTCAGAAAGTCTCTTCTATTCTTCATTTTTAATCTTTTTGAACGTTATATTATGAATTTTACATTTCCTGCTCAAGCAACACCAAAAATAGTGTAATCTCATCATTTTGAAAGATTTCTGCTGTATTTTTTCAACAGAATCAGGCTACCTAATGGTATAACTAATTTGCATGCCATATATTTTTCCGGCAAAGGGGATAAAAGACCAGGCACTTTCTTCCCTTCTTATTTTATGAATTTGAGGGATAAGAATTCCTGATGCAGCTCCGGCCACTGTTCCCATCAGAATATCGGTAGGAAAGTGTTTCATTGCCTTGTAACGGTAAATTCCAACCAGCGTGGGAGGAATAGTTGCCGCAGCATAAAGCCAGTACTTTTTATTTCCCAGCTCAGGATGATAGTCGCTGTAAACTTTTGCCATAAAAAAGGAAGCTGCTGCTGTGGATGATACATGACCGCTAAACCACGAATTTCGTGATTCATTTGCCATTTTTTCTTCGACGGGAACATCAGCATTATAATTCAGGGGGCGTGGACGTGAGATCAGGGCTGAATTCAGAATATATAAATCAGAGTTTATGGCATGGGCCTGCCCGTAAAGGATTAAAATATCCATCCAATCTTTTCGTACATTTTTGTCAAGACCCAGCAATGCGGGTAACAGTACCGTGCTATTTAGTATAATATCCGATGCATTGTGGGCATGAAGGCGTTTCGAAGCATCTTGTTTTGTCGCCGGCCGGTCGAACCACCAAATATCATCTGCTTTCAGCGAAATGGCCTGTTCGTAACTTACTCCTTCCTTATTGGCCAGGTGTTTATACCCGAATACAGAACCACCAACCAAACCAAGCGTAACAGGCAGCTCTAATTTCCGGTTTACCCTGTAAACAAGTTCAGGTTCTTTTTCTGTTTTCTGGCCAAAACCACTGCTTTGAAATAAAGACAGCATGGCCACAAAAAGTATAAAACGATTTATTCTCCCCATTCTCTCATAACATGAATCGCAAATATAATTAAATCACGGACTTAGAAATCACACATAAAATATATCGTAATGCCGTTCAAGGGTTGAAGATACTACCCACAAACTGGATCTTCTTTCTTTGTTTACCTTGTTACTAAAGGATGAATGCGCTTCAAAACAAAACACTTTGTTGACTGATTCGTGTCGTAGTAGCTTAAGAATTCCCGGGACGGTAAACCTCATAAATTCTCACTTTTTTATTCCTTCCCCGAAATTTCACTTCATCAACAAAATTGATTTTATACTCTGAAGTGTTTTCAACCAATTTTTGTGCAAACTCGGGAGTGACCAGTATTGTTTTTTTGTACGCCTTACATTGTTTTTGAATATGTGCTGCCGTGTTTAACACATCGCCATGGAATGCCAGTTCACGTTTTACCTCTCCAACTTCTGCCGCCATTACCTTTCCAAAGTTTATCGATGCATTAAAAACGGGATGTAAACCATACTTCTCCTGAAAGTATAAACGACGTTTTTCCAGGGCTTCTTCATACAAGCAAAAGAAATCAACCGCCGCTTTAAAATTCCTCATTTTTTTTGCATCCCAGGTAACTACAACCTCATCGCCAACAAACTGATAAACCCTGCCACCGGTAGCCAGTAACGATGCCGACACACATTTAAAACAATCCTGGATAAAAGAGCTGTAACGTTTATGTCCTAATTTTTCGGCAAAGGTAGTTGAGGATTGCAAATCTAAAAACATAAAAATATGCTCCTCCTCTCTTGGTTTCTGGTAATAGCCTGCCATGATCTTTCCCAAAGGAGCATAGCCGATTTGGTGCAATAAGGTGTTCAGCAGCTGGTACACATAGCTCCAGATAAACATGACCAGCAGAAAGAACAAACTGGTTGAGTTAAAAAGAAAACTTCCCATATTTGTTATGGCCTCGCTAATGCTCATGGCATAATCGATACTATAATGCACAATGCCAAGTAAAATTCCGATAACTACAAAAACAGTTATATCGAAAAATACTATTACCAGGGTTAGTCGTCTGATTTTAAATCGTTGAATCAAACGCGGGTAAACGAAATTTAAGATAAACCAGCTAAAAACAGCGAAAACAGATATGATAAAGGATGACATGATGATCTTGTCAACCACAAACTCCATTCCCTTGGTAACTACCTCCGACAGATCGTGTGCACGAGCTCCCAGCATCCGCATAAAAACAGAAATACGGATGGCAATGTTCCAATAAACCAGGGTGAATACCAGCAATCGTAGCCGATATTTGAGCATCGCTCGTTTATATATTCTGTTTAGTTTAGTCATTGGAACCTTCCTACATGTGGACAAAATAAACGATCATGAATGTGAATACAGCCACAACAAAACTAATCATAAAAACATTGTATGAATAACTCAATAATTTGTATTTCTGTGCCAACACTTTTCCCAGGTTATACTGGTCTTTGGTCAGGTTACCATATAAATAGTCGTAATCATCCATCATTTCTCTTATCCCTTTTTCATACTGTTTATAAGGCATTTTAAATATATTGCCAAAAAACAGCAGGTTAATATGCTTATTCTTCAGGTCTTCCTCTTTGTACTCCCCAGAACCAAATTTTGGTCGTACAGAAAGGATGGCAAAGATCAGTGATATAAGGCAACCTACGGTTAAAACCAATCCCGGAATGAGGAAATTACGATCGCTGGCACGCATGGTTAATGCACTTGTACTCATCAAAACAGAAACGATAACCGCATTAATGGTAAGCATAATATTTGCTTTATTGTCGGCGATGGAACTCAGATTTATCTGGTTTCGTGCTGTCAGCCGGAACATGGTTTCGATACCACGAGCCGTGCTTTTAATCACTGGCTTTGGTTCTGCAGGAATCTCATCGGTCGAAAGTTTTTTAATCCGCTTTTCAACCTTTTTAATATTTAGACGACGAACAGGCTCAAAATTTGCTTTTCCGTATGGAGTTAAAAACTCTACTTCTGTAATAAACTCCAGGGTTTGTTTCCAGTAATCAAGTTTCGAGCATTTGCGTTCAACAAAATTACACATCTCTTTTCGCAACAAATTCGAAATCTCCATAAAATTATCCATTCCGGCGTGGGCATGGTCAGCATCTCCCAGTATTTGTTCATTCAAGGAATTTTTAGGTGCTCCCATTTTTGTTGAACGGATGCATTTTTCAACTTCTTCAATAAACGCCACATCCATTTCTTTTTTACTTAGGAAATCACGCGCAATTCTAGAGCTTTCTTCCTCGTGGTTTTTAAGCGACACGGCATGTCCGATGTCGTGAAACCAGGCTGCCACTTCTACAATTTGCAGATTGCGTTCGTCTAATCCTTCTGCAGTGCCAATTGATTTTGTTACGCTGGCAACCAGCCGGGTGTGTTCGATTGAGTGATAGAACAGTAGCGAAGAAACCTTCTCTTCGTAATATTTTATGGTATAGTTTTTAACCTCTCTTACAATATCCATCCGCATATAATTTAATTACAAGTTCATTATTTAGTGCATCATAAATCCAGGGCAAAGTCCGTTTTATATTCTTCATCTAACTGATACCCTTCGCCTTACTGACTACATTCTTTAAGATTATCATCTCTAAAATACGCATATCATACAAATTCTGTATATTATAAAT
>JBFEWU010000346.1:0-4980 GCA_041546215.1 Draconibacterium sp. | reverse complement strand
GTGTGATTAGCTAATATCTTAATAGTATAGTAGTTAACCTTTAGTCAATTCTTTTCGTACAAAATTTCAAACCGAAAATTAACTGTCATGAGTAAAAAGGAATTTGATTTAAAAGGTCCTGATGTAACTAAGCTATCTTGGTTATTAAGCAATGGACAGGTAGTGATGTTAACCTGTTGTAACTCACAAAAAAACATAAACGGCATTATGACTGTGAGTTGGATGACTCCAACCTCTCATGTTCCATTATTAATAACTGTATCTATCGGTAGTGGTGGAATAGAAACAGGGGATATGGCTTATCGCTATTGCTACTCACTTATCAATGAAACCAAAGAGTTTGGATTAAATGTTCCAACACCCGACTTAACTGATGCAATTGCAAAGGTTGGAACCACTCATAGCAATGAGGTTGATAAATTTGTTGAGACGGGATTAACTCAAATGACCTCTACAATTATTAATTCTCCAATGATTGAAGAATGTTTTCTTAATGTTGAGTGTAAAGTACTTGAACAATTTGTTACTGGCGACCACACTGTTTTTGTTGCAGAACCTGTAGCTGCATTTATTAATGATGATGCAATCATAGATGGCAAGTTTTCTGAAAAATACTACGACAAAAAGAACCAACTGCAGATTGCAGATTTTGTTACAATGTGGAATATGTGGTAAAACTTGCTTTCTTCTTCCTGAACCATCAATCATTTTGAGTCCTTGATTGAAATAGGAAATACCTTCTCAAAAGATGGAAAACTGAGCATAAAACCTGTTGTAATTGATGTGTGTAACGCAATTTTCTTAGCTATTTCAAGTAACCCTGCTACCGCACGATTGTATATTGGTGTGTTTGTGCGATACAATCGCGCACCAGCAGGTGTACACTCCCCATTCTCTTCCTCACTTCTTCTCAAGAAAGCTTTTTAACCACTCGTTGGTAACACTTTTCGGACGTATTATGGGCTGATGCAAACCACGCGCAATAATGTTTTGTGCACAGAAACCCATGGTACGCGATATCCCGAACATCACGGTATAAAAATCAAAATGTTTCATGCCGTAATGGTAGAGCAGAGTCCCCGAGATGGCATCAACATTGGGCCACGGATTGGCCACTTTCCCCTCTTTATAGCTTTTCAGAATATCGGGGACAACATAAAACAATTTTTTTACAGTTTGGAAGTACGGCGAATTAGAGCAGTGTTTGTTTCCAAATTCCATAAAGGCAGTAAAGCGCGGATCGGTAACGCGTAATACTGCATGTCCGTAACCCGGAATAATACCACCCGCATTTAGAATTTCCAATACATATTTCTGTAGCTCATTTGTAGAGGGTATGTTTCCCAATTTTTTATGAATACCACTGATAAAACGCAAACACTCCTGGTTGGCTAATCCGTGCAAAGGACCAGCTAAACCGTTGAGACCAGCCGAGGCAGCATAATAAATATTCGAAAGGGCAGAGTTTACCACGCGCGAAGTAAAAGCACTTACATTTCCACCCTCGTGGTCGCAGTGCAAAACCAGGTAAAGCTTTATTAAACCGGCAAAGGAATTGTCGTAGGTGTTTATACCCAGCATATTTGCCAGGTTGGCTCCCCAGTCGAGCGAACTTTTGTGGTCAATTAAATCCTTGCCGAGAAAATGAATACGGTAAATTCCGGCTGCCAGGCCTGGTAGTTTTGCCAGCAGGTTTAGTGAATCTTCAAGTGTGTATTCCCAGTAGTCTGCTTTTTTCATACCGCTTTGGTATTTTTCTTTAAAAACCGAACTGCCTTCCATGGCCAGTATACCAAGGTTAAACATGGTCATTGGGTGCATTTCTTGGGGTAAGTCGCGCATAAAAGTCCAGAGATAATCCGGAATTTCAGAGCGGTGGTTTAGTTCTTCACTTAACTCAACCATTTCTTTTTCGTTGGGGAACTTGCCGGTACAAAGCAGGTAAAAAATCTCTTCGGGCAGTTTGTCCGAAAACGCGGGTATTTCGTAGCCGCTAATAAACAAACCCCCATAGGGATCGACAAACGAAGTGTTGCATACCATCGATTTTAAACCGCGCATACCACCCAGCAGGTGTTTTACTTTTATTTCGCCAATGTTGGTTTCGGCATGGTTTTTAAGAATCCCCGCAATTTCTTCACCGAGGAAGTCAATGCGTTTTTTTACATTATTCTTTAGTAGTTCCATGGCATATGTATTAAAATTAATAATTGTAAGCTGCCATTCGGAATATCCCGCATTGCTATTTGGGTTAAGTCATGGGGTGTATATACTTTTACTGTCTAAGAGGTGTAAGGGTTTCTGAAATTGCCACATTTAACCAGACTATAAAATAAGCTTCGGTTCTGTCGCATTAATCAAACTTGCTTTTTAAAATCACGCTTTATCAAAAATTAAACTGACAAAGAATTGAATGTTTTAAACCTTGTGGATTTTGAATCAATAATCTGGCATTTTCTCCAAAAATGGACTTGACCAAAACCCAATGAGGGATTGAAGATTCAACTAATTCTTTGCCGGGTACCTTGTGATAACCAGCCACAGCAACCAACCCGTACACTAATAACAAAATGAAACATAAAATAATCATAGCCTTAGGTAAGTTCTTTTCGGGCTGTTTTGTTTCCTCAACTAAGGGACAAACAAATTCCATTCCCACAAAAGCCCATACTGCAAGCACTGTCAACGAAAGTATATTCCAGTCCAATGAGCCAAGCCCCGACAATAAGTTGTCAAAAGGAATATCCTGAACCTGTGAACTACTTACTCCAGCAATCCCAATTATAAATAATGCAGCTAGCATAATGAATGCCAAAAGGTTTTGTACGGTCGCAAAAACTTCAATACCCAGAATATTCAGAATAATTATGATAATATAAATCCAAAGCCCAAAACGGCTAAATGTGTTGGGATAAAGAGTATCCATAACATAATCAAGTAAGTAAGTAGAGATCTGCTGCACCCGCAAAAACAGCTATACCTGAATAGCCTGCAATGGTTACAACGATGGCAGGGAGATGTCCAATCGCAACTTCCGTGTAGGTGCTGATTCCTCCGGCCTTTGGCATCATCAGGGTGAGTTCGGAAAATGTAAAAACATAACCTAACGCAAGCACAAAAGCGATAAGCATAGCTACAAAAAATCCAGTAGCATTTATTCCTACACCCTGTAAAATTGTAATTAAAAAACCTTGGCCAACGACGATCCCTACGCAAATAGCAATAAGTGAAGTAAGACCTAATGAGCGTTTGAGGGCATTGTTTGATTTTTTAATATCGGTCATCAATTTGATTTTTTAATATTATTTCTCGCATTCTTAATTGGATATAACGGTCTCGGCTAAGAGTACTTGAGTGGGTTAGCACACTAATTTAGCAGATAAAACCTGGCATTAGTTCAGGCGAGAAAATTCCGTTAGGAATTTCAGAAGCAATGAACTATACACGCTGTTGTGCTTACGTTATTTTTTCGAGAAAATATGATTATTCAATTTGCCCTAGCTCTATATCAATGGTTTTTGTCAGATTTGAGTTAAATTCCTCCATCATTTTTAGCCATTCTAATGTTAGCTCACGCTGGTTGTTGTACATCTCCAAATAATCTAAAAAAGGACCTTGTTGCATTAATTTTTTCATAATGTCTTTTTTTAAAACACCTTCGGTTTGATGCCCAGACTCCAAATAGTACCTTTTTAGTTCTTTCCCCAATTGTTCAAGTTGATTAGCATATAGATTGACCAATCCAATTTGTCTGAAATAATAATCGTGAAATAGATTTTTCAGGCTGTCATTTTGAATCAAGTTTAATGTGTTTTTACTTTTAGCAGTTTTATAACCGCTGTCATCAAAAAACAAAGCGGGTTGACCTATTTTTATAATAATACTGCTTCCGTTAATTACAAGTGAGTCGGCATTAAAGTATGCTTTGAATTCCTTGGCGTTGCGATTCCCGTTCTTTAAATTTCTAGCTATCGTTCGGGCATCCTTTTCTAAATTTTCTTTAATTGTCTTAAGGTCGGAAATGTATTGTGTTTTTAGTTTTCTTTGTTCATTCCAATTATTAATCTGAAGGGCAATTAATATTCCAAGAACCACAAGGATAATTTCACCAATTGCGTATTTCAAATACCTAACAGTCTTATTATTTTCCATTAGGTCGTAGCGAATTTTTCGAAAGAATTTTATCATTGGATAGTGATTTCAAATTGGTACTTACTCATCCCAATCGCCTCGTGAATTCCTTTAAGAAAGTGCTGACAACCTACTGGGGGCATGTACCAGGTTCTGATCCAATAAACAACAGTGATTTCATTTAATTACTTATCCAACTAATAATCTTATCATCATCTGGTTTAACTTTAGGTTTGACCATATCAACTAATTTCCCATTTTCATCAACCAGGTATTTCTGGAAATTCCAACCAACTTCAGAATCTAAAACACCATTTTTATTTTTTTGAGTCAGCCATTGATATACGGGATGTTTATCATCTCCTTTCACTGAAATTTTACTCATCATTGGGAATGTGACACCGTAGTTTATCTGGCAAAATTCAACGATTTCCTCATTGCTTTTAGGTTCCTGATTGGCAAAATTATTTGCAGGAAAACCAATAATGATAAAATCATCACCACCATATTTTTCAAAAACACTCTGCAATTGTTCAAATTGCGGAGTAAGTCCACATTTTGATGCCGTGTTAACTACCAACACTTTTTTACCTTTTAATGAAGAAAAGTCAAAACTATTGCCCTCAATATCCTTTACTGTAAAATCATGAAAAGATTTCTGTCCACAAACTGTTAGCACCGTAAGAAGTAAAATACCCGCAAGAATTGATTTTTTCATGTTCAAAGTTTTTATTAGCAACATCTCCGGTTCAAAAATGTTTGATCGCAAATACTAAGTTATCAATTAAAGTCTATTTAAATAAAACACTATGCATCGGAAATACATAGATTTAAGAATAGAATGGAATT
>JBFEWU010000047.1:0-18556 GCA_041546215.1 Draconibacterium sp. | reverse complement strand
TCAGGTGTTGAAACCACTTGACGGTGAACGGAACAATGTTTTTAATGTTATTTTCAACCGTTGCAATTTCATCCTCAATACCCTGCAAATGATCATTGGCCTTGTCTTTGTTGAATTTCAGGATGCGTGCCATACGAATTTCCATCAAACGAAGAATATCCTCGCGAGTCACTTCCCGTTTCAGTTTCGGTTTCCACGGCTCCAGTCGTTTATCGATATGGGCCACGGCCTGATCCATGTTTTCCGAATCCTCAAACTTTTTATCCTTGTAAATCCGCTCTTCAATAAATATTTTTTCCAGCGAAGAAAAATGCCATTGTTCTTCCAGCTCCCGTTTTTTAATTTCAAGCTCCAGCTTTAATAACTGTAGTGTACTGTCGGCCGAGCGTTGTAGAATTTCTTTAACGCCAATGAACACGGGTTTGTCGTTTTCAATAATACACGAGTTTGGCGACAGGGACACTTCACAATCGGTAAAAGCATAAAGCGCATCAATGGTTTTATCAGAAGAAACACCTGCAGCCAGATGTACCAGAATTTCAACGTGTTCGGCAGTGTTATCATCAATTTTTTTGATTTTTATTTTGCCTTTATCGTTTGCTTTAATGATTGATTCAATCAGAGTAGTAGTCGTCTTCCCATAAGGAACCTCATTGATTATAAGCGTTTTATTGTCGCGCTTGTCAATTCGTGCGCGAACTTTTACTGAACCACCCCGAATTCCATCATTGTATTTGCTGAAATCTGCCGAGCCTCCTGTGGGAAAGTCAGGAAGCAGTTCAAAGTCCTTTCCCTTCAAATAAGCAATTGAAGCATCAAGTAACTCCACAAAATTATGCGGAAACATTTTAGATGCCAGACCAACAGCTATACCATCGACACCTTGAGCCAGCAGCAATGGAAATTTTACGGGAAGTGTCACCGGCTCTTTTTTACGCCCGTCGTACGACAACTTCCAGTTAGTAGTCTTCGGATTGAAAAGAACTTCAAGTGCAAACTTTGTTAAACGAGCTTCAATGTAACGTGGAGCTGCCGATCCATCACCGGTAAGAATATTTCCCCAGTTCCCCTGGGTATCGATGAGTAACTCCTTCTGCCCCAGCTGAACGGTTGCATCTCCAATTGAAGCATCACCATGTGGATGATACTGCATGGTTTGCCCGATAATGTTTGCCACCTTATTGTAACGCCCATCGTCCATTTCTTTCATGGCGTGCATAATACGGCGCTGCACAGGCTTTAATCCATCGTTAATATAGGGAACTGCACGCTCCAGAATTACATACGATGCATAATCAAGAAACCAATCGCGATACATTCCCGATAAATACGTTACTTCATCTTTAACAATTACTTCAGGAATTTCTTCAGTTTCGTTATTTCTAATCTCTTCGTTTTCGTTATTTAAAAGCTCGTCTGACATTCTTTTTTTATGGTACTTCTTCTGTTTAGTAATTGGTTTATGCTACCTCATCTTTCTCAACATACAGGTTGTCGATGATAAACTCCTGCCTGTTTGGTGTGTTTTTACCCATGTAAAACTCCAACATCTGCGACACCGACTCATGTTTTTTCATCTGAACAGGATCAAGCCGGATATCTTCGCCGATAAAATGTTTAAACTCATCGGGCGAAATCTCACCCAATCCTTTAAAGCGGGTAATCTCGGGTTTGCCTTTTAGTTTTTTTATTGCTTTTGCTTTTTCTTCTTCTGAATAACAGTAAAATGTTTTTTGTTTGTTTCGCACCCTGAAAAGAGGCGTTTGCAAAATATAAACATGCCCCTTTTTAATTAACTCGGGGAAGAATTGCAGAAAAAAAGTAATTAACAGCAAACGAATGTGCATTCCGTCAACATCGGCATCGGTAGCAATAATTACGTTGTTGTACCGTAAATCTTCCATACTCTCTTCGATATTAAGAGCTGCCTGCAGAAGATTAAACTCCTCGTTCTCGTAAACTACTTTTTTTGTTAATCCGTAAGTGTTTAGTGGTTTCCCTTTTAAACTGAATACAGCCTGCGAATTTACATCCCTCGATTTTGTAATGGATCCACTGGCCGAATCTCCCTCGGTAATAAAAATACTCGACTCCTCTTTCCTGTCACTTTTACTGTTAAAATGAATGCGGCAATCGCGTAATTTTTTGTTGTGAAGATTTGCTTTTTTGGCACGTTGTTTAGCCAGTTTTTTCACGCCTGAAATTGCCTTCCTTTCGCGTTCCGACTCAACAATTCTACGCAGCAAAACTTCGGCTGTTTCCTGGTTTTTATGCAAGAAATTATCCAGCTCTTTCTGAAGGAAATTTCCTACATGTGCCCTTACCGAGGGACCATCGGGGCCAATATCCCTAGAACCAAGTTTGGTTTTGGTTTGACTTTCAAAAACAGGCTCTTCAACTTTAATGCTAACCGCCGCCACAATGGATGCCCGAATATCGGAGGGATCATACTCTTTCTTGTAAAATTCCCTAATGGTTTTCACTAAAACCTCTCGAAAAGCCTGTAAATGGGTACCTCCCTGGGTTGTGTGCTGGCCGTTAACAAAAGAGTAATAATCTTCACCATATTGGTTCCCATGCGTTATGGCAACCTCAATATCCTCACCTTTCAAATGTATAATTGGGTAAATTGGGTCATGATCCATGTTCTCTTCCAGCAAATCGCGTAAACCATTTCTGGAATAATAGCGCTCACCATTAAATTCTATCGTAAGTCCGGCATTCAAAAAAGTATAATTCTTAATCATATTCACGATGTAGTCGTGCATATAACGGTACTTTTTAAACACCGATTGATCGGGAACAAAAGTCACCATCGTTCCGTTCTCCTCTTCAATCCCTTTAAAATCCTGTTCGCCGCTTTTAATTCCCCGGCTGAAATAAACTTCTTTGGCTACTCCTTCGCGAACTGCCTTTATGGTAAAATCGGACGAAAGGGCATTTACCGCTTTTATCCCAACTCCATTCAATCCCACCGATTTTTTGAAAACTTTATTGTCGTATTTAGCCCCGGTATTCATCTTACTGACTACGTCAACCAGTTTACCAAGCGGTATTCCGCGACCATAATCACGTATGGTAACGCGATCGTGTTCCACATCCACCGAAATTTTCTTCCCGTGACCCATCATAAACTCATCGATGGAATTATCCATTACTTCTTTCAGTAATACGTAAATTCCATCGTCAGCAGAAGTTCCATCTCCAAGTTTTCCGATGTACATCCCCGGACGTCTCCGAATGTGCTCCTGCCAATCCAGTGTTTTAATGGTTCCTTCGTCGTAATTTGCGCTCATATCTAAATCTTCAAAATCTATCGTTCGAAAAAAGGGATTCCTGGAATTGATGAACCAATAAGACCTTGGAGGCCAGATTAAGTTCAAAAACCGCGGAATTCACCCAATCGTCACAAATATAATTAAATCAAGCACTTTTTTGCCCAATTGAAGACTACAGTAACTAACAATTTATAGTTGAAAAATAGTGAATAAGTACCTGCTCTGGAATTAGGCGAAGACCGCATGTAAGGAGAGCGGCAGATATGGAGTTCGCAGCCGGGTATAATCAAATAGAAGGAAACAGATAAAGGGGACTAAACAAGTATAAAAAAGCATCTAACTAAATCCAAAGTCCCTATTCAGGATCACTTTAAATTTCCAGATGGTTCCTGAAGTGCTGGGGATTCAGGCTTTCTAGATAATCCCCATTTTTTTCATCAGAAAAGTAGCATTCATGGTTTTTGTTACCCCATCCGTAAGCTTATAATCAAAAATCAATTCATCATTTTCAATCCTGATTTCGAAACACATATTGAAAACCTGTTGTGGAAATTCACGCTCCATTTCACTTAATTTCAAATCGTGTGTAGCAATTAGCGAAACCGATTTTAATTCCACCAACTTCCGGATCAGCTCTTTGGATCCATTTAGCTTATCCACCGAGTTGGTTCCCTTTAACATTTCGTCGAGTATTACAAAAATACGTTCGCCCGCCTGGAGCCTGCTCAGTACGCCTTTTAACCGTTTTAGTTCGGCAAAAAAGTACGATTCATCTTTCAACAGCGAATCGGTGGTACGCATATTCGTGTAAATATCAATCGGAGTAACACGCATTTTACCCGCACATACCGGTGCACCCAACCGCGCCAAAATCAGATTTACTCCAACCGTTCGCAGAAAGGTACTTTTGCCGGCCATATTGGCCCCGGTAACCACCATCACATTCGACCAGCCCTTAATTTGAAGCGTGTTACAAATCCTTTTTTCGGCCTTTAACAGCGGATGACCAAGCTCCGTAGCATCAAAGGTAAAGCCATCGTCGTGAATTTCAGGAAAAACAAACGAAGAATGATTATTGGCGTAATTCCCCAGGCTCACCAAAGCATCCAGTTCTGCGATAACATCAAGCCACACAGCCAGCTTTTCATGGTGCTTTTGATGCCAGTCCCAAAGTTTGTAAACACAACGAATATCCCACATGAAGAAACCGTTTAAAACAAATCCCACCAGTATATTCTGCCGATACTCAAACTCTTTTACCAGGCTTTTAAGCTGGCTAAATATTTTACTGGCCGACGGCTTTGCTACTTTCTGCTGAAGGGTCAATAAATAGTCCGAATGAAACTCACGATCCTCGACAAAGCGCAGCAACAGCATGTATTTGGAAAGCAACTCCGATTTTCTTCCGAAAAAAGTGTAAAATTCATTTATCCTCTTCCAGTAGAAATACATGAAAACAAACTGTACAACCAGCATCAAAATCAGATATAAGCTTGACATTCCCAACACTGCAGGTATACACGCGACCAAGGTAATTGCAGGAACAGTGCGTACCAACCACTTCACTTTCTCAGGACCATTCAGATCAAGTTTCATTCCCGACCACGATTTTATTTCCCGGCTTAGCTGTTCTGTTTCGTTACACAGATGCTCCTTGGCTAAAAAATGCAAGCGCCAGGCAGGAATCAGCGAAAGCTCATGGATCGCCTTCTGCCGGCTTTCAATTTCGGCTTTATTTTTTGATGGATTTATGAGCCAATGGGCCAGTTTCCGACTCCCTCCAACCGTAGATGTGCGGTTTAAGAATTGAAACAATGAGCCAGTGCCAAATAAATCAAGGTCGTAAGAAAAGAAATGTTCAGTATCCAAAAATTCTTCTCCATTCTTAAAATGCAGAAAGGAGTGATCCAAAGCAAGCAGTTCATCTTCAACCAGTTTCTTTAATGCAGCTAAGCTTTGCCCCTCCTTCTCGAGCTTGATATTCTTTTTTACCAAAAAGGAAAAGAAGACCACAAAACAAAGGGTTAAAACCAGTGCAGGCCACTGAAGCCCCAGAATCGAAACCGGTAAAAAAATGGCAGCAAATGCAAGTAGACGATACCAGGTAAAGTGTTTTAATTTTGTTGAATTCGAACTTAGCTTCGCTGTGTATCTTTTAAGTTTTTCGGGATAAAATTCCTTTGGATTGTTCATTTACAAGTAATCGTAATGATGCAAGATATAGGTTTGAATAAACACAGTTGCCACAACCGTAATAAATACCAGCCATACGATTCCGGATTGTATCGCAGACAGGGCAGTTCTCTCAATTTTTGGGGACCGAGAAAAGAAAAAATGGTTCTCCACAAACATCATAAACTTATAAACCACAATCCCGACAATCCACCCCAGCAGGGCACCGCCAAGTAAATCGAGCGGATAATGAACACCTGAGTAAATGCGTGAATACATAAAAATTAGTGCCCAACAAAGCAATAAGATATAGTAGCTTTTATTTTTAAATATACGGGAGGTGAAAACCAGGATTGCAACTGAATTTGCGGCGTGTGCTGAAACAAATCCATACAAACCACCTTTCCGAAGAACATTATGAACCAAATGGGCAATTGCTGGTTCGTGCACCGGTCTAAATCGATGAAATCAAACATTCATTAATCCTGAAACCTGGTCGGCAGCCACCACAAGCAAAACAAGCGACAGGATAATCAACCACGATTTATTTCTATAGTTTTTCAACACATAATACAGGATAATTCCGAAAAAGGGGAACCACGTTTCTTTCCGCGTAAGCATTAGCATAACCGTGTCCCAATAATCATTATAAAAGCTATTTAAATACAAAAACAGCTCCTTGTCCCACTCCATTATGTTTTGCAAAAATTCCATCGAAAAACTAACTATTCAAAATCTCCCAGATTTTATCTTTTAATTGTTGCACATTTAATCCGCTTACTGAAGAGAAAAACAGGTGCGGAATATCTCCCAACTCGGCACTAATCTCATCCATCAATTCCTCATCCAGCATATCGGCTTTACTAATTCCCAAAAAACGCTGTTTATCCAACAGTTCCGGGTTGTACTTTTCCAACTCATTCAGAAGTATCTTATACTCTTTCAAATGATTTTCACTGTCGGCCGGAACCATAAATAACAACATTGAATTTCGCTCGATGTGGCGTAAAAACCGTAATCCAAGACCTCGTCCTTCGTGGGCCCCTTCTATAATTCCGGGAATATCAGCCATTACAAACGATCGTTGCTCGCGATGCCCGACAATCCCCAAATTTGGCACGAGGGTTGTGAAATGATACTCCGCAATTTTCGGTTTAGCGGCCGAAACTACCGATAAAAGCGTTGATTTCCCTGAGCTAGGGAATCCTACCAAACCAACATCGGCCAGTACTTTCAACTCCAGTATCTTCCATCCTTCAACACCTTCTTCACCAGGTTGGGCATAGCGTGGCGCCTGGTTGGTTGCTGATTTAAAATGATCGTTTCCCTGTCCGCCCCGCCCACCTTTGGCAAGTACCTGGCGTTCACCATCTTTTGTTATCTCAAAAAGAAACTCTCCGCTTTCCACATCACGCGCAATGGTTCCCAGCGGAACTTCCAGAATAACATCTTCACCGTCGGCACCGTGACTTCTTTGTTTTCCACCAGGATCGCCATGCCCGGCTTTAATATGCTTTCGATATTTTAAGTGAAGAAGCGTCCACATTTGCGAATTGCCCTCCACAATAATGTGCCCTCCCCGGCCACCATCGCCGCCATCGGGGCCGCCAAAGGCAACAAATTTTTCCCTTCTCATATGAGCCGAACCGGATCCTCCGTCTCCAGACTTACAGTGAATTCTTACGTAATCAACAAAATTGGATTCAGCCATATTTTCTTTTCCTTATCTTAAATAATGCTCCGTCAGTCTGTTAACACCTTATTCCTAAAGGCTATCAACAGCGGTCTTTAAACGGGTAGCTATTTCTTCGACACTACCCATACCATCAATATTGCAATGTTTGCCCTGGGGTTCGTAATACTCTATTAACGGCAATGTCTTTTGCATATATACCGTAATCCGGTTTTCAATAATCGATTGATCCTGGTCATCTGCTCTTCCCGAAACTTTTCCACGGCTCAACAAACGGTCAATCAGTTCCTGTTTGTCAACCTGCAAGGAAAGCATGACAGAAATGGGTGTCCCGTTTTCGTTCAGTAAAACATCCAGTGCTTTTGCCTGGTCTACGGTACGTGGGAATCCGTCAAAGATAAATCCCATAGCCTCCTTGTTCGTATCCAGCTTCGATTTGATCATCCCAATTACCACTTCATCAGGAACCAGCTCGCCTTTATCCATGAATTTTTTGGCTTCCAGGCCCAGCCGAGTGCCTGCATTAATTTCGCCACGAAGCAAATCACCTGTTGAAATATGTATTAATCCGAAAGATTTAATTAAAAATTCGGCTTGTGTACCTTTACCTGCCCCGGGAGGGCCGAAGAGAACTAGATTTAGCATAAATATTTTGGGTTTTAATTATTTAATAATCGAATATATGTCTAATAAATTACGTCCATAACCATTGTAATCCAATCCGTAGCCCACAATAAAATCATTGGGAATTTCCATCCCCACATATTTTAAATCAACCTCTTTTTGCAAAGCATCCGGTTTTAATAACAAAGTAGCAATGTGTACCTCTTTGGGATTCAGTTTAGCCAACTGCTCCTGAATATTGCATATGGTAATTCCTGTATCCACAATATCTTCCAGGACCACCACGGTTCGTCCCTCTATTTTTTCGTTCAAACCAATTAGCTGCTTCACCTTCCCGGTAGTTTTATCTCCATCATACGATGCCAGTTTCACGAACGAAATTTCTGATTCAACAAAATCAATTCGCTTGAATAACTCTGTGGCAAACATAAACGAACCATTTAAAATACAAAGGAACAAAGGATCCTCACCAGCTAATTCTTCATTCATTGTATCTGCCATTTGTTCAACAGCCCCGCGAATTTTTTCGTAAGGAATATACAATTCAAATTCTTTGTCCAGGATTTTTACTGTTTTCATATATGATTTCGATTTTTATTAATTGTAATTTTAACGTATTTTCGCGAAGAAAATAAAAGGCTACAAAGTAACAAATAAATTATAAAAAATGACTCCAAAAGTTAGTATAATTATGGGCAGTACGTCGGATTTAGGCGTTATGGAAAAAGCTGCAAAATTGTTCGATGAGTTGGAAATTCCATTTGAAATCAATGCCCTTTCGGCGCATCGAACTCCGGAAGAGGTGGAAGTCTTTGCCAAAGGTGCTAAAGACCGGGGAATTAAAGTGATTATTGCCGGCGCAGGCATGGCAGCTCATTTGCCAGGTGTTATTGCTGCAATGACCCCACTTCCCGTTATTGGTGTACCCATTAATGCCAGCCTGTCAGGCTTCGATTCGATTTTGGCCATTCTGCAAATGCCTCCGGGCATCCCGGTTGCAACAGTGGCCGTTAACGGTGCAATGAATGCGGCCATCTTGGCCGCTCAAATGATGGCAACCGGCGACGAAGTGCTGATGAACAAACTAATTGAGTACAAAGAAAACCTGAAACAAAAAATTGTGAAGGCGAATCAAGATCTTTCGGAAGTAAAGTTCAAATTCAAAACAAACTAATTATTAATAAAATATTTTGTATTTTTAAGAGGTGTATTTTTAATGCACCTCTTTTTTATGTGTAAACCCATCCAAATACTGATCATCCTGCTGATCGGATTCCCGAAATCAGCCTGCTCCGAAAATTATCCCTGCGGTGCACGTGCTCTCGCATTATCAAATGCCTTTGTATCGGTAAGCGATACCTGGAGTACCTTCCACAACCAGGCGACTCTGGCCAGGCTCCAAAAGTTTTCGGCCGGTGTTTTTTATGAATCGCGCTTTTTGATTGACGAACTCTCGTTGACCGCCGGTTCTGTAATTATCCCGGTACGAACAGGAAGTTTCGGACTTAGTTTTTACCAGTTCGGGCAAGGCAGCTTTAAAGAACACAAGATTGGCCTGGCGCTCTCGATGCGACTTTCCCGTCAACTGAATGCAGCAATCCAAATGGATTATTTCTCTCAACATTTCCCTGAAAATGCCGGAGCAACTACCTTCCCCACCTTTGAAATTGGGATCGCACACAAAACAACCGAGCAGCTCACCATTGGCGTTCATGTTTTTAATCCCATTGAAAACGGTTTTGAAACCTCCAACGGCAAACAAAAAATGGAAGCCATTTATCGCGCGGGAGGCCACTATCAATTTTCTGATATGGTTTTAATTAGCGGCGAAGTCCAAAAGTCAGGCGGCTATCGCCCCATGATCAAATGCGGTTTGGAATTCTCTCCGGTGCAAAACATCGCCTTGCGTTTTGGTATTTCAGGCAGGCCCGTACAATACACTGCCGGAATGGGTTACAGGTTTAGAAAAATAACCACTGATATTGCTTTTTCTTATCATGGAAATCTTGGATTTACACCATCAATAAGCCTTCAATACAATTTACCATGAAGAAGCACTGGAAACTTATTATCATATTGTTCATCGGATTGGTCCCTGCAATTTCCAAGGCCCAACAAGCCGATCCAAAGGAAATTATTGAAGCAATTATTGAATCGTATCCCGGCAATATCGATGGAGGGACTGATATCGAACTAATGGTAGAAGATCTTGAAAATCTGGCTGAAAATCCAATTAATATAAATGCAACAAATGCAACAGAACTTTCGCGATTATACATCTTAAACACGATTCAAATCAATAGGCTACTGAATTACCTGAAGAATTATGGCCCTGCATATTCCATTTTCGAAATGCAAACCATTGAAGGCATCAACCGGGAAGTTCTGGAAAAAATTGAGCCTTTTATATACTTCGGAGTGACAACTGCAGCAGATCAATCGCTACGCGATGAACTAAAATATGCCAAACACAATCTTCTGCTTCGTGGGTTAGGGAGTTTACAAAAGGCACGTGGATATAAACTTAATGACCAGGGCAACATCCCCTACGAAGGAAACCGATTCAGGTACTACACCCGTTACAATTTCACAAGTGACGATCGAATTTCGGCCGGGTTAACAGCCGAAAAAGATGCCGGTGAAGCCTTTTTCAAAGGTTCGAACAAACACGGATTCGACTATTATTCGGGCCATTTAAGATTCAAACCGAAGGGCATTTTTGAAAATATCTCACTCGGTGATTTTATGGTTCGCGCCGGACAAGGACTGGTTCTTTGGCAAGGTCATACATCGGGAAAATCGGAAAATGTTTTGGGCATACCAAAAAAAGGACAAGGCATTCGTAGCTACACATCCGTTGATGAAAATTCATATTTCAGGGGTATTGCAACCAAGATTAGACTGGGAAGAAGTCAGCTCAGTCTTTTTTATTCACATAAGAATGTCGATGCAAATATTGTGGATTCAGACTCCTCAACTCATTTTACCAGCCTTCAAACTTCAGGTTATCATCGTACACAAAACGAAATTAACGATGAGAAATCAATAAAAAACTACAATACGGGCGGAGTGTATACATGGAATTCCAACAACCTGGAACTTGGTATCACTTTTGTGTATCAGCATTTTAACAAATCCTACACCCCTGTCACCCATCTCTATAATCATTTCCGTTTCAGGGGAAAAGAAAATTACACCGGGGGTATTAACTATCTTTTTAGCAAAGGGAAATACCAGGTATTTGGTGAAGCAGCACTGTCAAAATCAAAAGGGCGAGGCTTTGTTCAGGGGGCTGTTGCACATTTAAACGATCAGCTTGGTTTTTCAGTACTTTTTCGCCACTTCGATAAAAACTACCAGGCGCTTTGGGCAAACACTTTCGCCGAGGGGAGCAACATTAGCAACGAATCGGGATTATATTTCGGCACCAGATTCCTTCCAGCCAAATTCGTAGCCATATCTGCTTATTCCGATATTTACCGCTCTGACTGGATAAATTTCTCCACGGCCGGGCCATCGGTCAATTGGGATATTTTTATTCAAACGAACCTTCGCTTTTCGGATAAAATAAATGTTTATATACGATTTAAAAACGAGGAAAAACAGCAAAAGATAAAGGATGACAAGCGCTATGTAAACCTGCCCGAAAGGCTTCAAAAGACAAGATTACATTTTCAGTATAAGGCCTCGGAGACCTTCACCTTTAAAACACGTCTTGAGCATGTTTATTACCGCGGTAAAAGTCCTGAGAACGGCTTCCTCATCTTTCAGGACCTGCAGTATTCTTCCATGAATCGTCTCTTCAAACTATCTGCTCGACTCGCCTATTTTACAACCGAGAGCTACGAAAGCCGTATTTATGCTTATGAAAATGATCTGCTTTACACCTTCTCAATTCCTGCGTATTACGGGCAGGGATTAAGAACGTATTTAAACCTGAGCTATAAATTAACCCATAAGATACAGTGCTGGTTAAAACTGGCCAATACACATTGGACCGACCGGAATTCAATAAGTTCGGGATACAACGAGATCGAAGGGAGTAACAAAACGGAATTAAAATTTCAGCTCAGGTTGAAATTCTGATTTTGAATGTGTTACTTTACCGAGTCAATATTAAGACTATGGGGACCTATAATTTCGATGATATACGACCTTATTTCGACAGCGAAGTAAAAGAAAAAATGCGCCTTTTGGTGAAGGACAAAACCTTCGATTCGGTTTTAATGCATTTGTTCAAAAACCGTCCAAAGGTTCAGATGGTGAAATTTCAGCTACGCCGGATTCGTAGTATAAAACAACTTCAGGGCGTATTTATTTACGACCTCTTACATTGGCTAATCGACAAATCATCGGACGGATTAAAATGCACTGGAATTGAGAAACTGGATAAAAAGAAACCCTATCTTTTTATTTCAAATCATCGCGATATTATTTTGGATGCAGCCATAATTAATTACCTGATTTTTGAATACGGGATGAACACCACTCAAATTGCCATTGGTGATAACCTGTTGTTGTACGAATGGATTGAGCATACCGTAAAGCTTAACCGGTCGTTTGTAATCAAAAGAAGCTTGCCGCCGCGTGAGTTAATGACGGCATCCAAGAAGGTTTCAAAATTCATTCGTAAGTCCATTACCGAAGACAAAATGTCGGTATGGATTGCACAGCGCGAAGGCCGTACCAAAGATGGCAATGACCGAACTCAGTTAAGTGTTTTGAAGATGCTGAACATGAGCAATAAAGGTGGAGTTTCAGATGGATTCAACGAACTAAATATTGTCCCCGTTTCCATTTCATATGAAATTGAACCTTGTGGCCTGGCAAAAATGAAAGAGCTCATAAAAAAGGAGCATTACGGTCAGAAAAAGACGAACAAAGACGATTTAAAAAGCATGTCGATGGGGATGTTTTCTCCGAAAGGACGAATGCGGTTTGTTTTTGGAGAACCCATCGAAACTAATTTTGCCATGGCCGACAATGCCGAACAACGAAATGCCTATTTAAAAGATTTAGGCGACTTGATTGATGCCCAAATTTATAAGAATTTCAAATTATGGCCAAGCAACTATGTTGCCTACGACATGCTTATGCAGGAACACCGTTTCAAGGATAAATACACGGCACAGGAACAGCGAAAATTTGAAATTATGGTTGAACAGGCGATGGTCAATATCGATTACCCGATTACCGACATTACCGAACGTTTCCTGAAAATTTATGCCAATCCGGTAATTAACAAATTAAAAGTCGTAGATATTTAATATGCAGTCGATAATTTGGGATTGGAACGGGACGCTATTGAACGACCTGGATTTTTGCATTACTACCATCAATAAATTACTTAAAAAACGCAGTTTGAATCCGGTATGTCATGATTCCTACAAAGCTGTTTTTTCATTTCCGGTAAAAGATTATTACGAGGCAATTGGTTTTGATTTTGAAGAAGAGGATTTTGCAATTCCGGCACGCGAGTTTATCGACATTTACAATGCCGGCGTAAAAGACTGTTTGCTTCACAGCTCTGTAACAAAAGTGCTCTCGTATTTTAAAGAGAGAGGAATTCGCCAGTTTGTACTATCAGCCATGCAACACAACATGTTGGAGCACACGCTCAAACACCAGGGCATTTTTGATTATTTCGAAGGAATTGCCGGTTTAAACGATCACTATGCGGTATCAAAAATCGAGCGCGGCGAACAATTAATTTCTGAATTCAAAATCAACAAAGAAAATTCGACCATTATTGGCGATACCATTCACGATTTTGAAGTTGCCGAGCAACTGGGAACTGATTGTATATTAATTGCCGATGGGCATCAATCGGCAGAAAGATTAAAAAGCACAGGGGTACAAGTTCTTTCAGAACTTAATGAACTTATGAAACTTCCCATTTAATCCAGTAAATCGCGCTTTTTAATATCCCGGATAAACAGCTGCAGGTTTCTTTTGCCACGATACTCATTTTCGTTTATGGAGTAACACACATCAAAGGGCGAACCCGAGGTAATCACATCGTACGCTTCCGATTGATTGAAGGCAATACCAGGGAATATTCCGGAGTTCACATCGGGCTCAACCAAATCAAGTTTCAGGTGCTCCTGGTTTCGGCCCACCAAACGGCTTGTACCTGCATCAAAAACATCTTCGGTAACAAAAACGGGTGTCATGTTATATGGCCCAAAGGGTGCAAATTGCTTCAAAATGCGAAAAAAACGTGGTGTAATTTCACTCAGTGGAATTTTAGCATCAACTTCAACGGATTGAATTTGTTGCTGATCGGTTATTTGCTTGGTAACAATCTCCTCAAAACGTTCTTTAAATTCAGGAATGTGGTCAATTTTCATGGTCAATCCGGCAGCATACATGTGTCCCCCGTAGGATTCCAGCAAATCGCTACACTGACCAATGGCCTCGTACAAATCGAAATCACGCACTGAACGTGCTGAGCCCGTTGCCAAACCGTTGGATTCGGTTAAAATTATAGTCGGACGATAATATTGTTCAGTTACCCTGGAAGCCACAATACCAACTACTCCCTTATGCCAATCGCGGTTATACAGCACTGTACTGTTCATGGCTTTCAACTCGGGACTGTTTTCAATTGTATCCAGCGCCTCCTGTGTAATATCGCGGTCGAGTGTTTTACGAATCTCATTAAATTCATCAATTTCTTCACCCAACAGATCCGACTTATCCTCATCATCAGAAACTAAAATCTGAACCGATTTTTTACCGTGTTCAATCCGACCGGATGCATTTAAGCGGGGCCCAATTTTAAACACAATATCGCTGATTGTAATTTCCGTTCCGTTAATGCCGGCAAAATTTATAATGGTCTGCAATCCAATTCCAGGATTTGAATTCAATTTTTTTAATCCGTAGTAGGCCAGCACCCTGTTTTCTCCGGTAATAGGAACAATGTCGGCAGCAATACTAACAGCAGCCAAATCCAACAAATCGTATATTTCTTCTAATTCAATATCGTATTTCAAACAGTAGGCCTGTGCCAATTTAAATCCAACGCCACAACCCGAAAGTTCTTTGTACGGATAAGGGCAATCTTTTTGTTTTGGATCAAGCACAGCCACTGCAGGAGGAACTTCATCGCCTGGATTATGGTGGTCACAGATAATAAAATCCAATCCGCGTTCCTTTGCCCTGGCAATTTTCTCAACAGCCTTAATTCCACAATCCAAAGCGACCACAAGCGTATATCCATTATCCACCGCGTAATCAATACTTTTGGGTGAAATTCCATAGCCCTCGCTGTAACGATCGGGAATGTAATATTCAATTTCTTTAATCCGTGGTTTTAAGAACGAATACATCAAGGCAACTGAAGTAGTTCCATCAACATCGTAATCGCCGTATACGATTACTTTTTCCTGATTATCAATGGCCTTTTTTAAACGGGTAACCGCCTTCCCCATGTCTTTCATCAGAAAGGGATCGTGCAAATCGCTTAAACGGGGACGAAAAAAAGCTTTGGCTTCAGCAAAGGTTTTAATTCCCCGCTGAACCAGCAAACGCGCTATAACCATGTTCACATTCAACGCTGCCGAAAGGTGCTTTACCTCGTTTTGGTCGCCCTGCTTTTTTAACTTCCAGATTTTATCCATGCTGCGTATTTGTGTTTTTCAAGCCGTTAATTGGCAAAGATACAAATTGCCCGTTCATATGGAAATAAATCAGTCCTGTGCCTCATTATTTTTTCATTGTTTCACATGGCGAAATAATTCACAACCAAGTAGATTTATTATCTTTGCGCAAATTTTTAAAGCGGGAATTACAAAACATTGCCCCTTCCATAAAATTGTCAATTCGTTTGAAAGGGGAAACCTTAAATTACCGGACAAAGATCTTTTCGTCTTTCTTCGAAGCGACAAAAACATAAAAGTGAAAGAGAAATGAATCATCAGGAATTAAGCGAACAAGAAATTATCAGAAGAAATTCGTTGAAAAAAATGCGCGAATTGGGTATCGATCCTTACCCGGCAGCACAATACCACGTTAATACCACTTCAGCTAAAATAAAGGAAACGTATAATGAAGACGAAAATAAGCTGCAGGATGTGGTGATTGCAGGTCGTTTAATGAGCCGCAGGATAATGGGGAAAGCATCGTTTGCGGAACTCCAGGATCACGAAGGTCGCATTCAGATTTACGTAAACCGCGACGAAATATGTGAAGGTGAAGATAAAATGATGTACAACGAAGTATTCAAAAAACTTCTTGATATTGGTGACATCATTGGTATTAAAGGATTTGTTTTTAAAACGCAAATGGGCGAAATCTCCATTCACGTAAAGGAATTTACTGTGTTGAATAAGTCGCTGCGCCCTTTGCCGATTGTGAAAGAAAAAGACGGAAAAACATACGATGCATTTACCGACGCCGAGCAGCGTTACCGCCAGCGTTATGTCGATTTAATTGTTAATCCGCAGGTGAAGGACACCTTTGTAAAACGCACCATTATCTACAACACCATGCGCCAGATGTTTAACGAATATGGCTATCACGAGGTGGAGACACCCATCCTTCAGCCCATTCCGGGAGGTGCTGCGGCCCGTCCGTTTATCACACACCACAACGCGCTAAACATGCCCTTGTACATGCGAATTGCCAACGAACTTTATTTAAAAAGATTAATTGTAGGGGGTTTTGAAGGTGTTTACGAATTTTCCAAAGATTTCCGGAATGAAGGAATGGACCGGACGCATAATCCCGAGTTTACGGTAATGGAAATTTATGTGGCATACAAAGATTACAAATGGATGATGAACTTTACCGAAGAAATTTGTGAACGTGTGGCAATGGCTTTACACGGAACCACAAAGGTTCAGTTGGGCGATAACATCATTGATTATAAAGCACCCTTCCCTCGTGTTACCATGGCTGAGGCAATTATGGAACATACCGGTTACGACATTAACGGAAAGTCGGAAGCTGAGTTGCGAGAAATCTGTGACAAACTGGACATTGAAACCGATGAAACCATGGGTAAGGGCAAACTGATTGACGAGATTTTTGGTGAAAAGTGTGAAGGCAACTACATTCAGCCTACCTTTATTACTGATTACCCGGTTGAAATGTCGCCACTCACTAAAAAGCACCGCGAAAATCCGGAACTTACCGAGCGTTTTGAGCTAATGGTAAACGGAAAAGAATTGGCAAATGCTTATTCAGAGTTAAACGATCCTATCGATCAGCGTGAGCGTTTCGAAGACCAGCTGAAACTATCGGAAAAAGGCGACGACGAAGCCATGTTTATCGACCAGGATTTTCTGCGTGCACTGGAATACGGTATGCCGCCAACGTCGGGTATGGGCATTGGAATGGACCGCCTTACCATGTTTATGACCAATAGTCCATCCATTCAGGATGTGCTTTTCTTCCCGCAAATGAAACCCGAGAAAAAAGCCGTTGAATTGAGCGAAGACGAAAAAGTGGTTTTTGAAATCCTAAAAGCCGAGTCACCGGTTGAATTGCCTGCCCTAAAAGAAAAAGCCGGCCTTAGCAATAAAAAATGGGATAAGGCCATTAAGGGACTTACAAGTAAAAAAGTAGCCAAGGTGGAGAATACTGAGGCCGGGTTGATGGTGACGGTTTTGTAGAAGAAAGTTGGAAGACCGAAGACGGAAGTCGGAAGTCAAAACATAAAACAGTAAGCCTCTTCGTTTTTCGGAGGGGCTTTTTTATTGGTAAAGAAATGTAGAATATCCAATGTTCAATATTGAATTTCCAAGGATTTTGATATTGGGTATTGGGTATTCGTTATTGGATATTTTGAGTTTTGGTGTCACTTCGTTGGATTTCATTCAAATTGGGAACTTGTTGAACCTTAATCTCTACATTGCACTTTTATTTTTCCAGGAGGGGCGGGGATTTTGCTAATGACCACCTCATTCTCCAGATTATTAATAAAAAAATCCCTCCGATATTCTAAAAATATCGGAGGGAAAGCTATAAAATTGAAAACCTTTGGATTAACTCATTTGAATTGGGTTCCAGCTCAGCTTAAAAACATTAGTATTTTTTTCCTGGACGATCTGCAATAAACTCCCAAATTAGAGGATTAATATCTTCATGAAATACCCAATGAATCACATGGCCACCACCAGGGAAGGAATAAACTGTATTATTAGGATAAATGAGATTTACCTTATCCATATTAGGATTGGGATTTTGATAAAATACTAATTTTGGATATTGCCATCCGACAGGTTCATTGGCATTTTCCGCACCACTGTGATAATTCGTATTTGCCAGTACGTCAGAAGGAAAATCGTAGAAATAAGTAACCCAATCGAGCAAATCTTGCGGTGACCCTGGAGGGACCAAGAGTCCTGCAAGAAATTCCTTCGTCCCGGTATCCCACACTAATTGGCTTAAATAATTCCCTTCCCGGTTAGCAATTAAAACATCTCTGGCGGGATCACCTTCGGGCGGCCAGGGGCTAAAACCCCCGTCAATTGCAACGAGCTTATACATCATGCCAGGGTAGTTTCTTTCAAACATCCCTAACACTTTGGGACCCATACTAAATCCAACACCTACAAATTTATGTAAACCCTCTTTCTTAACCACTGCATACATGGCATCAGCCATTAATTCCATAGTATACTCAAGACCATCTGGAATTGGGTCAAGGGGTGTATTCGGAGTAGGAGCATCACTCATTCCAGTTCCAGGTAAATCTATGTAAATACATCTTGCTTTATCCCTGAAATAATCAAATTGTTTGGAGTAAACTGTAAGCGGATTGGTCCAACCAGGAATTAAT
>JBFEWU010000515.1:0-2731 GCA_041546215.1 Draconibacterium sp. | reverse complement strand
TTTATAGGTCGCTGTTACCGTTGAATTTTCCCCCGGCATAATAATATCAGTATTGGAGGCTGTTACATTGCCCAATGCATCGGTATCACCTATCCACTTATCAAATACTTTACCTTCTGCCGGTTTTGCTGCCTGAATTTTTTGAATTGACTCTTCAGAATAAGTGCCACTTCCACTTCCCCCCTGAACTGTCAAATTGTAATTGTTGGCATTTCGGTATCTGGCCGTTAAACTTACATCACTCCCATTAATTGTATAATGCGTTGAAGGTTTATTGACATCATCCAGTCCTTCAATATCTCCAGTCCATTTATCAAATACCTTTCCTGTAGATGGTTTATTTGCGTCAATTTGCACTTGGCTTCCATTCTTATATGAACCTGAACCTTTACCGTTCGAAATATTCAAATTATAGATAATCGGATGCGTATGGGTTGTGTGTTCAACATATAAATCATAAATCCAAAGCCAATCAATTAATTCAGGTGTATCGTCAAGCCCAATAACCAAGGAATTGAATGCATATTCTGCGTTATCATTATCTTCTGTCGACAACGAAAATGAACCACTTCCGTTTTGAGTATATTCAATTCTATTTCCGTTAGGAGTACGTGTAATTTGGAAGGTAAGCGTACGTCGTTCGTTCGATACCATATTGCTTGTTTGAAAACCTGTTCCAAGACTGATGCCAGCATTTCCCAGCACAAAAGATGTTTCACCTGTTTTCCGCTTAAACAGCTCAGGTGAATTGGACATTTTAACACCGTGCCCCCCGAAGTAACCCGTAAATAATTTAAATGCGTCATGTGAATCGCCGATACCTGAAGCCAATTTAAGACCTCCGGTATTATATAATCCAAATCGAATACTATTTGCAGTAGAATTACTTTGGTTGAGGCCATTTGATCCATTGCCTGGCTTATATTCCATGGTCAGTTTGATTCGGTCACCGGGTGAAGCCAGTTCGGTTTCATCAAAATTAACAATCAAATGTTTGTCGAAACTACCTCCACCTCCAAACCAGGTGGCACTGGTATTTCCACCTATAGAACAATCAGCAGTAGTTCGGCTGCGAATCAAATCAGCATTGCCTTCGATGCCCTTAATCTTGTGATAAACCATACTGTAAATCTCAGTCGCATCCCAATTTTCGGTATGCTGCTGACCAACTGTTAATGTTAATTCACGTTGAATGGTAAGTTCATCTGCATTATTCAAATACCTTACAGCGTATTGCTTTTCTTCTGCAATATCAATAAGGTGACTCTTTGGATGTTCCTCAGGAGAACGACCTTCAGAAAGATATATCTTAAGATTCGGACTTAAGGAAATCACTTTGCCAAAGTACATGCTTCCTTCATGGTCCCGATACTCAAATAAAACAATTCCAGATGTTCCATTGATAATACATTGACTTTGAGTACCCGCATTGATACTTCCTAGTACAGAACCTCTGATATCATAAAACCGAATTATCTTATCCTTTGATTCCGTGGCATCAGTTATAATGTTCAGAATACCACCGGTAACCGGATTTGGATAATATTTGAATGGCAGTTTTTTCAATGGACTAAAAATACTCGTTGGATTCTCTAATTCGAAAACAACCGAGCCTTCAATAAGATTCTTCTCAGCCAGCATCTCACTTCCATCAAAAACCTGAACTTTTCCAGTGGCAGGAAGTCGGTTATCACTAATATTGACAGTTAGTTCTGTTGCATTCTGCGCAAATATTAACTGGCTGAAAATCAGAAACAATAGTGTGAATATCTGTTTTTTTTCATTCTTAATTATTTCCATAATGATCTTTAACTTTTAGAATACGCTTAAGCTCCCGATTTTTAGAATAGAAATCAACCAATTCAGGTGTTATTCATACCTTTTACGAGTACGTCCATTTCAGGATATTTAATACATCAATTGCTTTATTTATAGTATTTACAACTTGAAAATCAAACATTCCGGCACAGATAAAATCTGCCCCGCTATGTAATGTCCATTTAAAACCATCCCTGGATTGAATAACTCCGGCTGCCAACACTTTAAAGCCCATAACCGGGACCTCTTATTTACAAATTCAATGGTTTTGTCGGGATAGGAGCACCATAAACTGTAATGGTTATTTTTTTCCGGTTCATTTCCTAAGTGTATCATTGTACTTATTTAACGGCGAATAAATAGCCATTCTTACAAAGTGCATAAATTCGATTTCCATATATGGCTGGGCCATTCTCCATCATTTCTCCACCGGTAAAAACACGCCACTTTATTTGCCCGTTAGTTTGATCCAAACATGTAATAAACATATCGGTAGATGATCCACCAATAAGATTATCGTTCGTTAGAACAGGTGGAGTTAAACCTCCAGTACCTCTTTGCTCCCATAATTTTTCACTGCCATCTTCCACATCCGAAAAGGCCATCATAAAAGCTTCAAAGGGGAGTCGTGTTACCCGACTGGCGGCAGAACCAAATATCCGGTTATTATGTGCCGAAACTGTGGCATTCTACAGGTAACCTAATCGGGGAATTACTTCCCACTGTAACTTTCCGGTTTCACGATCCAGGGCTGCAATAAGTCCGCCTTTTTTTTGTACATACAAATTTCCTTTATGAAGAGATGGTGCTGCAGAATCGGGTAAACCTCCAAAATCATGCGCCTGGGTTTTTGTACGCCAGTTTAATTTGCCGGTTTGTTGGTCAAAGGCAAAATAGTGACCCGCCCATGAAC
>JBFEWU010000295.1:0-5793 GCA_041546215.1 Draconibacterium sp. | reverse complement strand
GTCCTTTAACGCACTGAACACTTCCAACGTCCCATCGGGTAATTTGGCATAATATCCGTTCGGCGGTAACTCAGCATGGACTGTGCTCCATATTTCCTTCTTACTTCCGTTTACCCAAATTTCCAGGCCATTGTCATATTCCAGTTTTAACTGTGAGCGTTTATACGCACCACTTGCCAGGGCTGCCGAAACATTCAGGAGCTCACCGTTTGCATTGGCATACTGTATACTTTTAATGTTTGCTTTTCCATAGGAGGATTGCAATTGTTGCAGCATAAAATAGCTTCTCACGGAATAGTTATCAAAAGGTTGTCGCCATCCTCCCAGGTATCCTCCGGGCATACCATAGGCTATGGTCCTTGCAAAATAGCGATCGGCGCCTTCGTCATTTCGATCCCCCATACCAAGACTCCAGTGGGCACTAATGGGCTGCATCCTTCTCAAGTAGAATTCAGGGAGCCAGTATCTATTGTCATACCGGGTTCCATCGCAGGCTCCACTGCCGGTGGTAAGGCCACTGTAGTAATAAGCGCTGTGACATTCACTATACGTTGGTCCTTCCCATATTTGTTGTTGTTCAAGCAGCAATTGTCCATACGAATAGAACTGTGTCATCATGGTTCCTGCACCGGGCATCCGTTCATCGTAATCGACTCTTGAATAGGGGCTGACCGCGGTGTGTACATCTGGTCCACCGGCTGTTGGATTAAACTTGCGTTTGGCCACTTTCGAGATTTGACGTGAAAGTTTTACTGCCTTCGCCGGCTTCGCCGAGTAGGTTCGAAACCATGCCTGTTGCCATCCGCCATTGGGCAACCGTATCACCATATCTTCCTCCCACAATGCATTTACCGGTGCATAATCCACAAAATTATTATAAAGTGCATAACGCAGTCCCAGTGCCTGTACCCTTTCCACATATCTCCTAAGATCCTCGTCGCCCCCTTTCCCGGGTGCTGCGCTTGAACGAAAAGTAAAGCTCTCGGCATCGTCGCGCCAACAAACTTCCCAATCGAGCATCACCACTTTATCTATTCCATAACGGGCTGCATTCTTCCAGTATGCGTAATCTTCATCCCGGTCGTAAACGGCATAGTAACATACCAAATGATCCGCTGCATCTTCGCGGTAAAGGGCCTTTGGGTTGGGAATTACCGGTAAAGTTTCTTCAAAACGCGGTGAAAGAGTCAGAAAAAATCTTTCGAAGCAATTATTTCTTTCCCCATTGGTTTTGGGGGCATAGTACACACCGCCGTTGCAATAAACTCCACCGTCATTCTTTCCTGAAAAATACAAGCCTGAAGAACCCGTGCGATAATAATCCACCAATGAACTCATGAATAAAGGATTTTCCTCCGGCCCCATTTTTAATACTTTGGGACCTATCAGATAAGGCACACCTATTAATTCGGGGTTTATGGCCTCACTGACTTTCCCCAGAGAGACTTTTCCTACCTCTCCTCCCAGGGATTTCACATCGCACACCAGGGATTTCTGCCAGATCCGAAAAGTATACTCCACCTCTGTAGTTTGCTTTTCAAAGCTAATGTTCCACCTGGCCACCACGGTATTTCCCGATAGCTTACAATCCAGCAAATCATAATTATTGGGATCTCTCACCGTCTCCCTTCCCGGTCTGAAATTCCCAAACCGTTCTGTGATCAAGCTGTCTACCTCATCATCCAGTTTCAACTTCACTCCCCCGTTATCCATGGGAATGATCTTCTCCGATTTTCCATCTAACCATTGTGCCGTAACATCACTCAAATCACCCTTCCGGGGTTTGTATCGGTACTCCAGCTCACCATCGTTGCCACTATAACGAAGAATATAGGTATCGCCATCGCGATATACGTCGTTGGAATAATCGGTGGTGCTGTTTTCGGGTAAAATGGTCTCCTCCCTTGTTGGAAAAGGAAGACGTTTTTTCCCTGCGTGCACACCCAGATCCTGCCCTTCTGCCAGATCTATCCCCGGCCGGGGAAGAATTTCAAAGGCAAGCGGAGTCGTGTAATCTTCTTCAAAAAAAGAAAGGTTGTCGAAATAGATGGCTTCCTCTTTATCCGCGATGCAGTTGCTCAGGATGAATCCCTTCAGCAGTCCTCCACCGGCGAATGCCTTGCGTTGTTTTTCAGTTAACCTCATATGCATCAGGTACCACCGTCCAAAATCCAATCCCCGGGGAAAAGGAATTTCCATTTCTTCTCCACTTTTTGTTTCCAGAAGAATACCGAGTTTTGAAACAGGTCTTTTTCTTTCACGATCATTCCATATCCTGTAATTTCCAAACACCCACATATTCAGGGCCGTAAATGTCTCCGGTATCCTTACCGGTTTTGGTGGGCGAATTACAAAACGTGACTTTGTTGATTTTGCCTCATAGGTGATTTTATAACAGTAATCATCCCATATATTTTCCTCATCGGAGCGAAATATAGAAGCTGTGCCAGCGTCTGTCTCCACAGTCCAGGCATCTTCTTCCTCAAAATCAATTAAGGGCTTGTGGTCGTCTTCATAACGCCCGGCCCAATCCAGTTCGTAGGGGCGCTGGCCCTTGTACCGGTCTACCTGTGCACATAGTGGCTGTACAAAAAGGCATAAGAATAACAACATTAGGCCGGAACTATGTAGTGACACATACCAGCCGTTTCCGATTAAGGGATGATTCTTTTTCATGGTGTGGATTTATATTTTTTATCTGCTTTTATTCCTCGTAAAATTTCGTTTTCCCATTCAATACATCGGCCCACCTGATGGGCTTTGTCTTGATCATAGGTTTTTGCTCTTTGGGGATGTATTGTTTCAGTTCAATAATCTTTTCGGCATATTCGGGTTTGGCTGCCAGGTTATTCCATTCTTCCGGATCCTTCTCCTGGTCATATAATTCCTCTTCTTTTCCATCGTAAAGGATGTAATGCCACTTATTTTTTCTCACAGAATAATGGTGATCTCCCAACATGGTAATTATGGCCTTATCCCAGCTGTCGTCGTCAGGATCCTTCAACAGGGGAACCAGGCTGTTACCACTGATTCCTTCCTTCTTTTCCAGTCCGCAAAGTTCTGTTAATGTGGGAAAAACATCGACCAGTGATACATTTTTTGTGCAAACTCTTCCGGATTTATCTCCCGGAGATTTTACCATCAGAACACTGTTTATCACATTTTCCCATAAGGCAAATTTTCTCCAGTGCTCTTTTTCACCCAACTGCCAGCCATGATCGGAGAAAATCACAACGATGGTATTATCTGCATAGCGGCTATTCTTTAGTGCTGAGAGCAGATCTCCAACCAAATCATCGGCATAATTTATGGCAGCCAGATAAGCCTGAACCGCATTTTTCCACTGTCCTGCTTCCAGCACCTTTTTATGGTAAATTCCGCGTGCAATCTTTTGTCCCGTTCCAGGCAAATCTTCCCAGTCGTTGGCCAATACTTTCGGTAACTGAACCTCTTCCAGCGGGAATTTATCGTAATACTTTTGAGGGACATACCAGGGTAAATGCGGACGATACAATCCACAAGCCAGGAAAAAAGGTTTGTCATGGTCTTGTTCAAGCTGTTTCATCACCCATTTCACTGAGGAATAATCACCGGTTTCTTCCTTCTGAACTGGAAGTGGCGACCAATCAAAGGCAATGTACATCCCTTTCTCATGCGGCATATTCATTGTAATTCCTTTGGGATTATCCTCTCTTATTTCGTTGTCTTGTTTACTGAATATTTTACGGCCTGTTGTAGAGTCCAGGTCGGGAAGAAAATAGTACGGAAAGTGCTGTATTTTACCGGGAAAATAGTCGTCCCACGATCGGGGATCCGGCATATTATTATGAAATATCTTCCCCGCACCACCGGTCCTGTATCCGGCTTGTTTAAAATATTCCATCAGTGTAATTTCATCAGGCAAAATGTGCCGCCAGATTTGCGGATTATTGTACAAGCCTGTTTCGTAGGGATATTTCCCGGTTAACAGTGCCGTCCGCGACGGATTGCATGAGGGCGAGGCACAATAGGCATTTTGAAATACGACCGCTTCATTGGCAAAAGCAGACAGATTAGGAGTTTTGGCCTGCAAATGCCCTCCCATTGGTTCAATCCAATCGTTTAAGTCATCAATGGAGATGAGCAGGATGTTTGGTTTTCCCTGCTTTTTTTCAATTTCGTCGGTTGAGCAGGAAAGGTTAAACAAACTCAAAAGAAGAAAAAAGCTGATGAAGTTAATGGTTCTCATTCGATTAATGATTTTACTGGTTTCGTTTATGGTCCATTAGAGTTTATCAAGATATCATTCCAAGCGTTTCTAAAATGTATTAATGCTCACATTACATATTATTTTCATTCTTACTACACACTACCTTTTTCACTGCTTCAAGATGACTGTATCCATATTTTATATCGGGTAGCAGGTAGCCCCCTTCTATCCATTCATTCCAGGAGAAAATAGTAATCAGCTTTTCCTGTTCGGGATGTTCATCGCAATAATCTTTCGCCTTTTGAACAAAGGATGAAAAGGCTTCCGGCGATTTATTCAGATGTACAATGTGTTTTTTCGTCTGACGCGGGAAACGTGGTGAATCGTCCCAACCAATTGAGGCATTAGGGAAAAAGGGAATGGACAGTGCTTTGTCCCACATTTCCCTGCGTTCCATGGCTTCCACTCCCCACTGGATGTAATCCTGTGGATGGGGACCTCCCCAGTTGTATAAGGTAACACTATTGGCGCCCAGTATTTCAATTTTTTCCAGTAATTCTTTGTTTGGCGTGCTGAATACAATCTGCTGAAGATGCAAATCCGGAAATCCGGCCTTTTTGGTTTCTTCCCTGAAATATTCGATGGCTTCTTTTGCCTTATCCAATCCACCTAATCCTTCCAGGAAGTTACGGATACTGAACAGGGAGAACACCGGTTTGCCATCGATCTTAAAATAATTGGATTTGCTGAAGTATTGCTTTATAACTCTGTCCACAATTATTTTAAAATTCTTCTGATCCACAGCGCCATCCCAGAGCATAGATCTGTCATCTTTGAATTTGTGGACATTCCAATAGTTTCGGGGCACATCGTGGTTGGCCCACATCACGTAAAACTTCATTTTCTCGTTATTTCTTGCTTTCAGGAAGCCATTATTCAGTGAACTTTCCAGGAAGGGACCATCATCGAACCAGTACCAATCGAAAATAAAGGTATTTATGCCATGGGCGGTTGCAGCATCGATCCAACGCTCCATTACTTTTGGATCGTCATCGGATTCGTACCCCCACAGAGGAACTTTAGGCTGATAATGCCCCTCGAAGCGAGGTGTGCCCTTTTGAATGATCTCCCACTCTCCGGTACCATCGGGCCAAAGCATATCCCCAAATCTTTCATCGTGATGACAGGAAGGCCATACGTATGCTGCCACGTTGTAGGTATTGTTTATTTTATTTCTCTGTGTCTCTTCTTTTATCTTTGTTTTCGGGTTACAGGAGATAAGAAGGCTTAAGAAAAGTGCACCTGATAATTTCAATAAGTTAGAACCCGGTTGGATTTTGGTTCGATTAAAGATTCTCATTTAATTTGATTTATTGGTTTATAACTCTGCTCAATCATTTTTCTGCAACAATTGTATTTTCTGAAATACCATTCCATAGTGACTCCCCGGTGGATTCTCCACAAGCTCTTGTCCGTTCCAGTTTTTAGAAAAATTTCCGGAATAGAGCAACCACATTTCCTTTCCATCCTTGCTGATAAATTTGGAAGGAATATTTACAAAATAGGCCTGCTCGCCGAAATCTTTCAGATAAGAAATTATCTTC
>JBFEWU010000080.1:0-15330 GCA_041546215.1 Draconibacterium sp. | reverse complement strand
GGGGGCAAATAACTGTGGAATTGAAATCGACTCTGGATAATTTATTTTTTGAACACATATGCTCGAGCGAAAAACTGAGAGAGGGGACAATTGTCTTTAACAAACGTCATGAGGATGCTACCATGAGGGAGCTCAAATTTAAAGAAGCCTTTGTTGCATCGTTTTCTGAATCATTTGATCATACCGGTTATTTAGGAACAATGAATATGACCGTAACCTTCGTGGCTAAAGTACTGGAAATGGGCAATGGGGAATTAGGCAATGATTATTTTAATTTTGCGATTAACAGATAGTTTATAGTTATGTCGTTAACTGCGCGATTACATATCGGAGGTCACCAGAGCGAAAATAAAGGCATACGTGTTTTGGCTTGTAATTTTAAGTTTTCACAAACTACTGACCAACGCGGCTTACCAACGTCAAAAGTTGAAGGTGGAAAAATTAATGTTACCATAGCTGTTGAGAACGATGCGGAGTTACTACACTGGATGTTCTCAGAAGCCGCCGATAAAAACGGGAAAATTGTTTATGTTGGAATGGATAATGGAAAGCCCCTAAAAACAATTGAATTTTGGAACGGCAGGCTGGTTAAATATTTTGAAAGTTTTAAAGATTGTAGTAAAGTTGTTGTTCAAATTTCCATTTCAGCAAAAAAAATAGCGGTTGCAGGAGCTTCCCACGAGAATATATGGTCGGGGTATGAATAAAAAATAAAACGGTTTATATGGCACTGGCATCAAAAGTGAAAATTGAAATTGATGGGAAAGAAGCAAAAGATTTTTTGCACCTGACAATAAATCAGCATGTCTATGGATTTAATAAGTTCGAGATAAGTTTTCGTTTAGACACCTTTGAATCCATAGATGGTTTTGTGCTTAATAATACAAAATTATTCATTGGAGCAACTGTTGTTATTTCCATTGCAGTGAGCCAGAAAGGAGATGGAACTGCTCTCGATACTTTCATTTTTAAAGGAATTATAACAAACGTCAGAGGATTAAAATCAGGATTATCGCAAACGAATCAGGTGATTCTTATAGGAGAGAGTCCTGAAATTTTGCTAAACGATATACCCGGGAGCAGGTCATTTGAAAATAAAAACCTAAAGCAAATTGTTGACGAGGTGCTCAAACCTTTTCCCCGCGACATTTTAAAATCGAAAGTAAATCCGAGTACTAAAGTTCAATTTGAATATGTGGTTCAGCACAACGAAAATAACTATGAATTTTTGCGTAGGCTTGCCACACGCCATGGAGAATGGATGTTTTTTGATGGAACAGAATTCGTTTTTGGCGCATTGAGTAGTGTAAAAAGCAATTTAATTCTTGGATTAAATCAATCGGAGTTCAATTTTGGCATTAAGCTAAACCCACTAAACTTTAATTATAAATTTTATGATTATTACAAAAATACGGTATTTGAAAATCCGTCAACAAAATCGCTGGGGAAAAAGCAATTAAATGAAATTGGACAGTTGGCTTACGATAAATCAGCCAAATATTATGCTTACCAGGCACAATCGTATTACAGCCATTTAAATGTGCATCAGGGAAGTTACACCAAACAATTAAAAGAAGTGGCAGAACTGAAAGAAAAGGCAAAAGCTGTTGGTATGTCAACGGTAGAAGGAACAAGCCAGAATCCTGGGGTAACTTTAGGCGGAAAAGTAAATATTAAGGCCTTAAAAGTGGATAAGAAAGGGAAAGTGGATTATGGTGAATATATTGTTACCTCGCTAACGCATACCTGCGATAACTTAATGAACTATAGCAACCATTTCAAGGGGATATCGGCTGAGGCTACAGTGCCGGAATATACCAATCCATTGGCTATTGCCACCTGTAATCCACAAAATGCAATAGTTATGGATAACAATGATCCCGAAAAGCTCGGCAGGGTGAGGGTTAACTTCTTTTGGCAGGAGAAGAACCAGATGAGCCCATGGATTAGAGCTGTAAATCCGTATTCGGCTGATGATGGGGGATTTTATTTTATTCCGGAATTAGGCGATGAAGTTTTGATCGATTTTGTTGGAGGAGATGCTGAAAAACCATATGTTATTGGCAGTTTGAATCATGGCAATAATAAACCTCACAGTGCCTGGCCCAATAGCAAGAACAGTTTTAAAGGTATTGTTACAAAAGGTAATTTGAGACTTGAGTTTGACGAGGAAAATAAAAGAACAACCATAGATACACCTGGTGGAAATAAAATTGTAATAAGCGATGATAAAAAATCGATATTGTTGCTCGATGAAAACATGAATAGGGTGGAGTTGTCACCCGATGGCATTGTACTGGATAGCCCAAAGGATATCTCCATAAAGTCACAAGCAAAAATTTCGATTGATGCACTGAAGGGTATCGAACTTACCAGTACTGCCGGGGATGTAAATGCCTCCGGACTAAATATCTCTCAAAAAGCTTCAATTGATTTTAAAGCAGAAGGATTGGCCAGTGCCGAACTGAAAAATGCGCTAGCCTCCTTAAAAGGAGATTCTACCGGAGCAACCGTTAACGGTGGTCCAATGACAACTATCCAAGGAATCTTAGTCAAAATTAATTAAAATGGGACAACCTGTAGCCCGAGTTGGCGACTTTCATACCTGCCCGATGCAAACACCGGCTTTCCCTTCGCCAATACCTCATGTGGGAGGACCGATAACAGGGCCTGGCGTTCCAACCGTTTTAATAGGTGGATTGCCCGCTGCTGTGATGGGGGATAGCTGTGCCTGCACAGGACCGCCTGATGCCATTGCTAAAGGCTCAGCAAGCGTTTTGATTGGTAATCGCCCGGCAGCAAGGATGGGAGACCAAACCGTACATGGGGGCATTATTACTGTAGGTTTGCCAACAGTATTAATAGGCGGATAATGATATTGTTTGTGAGGCAGATGATTTATTCCGTTTTTCTCGCAGAATGGAAGAACACAAAGGTTTCTAAAAGTACACGGTAAATATTCTCTGTTGTCGTAAAGTGCAAGCAGCCACGGTCAGGTACTATTTACCACGAATGAAACATCGGTAAGGCAGTATGTTTGCTGATTGTTCCTTCAGTTTTATCAACAAGTCTTTTTTTAGAAAATCCAGTTCATCCTGGTGGATATCTTCAGTGGATTTTTCGAGAGTAAGGAAAATATCCAGAGTTTGAATAAAGCCGCTATTGGATGATGTTTTGATTTCTACGCCCTTTTTTACTTCAACAGATTTTAGTTTATTGCTAAAATGTTCGAAACAGAGTGCTTTTATATCTTCTTTAGTAACCACACGACCATGGGAAAGAACGGCTTTTCGATATGCATGTATTCGTTCTTCGGTATCCATGCTTTCGCGGCCGCCAATGCTTGGTGTTATAAACATCAAACTGTCTGGCCATAAGCCACTCCCATCATAAACAAAAAGCTTTTCCCCCGCTTTAATTTTATTGCCAAATTCACCATTTGTTGTCCAAAATTCTACAAAAAGTGTTTCGTCACTGGAATTGGATTTTAATACTAAATATGGAATCTCTTTTTTGATCACATTACTTTCACTTAAGCGATGTTCGAGTCGGCTGATGGTTTGATTCAATTCTTTAAGTTCCGAGCTGATCATATCTGAACCGATTATGGAAAAAGCTGCACTTTCGTCGCGTAACAATTCCAGCAGATAGTCAACAATCTGGGCAGCATTTCTGGAGTCGAAACGTCCCACACCACCGTTTCTCAGAATAAAAGTTCCCTCATCAATCTGGTTTATCCCGGAAAAGGATTTTTTTGAAAAGGATTTTCCACTGCTGTTGCTAATGCGTTTTATATCGAAAAATACATCGTCAGATAAGAGGGGAATAATGTTTAAGAAATTACGTGCACTTTGAGTGAACTCCTCCAGGTGCCTGTTAAATACAGGGAAGCAGTTCATGGAACAAAATAAATCGTCGATAATATTTGCCGGTAATATTTGGGGAAACACAACTTTTATCCATATTAAATTCTTGTCTAACTTTTGTAGCTCTGCAGGTAAGAACATATCGTGAAACTCGTCGGGAATTTCATCTGAAATCAGCTGATTAGGAGTGAGGTTGCCGTTCGTGAGTGTTTGAAATCTATTCTGATAAAAACGGTTTATGTGTCTTACAACTTTTGTTGTAATGTCTAATTCATTTTGTAATAATGAATTGAGGCTGTTTAACTCCTCTTTTTTATTGGATATGCCTTGTGCGAATTTTGCCACTTGGTTTTTTATAGTCCATTTTCCTTTGCCAAGCGATTCGTAGAAACTGTTTTCGTATGCTTCGTTCCGAAGATCAAAAAACATAGAAAGATCCTGTAAAGATTCAATATCACTACTTAGGTCCAAACCAAACCAAAGTTGCGATATTTTTGCATTTGAATCTCTCCCCAATGCAATAAGCTCCTTTTCAAGTTCCTCATGAAACTCGAATATTTTTGCCGATGAAACCAGGTACTTGATTTGTCCATCGAAGATTTTGTATTTGCCGGTGGGTGTGAAAAATACCGGTTTATCATCGCTTGAATGTTCCCCGGGAATGATAACTCGTTTATGGGTATAAAACTGGTAATTGGGATTGATGCACAGTGCAGGATCAGTAGATCTTACCCGAAGGATGGCATGTGCCGGCAATGGACCTGTAATGGGTTCGGGGGTGAGCAGATCAACAAGTTTTTCAAGTATTCGGGCTTCAACGGTGTTAATATCTGTGGAAATCTTTGATAATTCACTGGATAGGGCACCAAGAATTAATCCAACCACAGGATCGAATGAGCTTTCTGACTGGGTGTCTTGAAATCCCCATAATCTGGATGCATTTTTTATCATCCTGTTGCTAATTTTTTCTTTTGATTCCTGCATGGTTTAAAAGTATGATAGTGGTCCAATGAAAAATTGATCGTAATGAGTAAAAGGTTCATTCGTTTCAACCAATGTAGCTTTTACCTTTAATGTTATTCGGCTTTTAACTCTTCTTTGCAATTGGATATAATCAATTTGTTGTATTTGAATATCGACAATAATATCGGTTAGCCTTTTTTCATGCTTTGTAATGGTGTTTTGTATCGATTTAATGAGTCGCTCGCGGTGTTGTTGCGGATTACTTATGTTTTCGAAATCATGTTCCCAAATCTCACATCCAAAAGAAGTATCGTGCTTGCATTCACCAAAATAGGTAACTGCAATTAAATGTACCATAGCTGCAACCGATTCAGCCATGGAACATTTTTTATGTTCTTTCTTTTGGGTAATCTCTTCGAGTTTAAGCGGTAATTTATAATATTCAGTCATCATTTTATTATCTGGTTTTTGGTTAAAAATCCTGCAATTTATTGAATAGAGCAAAGAACAAAGAGTAAAGACGCTAAGAATATTTTACCGCGGAGGCGCAAAGACGCAAAGTTTAATTCTCTCTTCTCCGGTCTTCGGACTTCCTTTGAGCTTCGAGCTTTCAGCTTTGAGCTTCGAACTCAATTAATCAATAATCAATAATCAATAATCAATTTCTTTTGTCTTCGGACTTCGGACTTCGGTCTTTTCTGTTGTCGTTGTTGTCCTGTTGTCACCCTGAGCGGAGTCGAAGGGTGCTTTCTGAAGTTAAAACAACTAAACACAGAGTACACGGAGTTCTCACAGAGGGCCACCAAGCCATTAATCACTAATCAATAATAATTAATCAATTTCTTTTGTCTTCGGACTTATTATTTAGAATTCCATTCTATTTTAAACCTATGTATTTCTAAAGCCATAGTGTTTTATTTAACTCCCGATGAATTATATGGCCGTTTCATAGCCCAATACCGGGCCTTCGCATGTTTCAGGCAGGCGAAAATTTTGATTCATTTCTTTAACCAATACTTTCGTTTTTACCTGGAATTCAACCGGCATAAAGTAACTGTAGAAGCAATTCAGGAAATGGGTTAAGGAGCCGGATTCCAGGTAGTCATTGGCTTTCGTGTTTTGAAGTGGTCCGATTAAAAATTCAAATTCCACAACCGGAGTGGTAAAGTTTTCACCACATACAAAATCAAGACCTAAAACTCCTGTACCCAAACATCCCTTTTTTGAGTCGTTAATACCAATTTCTTCAGCGCAATTTGCTTGTGTCGTTCTAATTTGCCGGACTTCTACTTTTTCTTCAATTATTTTTTCGAGGCAGCATGCGGTAAGATTCACATTTCCGGTAATTTTGTATGCCAGGTGTAATAATAAAACCATCCGGTAGACATATTCCCGGTTAATGGTACGGTGTAGCTTCCACAATTCCGGATAAAGATCGTTGAATATTTTTTCGCTGAAACGACTAAGAATCTTTCTTTCTTCCAATTCCAGGTTAACCCGCTGATAAAATAGCTCATTTTCAAAGGGAAGAAAAAAAATTCGTGCTGCTTTTTCTTCCTGCTTAAGTTCCACCGAATCTTCCGAGAATTTTTTACTCTGGCGGTCTTCCACTGCCGTTTTTTTATGAAACAAGCCTTCAGGCAGGGAGTCGTACAGGCCGTCACGGTTTAAATAAAATGCTAAAATGTTTTGCGTGTTTTCAAGTTTTAATGAATCTGCCGAATCGATGTCGCGGGCGTAACGGCGTTTGAAAATTCCTTTTTGAATGGCAACAAATTCATCCGGTTTCAATCCGTTTTCTATGAATTCGGCAATTATTGCTTCTGCTTTAATATCATAAAAAACGTTTTGAATGATTTCCTTTATGTTGACATTGTTATTGAACATTTAAGAAGATATTTATTGAGAAACGGCATCATTCGCTGATGCCAAGTTCTTTCATCCTTTTTCGCAATTTCCGTTCACTGTAACCAAGTTCTTTGGCCGCAAGTCTTTTGTTACCATTATGTTTTTCAAGTGCTTTTGTTATCAGGTCGATTTCTTTTTCCTGGATCGTTTTTGCCACTTCTTTTTTTACCATTTCGGTTTTTTTGGTTATTTCAACACTTTGGCTGTAGCTGGTTTGCATACATTCATTCAATTGAACTTGCAAATCGTATTTGTCGTTTAATGCACTGAATAAAGTGTTGTAAGTAAAAATTACATTGTCGTATAGATTCACTTTTACCGAATCTTCAGCAATTTTTCGCAAATAATCTTCCATTTGGTTGGTGGCATTGGAATAGCGCAGTTGGATTTTATCTCGCGAAACCGGATCTTCAGTAGCTTGATAGGCCTGTATCAGGGCTATTGCAGAATCGGTTTTTTCTAGAAAATCGCGTTCAAACTTTTCATTGCCAGTTAATTCTTTTACCACTGCATCGTATTCCTGTTTATTCCACTCTGCTTCTATTTCCGGCAATCTAAAAGCATAATACATTGGTATTGCCACAATTATTACTGCTAAAAGAAAAAATGCAAGCATCTTGATTATGGCTTCGGTTCTTTCTTGTTTATTTAGTGGATCCATATTATTTTTTTTTATTCGTTAATCTACCAGAAAGCTTCTTCCAGGCTTTTCTTTCTGTTCTTTAACAAAAATGTGTCTATCCTTTTTCTTACCAATAAAATCGAGGTTGCTAAGCGTATTGCATATTTTTGAAATGGAGTTTACAAAAGGAGCCAAACCATTAATTGATTTGCTTATGTCATCATGATCGTATTGATATTCAATTGCTTCTGTAATCATTTCTTCAAATTCGCCCTGCTTTAAATTACTCCAGTCCTGAATGTAATTGAGTAATTCTTCGCGATTGGCCGTTGATTGTTTATTAATCGAGTTATTAATAATGCGGGCAAGTGCTGCCATTTGTTCGAAAATAAAAACCGGCGGGTAGTATTTAGCCATATTCCGGAATTCGATGAGATTTACACTTAAGAACAACAAGATGGAATTGGAAACATCGGCAACTGTATCCGCGATATTTGTGGCTTGCTTCTTGTCTTTTATTCTTTTTAAAATACGAATAACATCCACTTCAATCTGTCCCAACACTTTTAATAGTTGCCCATGATACTGAGCAAGTTTAGCATGACTGTAAATGGTTTGACAAGGAGGAATGTAATTGCTGTCGAGTTCGGGTTTTTCATCCTTAAAAATGAGCTTGCCGATAACCAGCGCATTTTCACTTCTTATTGAATCCAGCTGGTTTAAAGCATGAATTGATAAATTAAAACCGGGTAAGACATAGGGCAGCCGGGGTGGATTCTCGGCCGGATCAGATTTTCCGAAAGGAATTCGTTCCGAACTATTTACACTAAGTGCGATGTAATATTCCTTTTGTTCTGTGTCTGAAGCATGAATCGTTGTATTTGGCATTTGCTGTGCCAATTCTTTATCCGAAAAATAGTTTTCACAAATTTCAATTCGAATACCACCTCGTGTAACGGCACTGCAACTTACCACCTTGGCATGAATATAGTTTTGACTGTCGATATCGATTACCAGATTTAATCCGTTTGTCAATGTATTGCTTTGTAAGAGTAAACCATAATTGTATGGATTTACAAACGACCGATACATGTTTCTTACCTGTTGACTGATGTTAAAGTCGGTTGCAATAAAATGATTCTTATTGATTTTCATTCCGTCAATCCAATTGACAGGCAGATCGGTATTCTCTTTATGCATTACTTTTCAATTACACGTTTGCAAACAATTACGGAATTTTCTTTAACAAGGTTAAAGCTGTTTGTTTCTTCAGGATCGATGTAGCGGATTTTGCTAAATATTGCGGGTTTGAAATAAAATATCCAGGCGATTGGTTTCTCTTTTTCGTCAAGGAAATCAATTTTTTCGTCCGGGTTTCGGTAGTTATAATCATTAATGAAATAATAAAACAATTTTCCGAAAGCCATCTCTTTTGGAGCTTTTGCCCTGAATGCAGTCGTGGTTTTGTCGCTGTTCTTTTTCTTAAACTCGAAACCAACCACCAGTGGCATTTCCATCTCGCGATCAGAAGGATCTTCAATGTGTTTATCAACGGGATAGTACCATTTGCGAAGAATTTTTACAGGGATTTTTAAATACCTCCTTATTACACCGTAAAAAATATACGGCAAGATAAACAGTAGGAGTGTGGTGAGGTTTATACCTATAAAAAATTTAAAGTCGATATACATGAATACCACTTGTACAAAAACGCCGCCTACAACTGCAATCAGTAAAGTAAAAAGTATTTGCGTTCCGAAATTCTCATCGTTAATCCAGGGTAAAAAATAATTTAACGATATTACGTGCAGAGTGCCGAACAGAAGCATCCATACCCCCAATAATAAATAAAACAAATGAAAGGATACAGGAAACCATTCCTGATTTCCGAGTAATGCACCTGCTCCAAGGATTAAAGCCAAACCCAGGGTGTATGAAAGCGAACTCCAAAGGCTGCTTTTAACTTCTCTATTTTTTAGAACGAAACCAAGGAGGATGAATGCAGCAAGAAGAAATACGATAAGCTGAAAACGATTTCCCATAACAATTAATTTAATACTGTGGCTTAATTTTTAGAGCATCGTTCTATAAATTTACAGGAAAATTGCGTATTTGTCAACTAATTTTATGGTTAAATAAATAATCTTTTAGTATATTTTGTGAAATATTGAAAGTGTATAATATTTTGTTAATCAGTAATTTCGAAATATAAAGAAAAAATACTTCAACAATAGGTGCCATTTCTTTGAGAAAAGATTTTTTACTATGTGTGCAAGCGAATTTCAGTACTTAAAATACTAAAATTTTAAGCTGAACTATGGTTGATGCAAAGCTGAAAAATCATTAGAAGAATGTAGTCAATTCGTAAGTTAAACATCAAGTTTAAATTCTAAATCAAAAAGTAACTAATTATGTATTTATTTCATTTGTCAGTCCGCAATTTGTTTTTTGTTCTTTTTACGATCATTATCGCACAGGCGTGTACTTCAGGGGGATCAAAAGAGGTGACCTTAGAAATGGCCCAGTGGCGTGGCGATAATCGAGATGGCATTTACAACGAATCCGACCTTTTAAACGAATGGCCTGAAGATGGACCAGAGTTACTTTGGATGTATGAGGGAATTGGAAAGGGCTATGCCGCACCTTCGATTTTAAATCAAAGGATCTACGTAAACGGTGAGATAGACAGTATCAGTTACTTATTTGCCTTTGATTTACAGGGAAATGTACTTTGGAAAGCCCTCAACGGGAAAGAGTTTTTGGGGGAAGGATTCTCAGCCACCTATCCAGGTACCCGATCTACGCCAACAGTGGTTGGCGACCTGGTTTACACGACATCGGGCGAAGCGCGTTTGGCGTGTTTTAATGCTGGATCGGGTGACGAAATCTGGGCGGTTGATTTGATTAAGGATTTGGGGGGTTTGGAGAGCGATTTTGGGTATTCTGAATCGGTAGTGGTGGATGAAAACAAAGTCTACTGTTTCCCGGGAGGTAAGAAAAACAATATGGTTGCGCTCAACCGATTTACAGGCGATGTGATTTGGTCTAGTCAGGCTATGCAAGATGAATTTTCGTACTGTTCTCCATTGCTGGTACAGCTGCCTGAGCGAAAAGTGCTGATTACACATTCACGTCATTATTTATATTCAGTTGACAGTGAAAAGGGGCAGGTTTTGTCTTCGTATCATATCCCATACAATGAATACACCGGTGAACATTGTAACTCCCCCCTGTATAGCCAGGGAAATATATATTTTATTGGCAATGAAAAAGAAGACGGGGCAATAAAATTAAAAATATCGGAGGATGGAACAAGCTTGGAGAGGGCTTGGCAGAATTCAACAGTCAAAAATAATTTTAATGGCTTTGTAAAGGTTGGTGAGCGGTTGTTTACCATGGTTAAAGGGAATTGGCTGAAAGCAATAGACATAGAGTCAGGTGAAGTTGTTGATTCCATAAAAGCAGCTACCGGAAGCATTATTTATGGCGATGATAAGTTTATCTGCTATGGTATGAATGGCGATGTTAATTTAATCTCCTATAACGATCAGCAGTTTGAAATTAAGAGCACCTTAAAGGTAAAAGGGGGTACTGATCATCATTTTGCGCATCCTGTTGTGGCAAACGGCGTGCTGTATATCAGACATGGAAATGCATTAATGGCCTGGAAAATAGGGGAGTAAGTATATGGCTAAAATGAATAACATTTGAAATGTAACCGGATTTGCTTCCGGATTGAAGGAATTTTATCAGAAGCATCCCTCCTTACCAAATTTTGTATTATTTTTAGCACCTTCAAATCACATTATATGGCCATATTTGGAAGTTTTAGCAAGAAGAAGAAGGAGAACCTGGATGAAGGCTTATCAAAAACCAAGGAAAGTGTCTTTAAGAAACTGAGCCGGGCGGTTGTTGGTAAATCGAAAGTCGACGATGAGGTATTGGATAATCTGGAGGAGGTGCTCATTACTTCGGATGTTGGGGTGGATACAACGCTGAAAATTATTGAACGTATTGAAGAGCGCGTATCGCATGATAAGTACATGGGAATTAGTGAGTTGAATGCAATACTTAAGGAAGAGATCTCAGCTCTTTTGGAAGAAAACAACTCGGCAGATGTTTCAGATTTTGATCTTCCCGACACAGACGGTCCCTATGTGATTATGGTTGTAGGTGTTAATGGCGTGGGGAAAACAACGACCATCGGTAAACTTGCTTTCAATTTTAAACAAGCCGGAAAATCAGTCATGTTAGGTGCAGCCGATACATTCCGTGCAGCAGCAATTGAGCAGCTGGAGGTTTGGGCAAATCGTGTGGATGTGCCCATCGTAAAACAGAAAATGGGATCCGATCCCGCTTCAGTGGCTTACGATACACTTTCATCAGCTGTAGCCGCGAAAACCGATGTGGTTATTATCGATACAGCAGGCCGCCTGCACAATAAGGTAAACCTGATGAACGAGCTTTCGAAGATTAAAAAGGTAATGCAAAAAATTGTACCCGATGCTCCACAGGAGGTGTTGCTGGTGCTGGATGGCTCAACCGGACAGAATGCCTTTGAGCAGGCCAAACAATTTACAAAAGCTACGGAAGTTACCGCTCTGGCACTTACTAAACTTGATGGAACAGCCAAGGGTGGTGTAGTAATTGGTATTTCAGATCAGTTTAAAATACCTGTAAAATACATCGGAATTGGAGAAAAATTAGAACACCTTCAAATCTTCCGTCGTCGTGAATTTGTTGATTCACTATTCTCCTAGAAAACATCCATGGCAGGTATAAACAAAATTGAAATAAAGGCGAAAATTGAATTTGAAATCGGCAAAACAGAAATGCAGATTGAAGAGTACAAGGAGCTTACCAAACCCATTGCACCAGAAAATGCAATTGGGAGGATTTCAAGAATGGATGCCATAAACAATAAAAGTGTTACCGAAGCGGCTTTGCGAAAATCAAAGGACAAACTGGAAAAATTAAAATTTGCTTTAACAAAAGTTGAAGATGATGATTTCGGACTTTGTTTTAAGTGCAAAAAGTCCATTCCACTGGGAAGGATTCTGATCATGCCACAATCGCGCACTTGCGTAGAATGCTCGCATTAGAAAAAGTTGATCAGTATTCACTTTCTTGAATATCCGAATATCCGAAAATCTGACAAGTCGAAGACGGAGCGGGATCTGTGGATTGCATCCGCAGAAAAACAAGGCAATACGCATTCGGCACACAAAACGACACCATATACAAGGATTCAGTCTTCCAAAATATAACCTTGTGCCATTTTTACGAATTCCTTGATTTGTTGAGTCTCCCAAGCCATGTCTTTGCCTAGTTCTTTGGCCATAATATGAGCAACTTTTGGCGCCATTTCCATTGCAGCACGGGCATCTAAATAAAGGGCCCTAACACGTCGCGCCAGTACATCGTCAATTGTCATTGCCATTTCATGGCGGCAGGCCCAGATAACTTCAGCTACGGTAAATTCAAGGTTTTCGTGTAACCGTTCTCCCAGTTCAGGATGCTCAATGATCAGGTTCTTAATTTTCTGGGCATCCGAACCATAAACATACAAATGGTCATCAAAATCAACATTTCTGAGGTATCCATGAATGGGCAGGTTTTCAGTAATACAGGGATGTTCCGGTAAGCCTGCGAGCAATGCTGCTTTGTCAATAATGTCTTGTCCCATTTTACGGTAAGTGGTCCACTTGCCGCCTGTAATGGTTGTTAAGCCCGAAAGTGAAACCGTAATTTTATGACCGCGCGAAATTTCTTTCGTTTTCTTATCTTCTCCTTTGGGCGCGGCCAGGGGTCTCAAGCCGGCAAAAATGCACTTAATATCGCTTCGTTTTGGTGGTCGTGTTAAATATCTGCCGGCTGTATTCAGTACGAATTCAATTTCTTCTACCAGTGCACGAGGCTCCAGGCTTGCTTTATCAATCAGAGTGTCGGTAGTGCCAACAACTACTTTCCCTCTCCATGGAACAGCAAAGAGTACCCTGCCATCGTCGGTCTTCGGAATCATAATTGCGTGGTCACCCTGTAGAAAGTCATGGTCAAGAACAAAATGGATACCCTGGCTCGGGACTACCATTTTTTCGCAGCCCGGTTCATCCATTTGCAAAATATCATCGGTAAACACTCCCGTGGCATTAACCACAGCTTTTGCTTTAATGGAATAACTTTCTCCACTAAGTGCATCTACCGCTTCAACACCATTTATTAATCCATCTTTGCCCTTGGTAAGTCCGGTCACTTTCATATGATTTATGGCGGTTCCCTTATAATCGATGATACTTTGAGCCAGGTTTATGGAAAGACGTGCATCATCGAACTGGCCATCGTGATAAATTACACCCCCGTTCAGGCCTTCCTGACGCAGGGTGGGAATGGCCTCCAGGGTTTCATCCTTACTGATATGGACAGAGGGACCAAGGCCCAGTCCCCCGGCCATCATGTCGTAAACTTTTAAGCCAATGGTATAAAATGGGCCTCCCCACCATTCGTAATTGGGAATTATAAATGATTGATTTTTTACCAGGTGAGGTGCATTTGCACGTAATAATCCTCTTTCACGAAGTGCTTCCAAAACCAATGAAATATCGCCTTGAGCAAGATAACGAACGCCTCCATGGACCAACTTGGTGCTGCGGCTTGAAGTACCTTTGGCAAAATCAGACATTTCCAGTAATAGTGTTTTGTATTTTCTGGTTGCAGCTTCAAGGGCAGCTCCCAATCCGCTTGCACCACCCCCAATTATTATGATATCCCATTTCCCCTCAAACGTTTTTATTTTGTTTAGTTGCCTTTTCCGTTTCATCTTCACTTGTGTTTTGTTCGTTAAACATTTGCTTTTTGCTACTCTTCCCAGCCTTTGGCTTTTTCCAGCGCTTTTTTCCAGTTGCCAATCATTTTATCCATTTCTTTTGCGGGTATTTCGGGTGAAAACTGAGCGTCTTTTTGCCATTGCGACTGCAGATCATCCAGGTTTTTCCAGTAGCCAATACCTAAACCTGCCAGGTAAGCTGCTCCCAAAGCTGTGGTTTCAATTTGTTTGGGTCGAATCACGGGTGCCTGTAAAGTTTCCGCCTGAAATTGAATCAACAGGTTATTTGCTGAAGCACCGCCGTCCACGCGTAATTCTAAAATTTCAATTCCCGAATCGGCTTCCATCGCTTTTAAAACGTCCATTACCTGGAAGGCAATTCCCTCAAGGGCTGCCCGGGCAAAATGCCCCCGGTTTGTGCCACGTGTTAAGCCAACAATTGTACCACGTGCATATTGATCCCAATGCGGTGCTCCAAGGCCGGTTAATGCCGGAACAAAATAAACCCCCCCATTATCTTCAACGGTTTTAGCCAGATCTTCAATTTCAGAAGCCGATTTTATCAAGCCCAGTTGGTCGCGTAGCCATTGAACAGCCGCACCTGCAATAAATATTGAACCCTCGAGTGCATAAGTTACCTCGTCTCCAATCTTCCAGGCCACCGTGGTAAGCAGGTTGTTTTTCGACCGTATGGCTTTGTTACCTGTATTCATTAGCATAAAACATCCGGTGCCGTAAGTATTCTTTGCCATTCCTGGTTTTGTGCATTGTTGCCCGAACAATGCAGCCTGTTGATCGCCGGCAATTCCACATATTGGAATTTGGTTTGCCAATACCTGTCCCGATGTATATCCAAGCACTCCGCTCGATGCGGTTACTTCGGGAAGCATACTTTTGGGTATGGTGAATATTTTCAAAAGCTCATCATCCCATTCGCAGGTATTGATATTAAAAAGCAGGGTTCGGCTGGCATTGCTGATATCTGTAAGGTGTTTCTCTCCATGGGTTAATTTCCAGATTAACCACGAATCGATCGTTCCGAACATTAAGTCACCCTGTTCTGCTGCCTGACGCGCACCTTTAATGTTATCCAGAATCCAGCTGATTTTGGTACCTGAAAAATATGGATCGAGAAATAGTCCGGTTTT
>JBFEWU010000273.1:0-6362 GCA_041546215.1 Draconibacterium sp. | reverse complement strand
CAACACTCCGGGTCTCGAACAGGCAGCTTATGGTTTGCTGAATATAAACGGAGGCCTTGAACTGGCCGAGCCCCATATCATCCTGTCGGTTTGGGGTAGCAACCTCCTGGATGAAAATTATGTAACCAGCGCCGGTAACACCGGAAGTTTATTTGGTGTGCCCACTTTTGTTCCCGGTGCCCCGCGAATGGTCGGCACAAAACTGACCTGGAATTTTAATGCTCCCGAAAAGCGAAGAAGACGATAGGGATATGCGGTTTTCAACCGCATTTTGGTTAAATCCAAACTATAGATACGGCTTTCAACCGCATGAAAAAAGCAGAAACCAGTGTCAGGGATATGCGGTTTTCAAGGGATATGCGGTTTTCAACCGCATTCCAGTTAAATACAAACTATAGATACGGCTTTCAGATATCCTGTTTGTTCTTTGTTCAAATCTACACGAAGTATCTGCAAAATCCCGATATTTCGGGAACAGTTTTTTAATGATTTTCCGAAGTATAATACATTTAAAGCTTAAAACGGTCTTTTGAAAAGGAATTTATATTCTCCCAGATCTGCTCCAGAACAATAATTTGATCGAGCAACAAATTTAAACCCTCAATAATTTCGGGTGTAAAAAACGGGTACTCGTGGATTACCAGGTTACGGGTTTCCCGCAGGATAAGCCATTGTTTGTGGTTGTCAATTAAATTTAACTGCTCAAGTTTTGTAAGCAAGTCTATAAAAGGTAAACCGCTGATATCTTCGCCCAAACCTTCCAGAAGTGCTGGGAACAAACGATGTCCCATACTATCCTGCATTTTTGAAAACCTAAAAATAAGCTGATCGATATAACTTAAATCATCCTGACTGAGTGCATTATATTTTCCCTCATCCAAAGGAAAATTATGCTTTATTTTAAGCAAAGCATAACTCATCCGTTGATAATGAAGTTCGCAAATTAGCAAAGCCTCCTTCAGTTTATCCCTATAATCCAGCTCATTCATAGCTCCACTGCATTTTGTGTAACCGATTGATAAAATTGTTTTTTACGGGCAAAAGAGGATGTGTCCAATACCACATCTATTTTTTGTTCTCCAATTTTGCTTTTTAATTCAGCAAGAAAGCAAATTTTTGCAACTACTGTTAACCTCGATTTTTGTTTGTGGCGGATCAAAAGATCAATATCGCCACCTTTTTTTTCCTCCTGAACACGCGAACCAAACAAAAATACCTGTGTTCCATCGCCAAAAATTTGAATGGCTAGCTTTTTAATAGTCTCTATTTCCTCTTGACTAATTCGCATATTCAAAAGTAAGAAAATTTTAATGCTCCCAAAAACAGGAGCAGACTTCGTCAGGGATATGCGGTTTTCAAGGGATATGCGGTTTTCAACCGCATAAAAAAAACAGAAATCTGTGTCAGGGATATGCGGTTTCCAACCGCATAAAAACAGAAGCATCCTCAGGGATATGCGGTTTTCAACCGCATAAAAAACAGAAATCGGCATCAGGGATAAGCGGTTTCCAACCGCATAAAAACAGAAATCTGTGTCAGGGATTTGCGGTTTTCAACCGCATAAAAAAGCCAGCAAGAACCAACCAACCCCACTTCAAAAAAAGTCCATCCAGTTCATTTTGAAGAGATAGTATCCCTATAAATGCAAAGTAAAAAGAGACTTTTCCATACGCAGATTGACAGATAAAATATTGGAGACAAAAAGCCCGGCTCTCCGGGCTTTTATACCTATAATGATCTTGTAGTTTATGCGAATACTACTTCACAAGAAATTAAATGTCACTATAACTGACCTCAGCTAAATTTCCTTTTTTCATTATTTCTTTGAAGCGGGTAATACTTTCTTTTTTAGTTCCTGTTTCAATATTTACTTTAGCTCGCATCCTATATTTCTCAATATCATTTTTATTTGAAACCATTCTGTGTTGTATCTCAATTGCTTTTATTCTTTGTTCAAATTCCTCTAAAGAATACACCTTACCCCCAAAGTTCACAGAGTCATCTCTTTTTAATGTTATTGGTTTGAGAGGTGGTGGTGGTGGCGGTGTGACTTCTTTACGAATGATTTCTATATCATCCACATTTTGCAGTTCGGCATATATCTGCTCAATCCTTTCTTTCGAGACGGTTGAAAAAACAACCAATTCCACTTTCCGTTGTGTTCCATCGCCTGGGAGCATGGCTTCCAAAATATTTTTCAGATCGGCAAGCTCACAGCCTTCCCGGTTAACACTTACCCACTTCTCGTGAAACCGAATGGACGGGATGGGATATTGTGGATAATCGGGAATGATTTCAAGCACCTGGGGAGGTGGAGCCATGGCCAGCAGTAAAGTTCCTTTTTTTACTTCTCCATTGCCCAACTCAAGTTTATAAGAGTAGTTGCCTGCCGGCAGTTTACCGTTTTGGGAAGTACCATTCCACCATTCTTTTCCTTTTCCCCAAACATTGGTATTCCCATAATTCCGCTTTTCAAACACTTTTTGTCCCTGGCTATCAAATATCAAAAGTTTTGCATTTGAGAATTGAGGATAGATCCCTTTTATTTCAAAGAAATCGTGAATGCCATCGCCGTTTGGAGAAAAACCTTCAGGTATAAACAGCTCTGAAATGCGATCTGTCTTTTCTTTTGGCTGTGAATCTTTTTTTATATCCATTACTTCCACTGCCATTACCTTTACCTCCACTCCATCTATCTTATTCAGCTCTTTTTTTACCTTTTCTGTAATTTCTTCAGAAAGCTCAGCAGGCTGGTGTAGCACTAATTCTACAGTTTTCGTTTCGGGATTATTTTCGATATACTTTTCAACTTCAGCTTTAAGATTCTCAAGCTTACAGAATTTTCCATTAAAATTAAGCTTGTTCTGATTCAGATGAACAATAACCTTTTTCTGATTTACAGCTTCTGCTTTTGCCAAATCACGATCAAGCTGAGCTCTCTTTTGTTCCTCTTTAAATGAGAGTTTATCCTGTTTTTTAACAACTTTTGGTAATTCATATTTAAACCAAACCGGCACTGCCACATCCACAGCTGCTTGTTTTTCTTCGTCCAAATCGAAATAATCTTTCCCAAATAAAATTTGCGCTTTTTCTTTCCGTACTTCGAGGCAGGCTTCGCCAATACTTCTAAGTGTATGGTTTACTTTTTCTTTTGAAGAGGCCAAATCATGCAGGTAAAGAATAGTTCCCTTGGCAACTTCCATTTTCCCCACAAAAGGTATTTCTTTCACCTCATAATCAGGTCCTTTTTTTCCATTCGGATCTATTCCGTGCAGATAATCTTTAACAATCTGCCTTATCTTATTGTCTTTGTGATATTGACCATCAATTAAATATTTATCATGTCGATTCATTAAAATCACCAAAACATTGTTGGATTTTCGGGGTGCGTCTTTGTCGTTCAAATCAGGTTCGAAAAATCCATTGCCAATTTTATCGGCGGTCCATTTTGCAAGCCACTTTTCGCTTTTATCTTCGGTATATTTCACCGGAATAAAGTCGTCGGGCCCGCTAATCAGTTCGGGTCGTGCAAATGCCTGTAAAAGCATTGCTATTAAGGGCACAAAGAGAATCAGCTTCACCCTGCCCCACGATCGATGTTTTGTTTTTGTCATCATTGTTAATCGTTTTAAAATGGGTTTTTGAGTAAAATGGTTGGCCATGGCAAAACGTCTTTCGCCAACAGCCTTCTCCAATACCAGCAACTGGTATTTTTGTGCATCGATGCCTTTATTTAATACGGCCTCATCGGCCTGGTATTCGTGTATCAGTTTTAAATCGCGGCGCAACAGCCACATAAAAGGATTAAAAAAGTGCAGCACGGCAAACAGCTCGCACACCAGTAAATCAATGGCATGCATCTGTTTAATGTGGGCGTGTTCGTGGGTTACCACAATATTTCTGTTCTCGGTAAAATCTTTTTCTGATAGAACGATCCGGTTCAGAAAAGTAAATGGCTGAATAAGGTCTTTTACAATGGCCAGTACAATTCGTTTGAAGCGAAAGGATTTTGCCTCTCGGATAATTTTCACAACCTGAACGACTCCCAAAAGCAAACGGGAACAAAGAAACAGGATAACTATGACATAACCAATCCCCCAGGGATCAAACGTAAAGTCAGCTGTTTCAGGTGTTGGCAAAATTGTATCTGTAATTGCCGAACCAGTAAATACTGGTGCCGAAACAAATTCCCGAATGGTTTTCACGGGATGAATGTTCACCTCATGATAAAATAACTGAACATTTAAAAACGGAATGATAGAAGAAACCAGGAGAATACCAAGCAACAAAAAACGATTCAGCGTATGGCTTTTGTCGTTTCGCATGGCGAACCTGAACAAGCCATACAATACTGCAATGCAAAACGACGATTTGATAAGGTATGTGAAGAAGGGATTCATCACTTTTTATCTTTGTTATTCTCAATTTCTGAAATCAGCTTTTTTAAATCCTCCACCGAAAGGTTTTCTTCCTCCACCAATAACGATACCACATTTTTGTACGAGTTGTTAAAATACTTTTTCACCACATTCCCGAGTGTACCCTTGCTATATTCTTCCTTACTAACTGCGGCAAAATAACGGTGTGTATTCCCGAACTGCTCGTGATCGACAAATCCTTTTTCTTCCAGGGCCCTCACCATGGTTGAAAGTGTATTGTAGTGCAATTTTTGGTCGGAGTATAGTGCCTTTAATTCTTTAACGAACATGGGTCCTTTCTCCCAAAACAAGGCGAGTATTTCCTCTTCTTTTTGTGTTAGTTTTTTCATTTCGTTTTTGTTTTGTGTTGTTTCATTTAGTACCCCCCGTTTCGGTCAGTGACTTCGAAGAAGCATTGGCGAAAACAGGGAGTGTGCTACTATTATATCACACATTCCCCAAGTTCACAATACAAATATAACTATATTTTTTAGTTTATCAACTATTTTTTATAGTTATTGAACTGTTTCGTTTCGTCGGCCGGAATCGCAGGGATTCCATCTCTACATAAAGATGGAATCCTTTGCCCAAAAACAAATTCACCCGGTGACTTGAAGTCATCGGGTGAATAAGCCGGGAGCTAAAAGCCAGAGGCTCGTAACTTTCCTACTCTTTCCAGTCGGGTAAACGTCCCGGTGTCCATGGAGCATTCATTTTATTCAATTCTGTTTCCAGGGCTGGAACCTCTTTTTCCACAATTTGTTTCAAAGCTTGCAGAACAGGAGGGAATTCCTCTTTCAGGATTTCGTAGCCCTGTTTTTCGGTTGTTGTTATACCACTTGTGGATCCCATGTGGGTATACGTGATATTACTTAAACGTTTGTTGAGCGCCACCTGTGCCGGCGGAACTTCCTCGCCACTGGCTTTAGCCGCTACACCATTCATGGTAAAGTTAAGCGCTTCCAGCTCGACAGTCAGTGCACGTGCCTTGTCCATCAGCTCCTGGCTGGCACCCGGCGTTGCGTAAATGGCTTGTTTTATCTGTTCAACTTTGTCCGTCGTTTCCGCGATCATCCTTCCGGTAGCTGTCATTGCCAAGGCAAGTTTGTTTACTTTTTCAGCGAAGGCTACATTTTCAGCATAGTTTTCAGCGGGCAAAGTAGTATTGTTTAACTTTTTGCAGGTGAATTCGATTGGCTCAACCAGGATTTTAAGTTCCCCTTCGTGCCACAACTTCAACCCTACCTTGTAAGTGCCCGGCATAACCATAATCCCTCGTCCGCCATTTGTTATGGGATCGAATTTTCCACTAACACGCGTATTAGCGGTAGCTGCATAGGTCATGTTCCAAAGCACACGGCTAACTCCTTTCGACGGAGCTTTTGTGAACTGATTCACTACATTTCCATTGTTGTCGTAAATGGTAAATATCAGGTGCGATTTTTCCTGTTGTCCTTCCAGTTGCAGCTCTCTCCAGCCTGGCTGAGGAATTGGTTTACCTTCTTTAAATAGCTTTTTCTCCTCTTCTTTACGGAGCTGTTTTTTGGTTTTCGGAACTTCTTTAATGAAGTAGGTAAAAGTTGCACCGTACTGCGGATTTGGTGAAGTAAAATAGGTGCTTCCCTGGTTCCCTTTTCCGCCGGTTTGTGCAAACATTAATGCGTCTTTAATGGGGAAAATTGCAGCCTCCTGGTTTTCCAGTTCATTGGAGATTTCACGCAAAGGACTAAAGTCATCCATGATATAAAAACCGCGGCCGAATGTTGCTATTACCAAATCGCTTTCGCGCTCCTGAATAACCATGTCGCGCACCGCGATGGTGGGCAAGCCCGACTTTAGCTTCACCCAGTTTATTCCATTATCGATGCTAAAGAAAACACCAAACTCGGTCCCCACAAACAATAACTCAGGACGAACAAAATCCTGAACAATGGTATGTACCGT
>JBFEWU010000492.1:0-3157 GCA_041546215.1 Draconibacterium sp. | reverse complement strand
GATCGGCTTTTATTACCGGAATGCTAGAAGGCTTTTCTGCCGGTATTGAAGAGCAAGGGAAACATTTTGCGGACCTCGAAACCGGCAAAATAATTATTGCCATTTTAATTGGACTATTCTTTTTAATCCTCTTTATTGGAGGAATTTTTCTCTTCCTGCGCTGGGGATTCCGAAAACTATATGGCAATTACATCAAAAAACTAAAGAGTACCTTAAAAGAACTGGAAGAAATAGAAGGTTAAACTGTAGAACGATTACCGACCGGAACAGTACTCAATTTTAAATCTCCCTTAAACTTTTTAATATTTTTAAAAACAAACTCTTCTGTTAACTCCTGTTAAGAACATATTTTTAACTTTACAACTCAAACAAAACAATATGACCTTAATAAAATCAATTTCCGGGATACGAGGAACAATAGGCGGCAAACCGGGCGAAGGATTAAGCCCCCTTGATGTGGTTAAATATACGGCATCATATGCCACCTGGGCCAAACAAAATACAGCAAAAGAAAAAATAACAGTGGTTGTAGGTCGCGATGCCCGGATTTCGGGTGAAATGGTGAGTTCTCTGGTAGTTTCGACACTGGTTGCAATGGGTTGCAAGGTCGTGAATATCGGACTGGCAACCACACCCACCACCGAAATTGCCGTTACGGAAGAAAATGCCGATGGAGGAATAATTTTAACGGCCAGTCATAATCCGAAACAATGGAATGCCTTAAAACTCTTAAACAGCAAGGGTGAATTTTTAAACGCTGCGGAAGGTGCCAAAATCCTTGAAATTGCGGAAGCAGAAGATTTTTATTTTGCTGAGGTTGATGACCTGGGCGAGGTTGAGGAAAAAGAGTATACCGACATTCATGTTCAACATGTTTTGAACCTTGATTTAGTAGATGTTGAAGCCATAAAAAAAGCCAGGTTTTCGGTGGCCATTGATGGGGTAAACTCGGTTGGAGGAATTGCAATGCCGGCCTTGTTTGAAGCTCTTGAAATTGATCGAGTAGTTGAAATTAACTGCGAGGCTACCGGGAATTTTGCCCACACTCCCGAGCCACTTCCCGAAAATTTGATCGAAACATCGGAGATCATTCGTGAAAACAAAGTGGATGTTGGTTTTGTCGTTGATCCGGATGTTGATCGTTTGGCCATTATCAACGAAGACGGTACAATGTTTAACGAAGAGTACACACTGGTTGCCGTGGCCGACTATGTATTAAGCCATACTCCCGGGAATACGGTTTCCAACCTGTCATCGAGCCGCGCTTTGCGGGTAATTACCGAAAAATACGGACAAAAATATGCAGCAAGCGCCGTTGGCGAAGTAAATGTAGTTGCCAAAATTCGGGAAACAAATGCCATTATTGGGGGCGAAGGAAATGGTGGAATAATCTATCCCACAAGCCATGCAGGAAGAGACTCCCTGGTTGGTGCAGCCTTATTTTTAACGCATCTGGCCAAAAGCGGACTAAAATGCTCGGAGTTGCGCAAAACCTATCCCGATTATTTCATTTCGAAAAACAAAATTGAATTGACTCCGGGTATTAACGTGGACGAAATTCTTCTGAAAGTGAAAGAAAAATATTTGAATGAACAGGTTAGCGATATTGACGGGGTAAAAGTAGATTTCGCCGAGTCGTGGGTGCACCTGCGCAAGTCGAATACCGAACCAATCATTCGTATTTATGCAGAAGCAGGATCCATGCAAAAAGCCGATGCCCTTGCACAACAAATGATTGACGAAATAAAAGCACTGATTTAATCGTATAAATGTGCTCATATTCTTTTGGGATCCAATGCAACCCCAGGCACACGATGTTGATGTAAAGGCACTATTACGAATCACAGTTTGGTCTAATATTCCAACAGCATCGAATTGCTCAACTGCTGATTTTATGGTAACATCAAAGCTTTTCCATGAAAATTACAAATCCGTTTTAAATGATTATTCCGCTTACATGGCTCGCGAGGTCAACATGAGCAAACAGCAGACCTCCTCTGATCGCATCTTATTAAAATATTTTAATAACGTACAGGGCAATCTGATCTTTTAAAATATCTTTGCACTTAAAACAAAGCATATTTTATGAAAATCAGAATTGCGGCAGTACTTCTTACAGGAATTTTAGCATCGACATTTACAAGCCATGCCCAGGATATATGGAAGGGATTTGAACACCTTTTTACTCCGGCAAATAGTTATGTAATATACCAAACTGCAGCTGAAATAATCATCGACGGACAACCAGGCGAAAGGGACTGGGAAAAAGCTGACTGGTCGCAATTTTTTAACGATATTGAAGGAAACAGGAAACCAGGTCCCTTGTACAAAACACGCATGAAAATGCTTTGGGACCACTCTCATCTGTTCATTCTTGCCGAACTGGAAGAACCACATATCTGGGCTTATTACGACAAAAATGACATGATCGTGTACCACGAAAACGACTTTGAAGTTTTTATTGATCCCGACCGCGATACCCGAAACTATTACGAGTTTGAGCTCAATGCCCAAAATACACTCTTCGACTTATTTATGGACAAACCGTACCGGGATGGAGGAAAAGCAAACATCACATGGAATGCCAAAGGTTTCAAAAGTGCCGTCCACCTGGAGGGAACCCTCAATAATACGGAGGATGAAGACAAGAAGTGGACCCTGGAAATCGCCATTCCTTTTTCATCGCTCACCACAGGAGAAGGATTTATTCAACCCAAAAATGGGAGTGTCTGGAAAATTAACTTTTCACGTGTACAATGGCAAACCGAAATTTCGGAGGGTAAATATGTGAAGAAGATAAATCCTGACAACAACAGACATTTTCCGGAGAACAACTGGGTGTGGAGCCCTCAAGGAGTAATAAACATGCATTATCCCGAGCGATGGAGCATGGCACAGTTTTCAGAAAAACCTCCAGGTTCAGAAAAAGATGTTTTCCGGCTGCCCCATGAGGAAGTATTTGCAAAATACATCTGGCTGATTTACTACAAACAAAAAAAGTTCAGAAGCGAATCTGGAAAATACTCTCCTGCCATTAGCCAATTGAAAATGCCCAAGACAGGAATTGAAAATGACATCTCGTTTCAACTTGATTTAAAAGGCGACTCTCATACATTCGAAGCCACATTAAAAACTGAAGATGGCCTGATAATTTCCG
>JBFEWU010000033.1:0-21958 GCA_041546215.1 Draconibacterium sp. | reverse complement strand
TCCAGGTCATCTGTTTTAAATTTTTACCCACTTTAAATTGTTCCCGGCGGGATCTTAAAATTTTAATCGAAATTAAAACCGTTTAAATAAATTTTATAGTTTTGCAGGCACGTTCAAAAAAAGTAATGCCCAGGTGGTGGAATTGGTAGACACGCAAGGTTGAGGGCCTTGTGGGAAATTTTTCCCGTGCAAGTTCGAGTCTTGTTCTGGGCACAACGTAAAAACCATCAAAAATTAAAAGCGCTTAAAATCAATGCTTTAAGCGCTTTTTTGTTTTTCAAAAAGTCAAAAAAGCACAAAAAAAGTCAATATAAACGAGACTTTATCGAGACTAGTACCTAATTTTCTCAAACCGGTCTCGGCAAATCGTGTAACTCTCTCTTTTACAACATTTAAATTGATATGAATTGACCCGATTTGATGTTGAAAACCACCCTCAAAATGGGTATTTTTAACCATCAATCGAGACCAATTTTTTCTTTAACCTTAAAAATGAAAAAAGCGAGACAAAAGACTAATGGAGAGATCCCTGTTTATGTCCGATTTACATTAAATTCTAAACGTGTTGAACTTTCTACTGGAATCTACTGTCATCCTGACAAATGGGATGAAGTTGGACAGCAATTCAGAGGAAGAAATGAAACTGCCAGGATCTTAAATAACAGGCTGGATAAAATTCAGGATGAAATCCAGGATCATTACAACCAACTACGATCAGCAGGTGAAGATTTTAATGTTATTACTATTAAGAATAAATTGCGCAACATCGATGAAAGTGAGGGGATCGTAAAAATATTTGACTATTACTTAAATAGCATTCTTGAAAAACTGGATAAAGGCTATTCCATGGAAACCTACAAACACTACAAGTCCTCTCGAAAACGATTAGCGGCTTTTATTAAATACCGTTATAAAAAGGCCGATTATCCTGTTGAATCTATCGATTATAAATTCTTAGATGCTTTTGATGTTTATCTTAAACGAAAATTTAAAGTCCATCAGAATACGGCATGGAATTATCATAAACATCTACGTAGGGTTTTAAATCTCGCCGTTTCCATGGACCATATTCATAAAAATCCATATAATAAATATAAAGTCGATTTAAAAGAAACTCATCGTGAGTTTTTGACCTCTGAGGAACTTTCAAAAATTGAAGATAAAAACATTGAAATTGAACGTTTAGCAGCAGTTCGAGACATATTCGTTTTTGCATGCTATACCGGTCTTTCGTATTCAGATATTTCCAAACTGAATAAGAACCACCTTCAAAAAGGTATCGATAAAAATGAATGGATAATAATCGACAGGTCTAAAACCAATAATCGTTGTCGAATTCCAATTCTTCCAAAAGCCAAAGAAATTTTGGAGAAATACAAGAATTATCCTAAAAACCATAACAAAGGATTATTACTCTCGGTGTTAACTAACCAAAAAATGAATAGCTATCTAAAAGAGTTGGGTGATATCTGTAGCATCAATAAAAGCATTACTATGCATATGGCCAGGCACACTTTTGCAACTTCTGTGACCTTAGGAAACGGTGTACCAATAGAAACCGTTTCAAAAGTACTAGGACACTCATCATTGAAAACGACCCAGATTTACGCAAAAATTCTTGATAAGAAGATTTCGGAAGATATGAGTATGCTCCAGACAAAATTGTCTGAGAAGAAAAAAAGAGAATGTAAAACGTAATATTAACATACTAGCTCATGTTGTTTTTATTGCTGATAACAACACTAATGCATGTCAAGTATTTTGTGCAAGATACTTGACATACTGATTTTATTAATTACCTTTGAGATCGTATAATAAATGATGATACATTAAATGAAAGTTGCTGAAAAAATAGAAAATAAGATAAACCGAATGCCAGACGGTACAACTTTTAAGTACCAACAGTTGAATATTTCAGCAACAGAGTATAGCGCGGCTGCAAAAGCCATTGAGCGGTTAATAAAAAAAGGGAAAATAAAGCGAATTACTACAGGAGTGTTTTACAAACCACGGGAATCGGTTTTTGGAAAATTACTACCTCCGGAAACAGAGATCATAAAACCATACTTATATGATCAGGGGAAAAGAATTGCCTATATTACCGGAACAGCCCTATACAACAATATGGGATTAACAACACAGATACCCAATATAATAAAAATTGCGAGCAGGAGTAAACGGATATATATTAACTCAGGCAGTATTAAAGCCATGCCTGTAAAAAGCTATATAGATGTAACTGATGACAATTATTATCTTCTTGAGATATTGGATGCATTAAAGGATTTTACAAAAATACCTGACCTGGACAAAAGAAGCGGAATACTATTTTTGCTCAATAAACTGAAAGAACTACTACAGAATGAAGTTAATTCACTAATTAAGTATGCATTAAAATACCCTCCCCGAGTCAAAGCATTCCTGGGAGCATTACTTAATAAAATTACAGGTAAGGAAAACAACATTTTAAAACAAAGTTTAAATCCACTAACAACATATGATCTGGGGATCAATAAAAAATTATTGTCAACCGCACCAACCTGGAATATCAAATAAAACAAATCCCAGGGAATTGGGATAAGTTACATCTTATACTTAAATGAATAAACAATTTTAGCAGAATGAAATTACACGAAAATAAGGAACTTTTTCAAGAAGCTGTTTTAGCCACATCGCAAATGATGGGGATTCCAGAAATTTATATTGAAAAAGATTACTGGGTTACATTTGCACTGTATCAAATTTTTCATTCTGCCATTGCCAAAGAGGTAGTATTTAAGGGAGGAACAGCGCTTTCAAAATGTCATAAATTAATCGAACGATTTTCTGAAGATATCGATGTAGTAGTTCTCCGCCGTGAAGGGGAAACCGACAATAAACTAAAAAATAAAATTAGGTCAGTTGGTAAGATTGTTGAATCAATAATGCCTGAAGTTAACATTCCCGGATTGACAAACAAAATGGGAAACATCAGAAAAACGGTACATCAATACAAAAAGATTTTCAAAGGCAACTTTGGACAAGTAAGGGAAAATATTGTTTTTGAAGCTACCTGGTTAGGGAGTTTTGAACCATCCACGATAGAAAAAATAGACAGCTATATCGCTGAGATGATGATAAAAAACAATCAACATGAATTAATCAAAGAATATGGTTTGGAATCTTTCCAGCTTCCTGTTTTGAGTAAAGAAAGAACGATCTGTGAAAAAATTATGAGTCTTGCCCGATTCTCTCTATTGGAAAATCCATTCGAAAATCTTGCAAACAAAATTCGTCATGTTTATGATATCCATATGATGCTTCAAAATGATGATATCCTATCATTCTTTGAGAGCGAAAGATTTGACGAAATGATGATTACCGTAGGTAATGATGATGTTATTAGTTATAAGAACAATAATGAGTGGTTGAAAACGCATCCATCAGAAGCTATTATTTTTATGCGGCCCGAAAAAACCTGGGAACGTATTAAATTTCCGTACAAAACAACATTTAAAGAATTAGTCATTGGTAAATTACCTGAAGAGAACAACATGATAGAAACCTTGAAAATGGTATTTACACGTCTAAAAGAAGTTGGCTGGACCATACAGTTCCCTAAGGAGGATTAAAATGGAATTTCAGTTGGGAATATTCTAAAATTTGTATCCAATCTTTCAGTTTATTCCTTTTCGTTTACCACTTTTTTTCCTTTTAAACCTTGGCTCAATCTCTTTTTTAGACATTTCTCTCCTTTCCACCAACCGATTCAAATCCCGCACCAACTGCCCCAACTGAAACTTATCAATAACTGGCTTAGGCTGCTGTATTTGTTGTTCCATTATTGCAGATACAAAAAACTTCGGTCTCTCAGTAAAATCCGATAAACGAATCGGAAACCTCACCGGGTTTCCATTTCCATCAGTAACAAAAACAACATGCCCCCTGCCTGATTTTCGAATTTCGACATTAAATAATTCCAGCGATTTACTGTAGAGTTGTTTTGTAGTAATAGATTCAATTTGGAAGTGCTGCATTTTACAGGACGGTAAGTTAAGCTTCAAAAAGTATTTCCTTATACGAAGTTCCCCGCCTGCCCTAATGAGAAGGGCATAATATAGGCTTATTTGCAGGAAATATATCAGAATAAAAAGACATTGAAATCCATGACTCAAGTCATCTGGTTTTTTAGCGTTCAATCCAATAACTCCTTCTTCAGCATCATACCAATCACGCTTTAGCATAAGCTTGGGATTATGAAAACCGCAAAAAAATTAAAACCCAGGGAGTAATGTAGTTTTTTTGATTTTGAAGATTTGTCTAAAAAAGGATACTTGTATAATAATATTATACAAATGTGTGTGTTTGGACAACCTGGATTTTGGGCTGAAAATAATATCAAACCAAGTACTGTTTTTGTTAAATTAGTGCCGAAAACCTAAAATACTATCTGATGTTTTATTGCCTCCTTAATATTCATTCTTTTAAAACAAAGGTCAAGATATACATAAGCAGTATCCTCTTACTATTCGTACTAGTAGGCTGCATTAATAGAGCAAACATTTATTTTAAACGTGGTGATTATAAGAATTCAATAAATGATTTTGATGGGGCTATTATTGAATTCAATAAAGGGCTTGCTATAGACAGCAACAATATTTATTGTATTGTTGGCAGAGGTATATCCAAGTCAAATCTACTGGATTTCGAAGGTGCGATTGATGATTATAATCTTGCAATAAATATAGACCCAGAACTAGGAGCTGCACATTTTTATAAAGGCTTTGCAAAGATGATGATGGGCAACGACATTGAAGCTATTAAAGATTTTACAGCTGCAATAGAAGTTGAACCCAATAATGCTCAGTATTACTGGCACCGTGCAAAATCCAAAAATACTTTGGAACAACATAAAGAATCTTTGGTGGATTTTGATTATGCATTACAAATAGATTCATTAAATCCAGACATCCTGCTTGAACGGGCACAAACAAAACGTAATTTAGCTGAATATAGTAGTGCATTAGAAGACCTAAATAAAGCAATTCGTATTAAACAAGACCATAAATATGCATTATCAGAAAGGGCATTTCTTTACATTGACATTGGTGTTATTGAAGCTTCTATTGAAGATTTTACAACCGTTATAGCATACAATGACAGGGAAACCGATGCATATTTCAGTCGGGGATTGAATTATATGAAAATAGGAAAGATGAGCCTCGCCATAGATGATTTTAAGAGGTCAATTGAACTATCTCCACAGATAGGGCGGGGTTATTATGCATATGGCAAAGCAATGTATATTCTGGGTAATTTTCACGATGCAAACGACCTTCTTCAGTTGGCAATAGATAAGAACTTCAGACACTATGATGCACTTTTCTTTATGGGATTAACAAAAAACAGATTGGGTGATTATAAAAAAGCATGTGATTTTTTGCAACAGGCGTGTGACCAGGGTATAACAGAGGCCTGTGATTCACTACAGAATATTAACTGCGATAAACCATCCGTAGTTCCTATAAACAGCCAATCACTTTAGGTTACATTTTAAAATTGAAAAAATGATGATAAAAAGGACACTTTTCACATTGATAATCCTATTGATAGGAATAAACTTCTCACAAGGTCAAGTTAATAATGATATTGACTATCCTGAAGGTTTGTATAATACCAAGGAGGATTTTATTGGTAAAAAACCATCAGAGGTTAGACAATTAACTGTAAAAGAAATTGAGCTGGTTAATGATATCGATTCGGCAATACAACGATGTTTCTTTTTAGATAAAGAGACCAACAAGAAAATTAAGAAGGTTTTTGCCGTTTCACACAATGGCAGTCTCTATTTTAGTAACTGGGCTATCGTAAAAAATAAAACGAAAGAAGACAAATCGGTTTCACCAGCAGCATCCATGAATGCATTCGTATTAGTTACCATATTCGGACCAAAATATCTTTATACTGAGGCAGGATTGGTTAACCATTGGCAGGCAGGATTAAGTGGTGGTGTTGCAGGTGGTGTTGGTGGTCTTGTGGGAAGCGCGTTGGGAGAAGCGATTGATAATTCATTTCCTGAGACCACAAAGTTTGGAACTGGCGTTGTGTGGGATATTTCTGCCGAAGAATTTAATATTTTTCGCAATTGCCCTGATTTTAATGAATTTCTGAATGAGCACAATATTGAAAGGATTGATTGCGGGAAAGAACCATTCGACCTTAACAGGATTCGGGAAATCGTAGAATCTGTAAACAATTAAACCAAATAAATAACTATTAATATCAAATAGCATTATGAACCTTAGTAAAATAAATTTAGTTTTCCTCTTTTTGCTTGTAACAATTTCTTCTTCTTTCGGACAGCAACATAGCTACCCAAAAGGTGCATATATGAGTTTCGATGAAATGGTAAATAAAACACCTTCTCAGCAATATGATTTAGACCTTATAAAAAGGACCAAAGGCGACATTAAAATGGTTGGGGGAAATGATTACAAAATTGAATCTGCCGATAAAACCATAAAGAAGAAGATTCTGAGAAAGGATATTTGGGCTTATTCTAATGGGGATACTTTGTACTTAAATTGTTTTCAATATAAAGTGCAGCCGTGGTATGCCTCAGTCATTAGTGACGGGAAATATCTTGTAATTAAAGGTGGGCTTTCACAATATGCAGATATGCAGAAAGAACAAATGGCAATGGGGTACTACTTTGGTGCTATTGGTGGCGCTATTGCTGGTGCAAAAATGGCCATGCTTCGATTTTTATATGTCATCGATAAAAGCACCAATGAAATCTCAACTGTAACACCCGAGCTATTGGAAAAGTTACTTGCAAACGATGAGAATTTATTAGCACAGTTCAAGGATGAAACAAATAAGGAATCAGAAGAAATCTTGTTGAAGTATGTGAAGCGACTTAATGAAAAATAGATTTTACAAATTCCACAACCCGATAACCTATGTCATCTTGGAAACATAAACATACAGGCACCGATGGTGAGAAATTTACAATAGAAGGTGTCAACGTATCAATAGTTGCCTCAGAATATCAATCTTCAAAACTTAATGTAAATTTTTTGGCCAGTAAAATGAATATGAGCAGAACCAATTTCTACCGAAAGCTTATAAGTGTTACAGATATTTCTCCAAAAGATTTTACAACCAAATACCGCATAAATAAGTCGTTAGAATTGATGAAGGATGGGAATGAAAATTTTGGAGAGATAAGTCATTTATGCGGCTTTGGCAGTTAAAGTAATTATTCAGCTATTTTTAAGAAACCTAAAAATGCATTAACCAAAATTCGGATCATTCATCGCCAAATCATACCTCCTGCTGTCCGGTTTATGCGCTGCCATTACCCAGAAATAGCAGCTTTTAACACCTGGCATTCCACAGGTTGGGTGATAACCTTCCGGAACAATTACACAATCACCAGTTGAAACAGGATGTACATGTTCAAACTCTCCGGGCTTGCGACTGGCGAAATGAAATGCAGTTTGTGGAGCCGATAAATCCATGTAATTTTACATGCCGAGTTATTGGGTGTTACAATTTCAAAAAAGCCCTCTTCTTCGGGGCTGGTGTATTTCCAGTTTGAGGGGTGATTCAAATCTTTCATAAGTTTGTATTTAATTTTATACACAAGCAAGTATTCCACCATCGACATAAATCATCTGCCCATTTACATAACTGCTTGCATCTGATGAAAGAAACAGTAAAGCGCCCGGTAATTCTTCAGTATTTCCCCATCGATTACTTGGAGTTCTACCACACAACCAGGAATCAAATTCTGGATTTTCAAATAAAGGTTGTGTCAGTTCAGTACGACAATAGCACCATTATCCGCCAGACAACGGGCAAAAACACTACCTAAGCCTCCGGTAGAACCGGTCACCAAGGCTACTTTCCCTTTTATATCGAATAACTTTTCTGCCTTCATCTTTAAGTTTTAGTCAATTATCCAAATAATCGGGTGCCGAACCGGAAGATTTCTAATCACCTCCTCATGTACAGGATACATCGGCAATTCCAAATAAGTATTTAGATAATCCTTGTTATTATATGCCAAAGCACCAAATAAAAGTGCAGGATGACAAACCGGCCATTCATTCCATATATAAATATCCTTTTGAAAAGGCCATTTTAGTTTATCAGCGATGTAAGGGTAAATAAATTCTAATCCTTTCTTTAACGATTTACCATCTTCTGTTTCAAACTCAAACAAGTTCTCCTGTTCAGTGGACAGAATTTGGGCAACATTGCAAAAAGCATCCATATTAAACAGCGAATAGCCGTAAGGTTTGGTTCGTTTCAATTCGAGAGGAAAACTACCGTCTTCTGCCATTTGATTGGGTAGTAATATATTTTTAAACCGGTTGATGCAAAGCTGAATAACTTTCTCATTATCGGTAAAAACAGCCATAGAAGCCGCTGTGGCAGCCCAACAGGTACCGTGGTTATTGTGCCAGTTCATTTCTGCTATTCCATATTCATGCGTAGTCATCCAGGTTAAAAACTGGCTGAACCATTCTTTGATTTGTGCAGCCTGTTCCGGTGTTATTCCACCTTTATCGGAAAGTAGTTTTGCGGATCGGGCTACTTCGACAAAATGATAAGCATCGATTAATCCGATTCCCCTGCCGGTTACTTTTCCAAATATAGCCTGTGCGTAAAGTAAATGAGGATTCATCATAGTTGTTGTGTCAACAAACCAGGCATTTAAATGCTCCAGGGCTTTATCTGCATAAATTTGATCTCCGGTTAGCAACCAGGCCGAAGTTAGAGTAGCTACAATTTCGCTCAAACGTACCATGGCGTGGCGATGGTTGATGAAATTACCGGGATTGGTCTGTCCATCCTTTTGAATATAAGGACCGGTAGGATTCTCAGGATTAGGCCACCAGTAATCTCCTTCGGAATAAAAATCGTGACGTCCACCTGCACTTCGTTCACAATAAGCAGCTGTAACCGTAATTGGCACAGTTTGCAGCAACGCTTTTGCACGTGCAATTTCGATGGTTTTAAAAGATTCGATTACTTTTTCTTTCAGGTTGTCGTTAGCCCATAAATTGCTTTGTGCCAAAAGGCTAAAAGAAACCATAAAAAGGCCAAATACTAATGATTTATTTTTCATGAGGTGACATTTAATTTTTTGTTCTTGTTCGTTCTTTTTGCTCCACAAAATAAGGTTGAAAAGTGTAATTTGAATGCTCATCCCAATTTGCGTTGACGACGGGCAAGTACTTTTTTAAACTTTCCTTTACCTGTAACAATTCTTTAGAATTGGCTTGATTTGTCCATTCTTCCGGATCCTTCTTATGATCGTATAACTCTTCGCTACCATCTTCATACTGAATATACCTAAATCCGTTTGCCTTAACCGCGTGATTATTCATTCCGTAGGTAGTAAGTGCAAAATTGCTCCCGGTGTTTCCGTTGCCAAGCATCAGTTGATACAGACTTTTTCCTTCGTTTCGATCGTAAGCGGGTAGTCCGCACAGTTCGAGCAAGGTGGGATAAATGGAAAGCATTTCGGCCGGAAAGTTAATGATTTTGCCTTTGGGCAGGTTTGGAGCGGCAAACAGTAAAGGTGCATTTGTTGCAGGTTCCCACAAAGCATGTTTGGCAAAAGTGCCTTTTTCGCCCAGGCGATAACCATGATCGGACCATAAAACAATGACTGTATTATCTGCGTATTCACTGTTCTCGAGGGACTCGATCAAGCGACCCACCTGATGATCGACAAAACTAACACAAGCCAGATAAGCCTGCACAATTTTAGGCCATTCACCACTTTCAATGGCCCATTCGGTTGATGGCATCATTGGCAGATCGTTAATTTTTAAAGCTATGTCCGGCACATCATCCAGATCATCCGCTTTAAATGGAGGCATTTCCAACTCATCAACCGGATGCAGGTCAAACCACTTTTGCGGAACATACAGAGGCACATGCGGGCGCAAAAATCCTACTCCCAGAAAAAAGGGTTTGTTGTACGAGCGTTTTAAACGCTCAATGGCCCAAGTTGCCGATTGGTAGTCGGGCATCAGCGAATCGGCTTCGGGGAAAGCTCCCCAATCCGTGCTTGTTCTGCCGTATTTTTTCCGGTCCGACGTTCCATATCCATCCCAAACAAAACGTTTTTCGGGTACGGGTCCAAAGCCTTTAACTCTGCCTCCCGACTCATCAAACACACCTTCAGGAGCATGCGAATGAAACAGTTTGCCGATTCCCATGGTATGATAACCGTTGTTTCGGAAATACTCAGGAAGAAAAACAATATCATTTGTTTTGGGATTTTCTGAGCGAATTTCGTTGTCGTTAATCATACCGTAAATTCCGGTTGTGGATGGGCGTAAGCCTGTCATTAACGAAGCACGCGAAGGACCGCATAAAGGAGCCTGACAATGCGCGTTTGAGAATAAAACTCCCTGCGATGCCAGTTTATCGATGTTTGGTGTTTTTGTACTGGGGTGACCTTCTAAGCAACCCAACCAGTTGTTTAAGTCGTCAATGGCTATAAACAAAACATTTGGCGGCGCTTTATCCAATACAGTTTTTTTCACATCGGTTACTTTACCGCAACCGCAGAGTATAATTACCGTAAAAATAAAAGCCAGTGTTTTATCATAAACCATTATTCCTTCCCTCCCCTAATAATAGCTGTTTTAATATCTTTAGATTTAACCGCAAATACGTAATTGGGCCCATTTCGCTTCACTTTTATTTTAGCCCTTCCATTACACGGCTCAACTTTTTGCGAACCGTTTACTATCCCCTGATCTTTAATTAATTCAGCATCTCCGGCAACCAAAAAATCCACTCAGCAGGATTAAAAAATAAATGTAAGAAAAAAGTTAGGGCAGAAACTAATATCTCTGCCCTAACCATTCTTTTAACTAACCAAACTATCTATTCTTATTTTAAATATAAGCATTTAGTATCCTTTGATTATAACCAGTGATCATTCATGGATCACACCAAACCAGAAAGGAGGTGGTCACCACGGCCGGGGTTTCCCATCTGCATTCTTAATTCGGCTGAATTGAAAACTTATATATCGATTGGGTTTGATAGGTTTCACCCGGGTTCAGAATAATTGAAGGAAAAGCTTCCTGGTTTGGCGAATCGGGGTAATGCTGCGTTTCCAAAGCAAATGATTCGCGATAATCCAGCGTTTTTCCCATTTTCCCGGTGTCCGAGCCATCCATAAAGTTTCCGCCATAAAACTGAATGCCGGGTTCTTCGGTAAAAATTTCCATTTTCCTTCCACTCGTGGGTTCTACGACTATGGCAGCCAGAGTCATTCCGCCCTCTCCTTTGTTTAAGACAAAGTTATGATCGTATCCTAAACCGTTTTTCAGTTGTTCATTACTTTCCTGCATGCCCAGATCCTGTCCAATGGCTTTTCCAGTTCTGAAATCAAAAGGAGTTCCCTCAACCGGCACATTCTCTCCAAGTGGAATCAGGGTTTCATCAACTGCGGTGAATTTATCCGCATTAATGGTCAGAATGTGGTCATTAATGGTTCCATTGGCTTCGCCAGCCAAGTTAAAAAATGCGTGATTGGTAAGATTTACAGGTGTACTCTTATCAGTGGTGGCTTTGTATTTCATTACCACTTCGTTTTGAGCTGTGAGTTGGTATTCCATTTCCACATTTAAATTTCCGGGGTAGCCCATTTCACCGTCTTCCGACAAATACATAAGAACAATTGAAGTTTCGCTGACCGATTTTACATCCCACACCTGGTTGTGAAAACCTTTGGGACCACCGTGCAAGTGATTTGGACCGTTGTTTAAGGGAAGCGTATAACTCACCTCCTCCAATTCAAATTTTCCTTCGGCAATTCGGTTTCCCACCCTTCCTATCAATGCACCGTGATATACTTCGCTGGCATTTAAATAGGCATCGATGGAATTAAATCCCAAAACCACATCTGCCAGAACGCCATCTTTCCCCGGAGCACACAAGCTAACGATACGTCCGCCATAATTAGTAACCGCCATGTTGATATCGCCGTTTTTCAGGAAATAAATACCGGTTTGTTTGCCATCCACAGTTTTTTGAAAATCTTCAACTTTTAATTGGCAACATGTTTGTTCTTTTACTTTTGTAGCACAGGAGAAAAAGAGACTGCTCAGGAATAATACAAGAAAAATGTTTTTTGTCAGTTTCATCGAAATATATTTTAAGTTAAGTTTTTATTTCCAAGACTTTACATCCATATGATGCGGCTACATTTCCCACCGCCAAGGCGCTAAGACTATTCGCAAAATTAGATCACAAAGGTGCTCAAAGAAGCACGAAGTTTCACAAAGGTTTTCCTGCTACTGTTTTACTTCTCTATCAAATAGTTGGCCATTCACAATTTCGCTCTTGTCCCACGAATACCTATTCGGTTTATGGATCTTCGGCCGAATATACACACTTTTTATTTTATTCATACTTCCAGGGGCTGTTTGGAGTTCTGTTTACCTTGTAAATTTTGCTTTTTTAGTAATCGCTATATTTGGAAGATACAGATGTAATCCGTCAGACCAGGATTGATGGTTTAAGGTATTCGAAACAAGGACTCACAAATATTGCTCCATGCCAGAATCAAACTTCTAAATGTTCCGAATTGCATGCCTCCAATAAAATCACGTTCAGAATAGCATTTCTCAACTTCTTTTTTTAGCTTCATATCTCAAAAGCATAATGAAACGGGCATGACCTATAAAACACAAACAAGCATGATTATTCGTCAGTTGCCAGATATGCGACTTTGCGTAAAAACACGACAATCAGTATTCAAATACATATAAATTATGAAAAATAAAATCATTGTTCTTGGCGCCGGTCTTGTGGGGAGTGCCATTGCCATCGATCTTTCAAAAAACCATTCGGTTACCAGTGTTGATCTGAACAAAACATCATTCAGCAAATTTGGGAAATATGTAAATATAAATACCATACAGGCAGACTTATCGGATACCGAAAAACTAAAAAACCTGGTTGCCGGCTACGATTTGGTTATCGGGGCTGTGCCCGGTTTCATGGGCTACCAAACCATGAAAGCCGTAATTGAAGCCGGTAAAAACATGGTCGATATTTCATTTATGCCTGAAGATTTTATGGAGCTCGACGGGCTGGCAAAAAAACATCATGTAAGCGTCGTTGCCGATTGTGGCGTTGCCCCTGGTATGGGAAATATAATACTTGGACATCACAATAAAAACATGCAGGTAAAATCCTACGAATGTTTGGTAGGTGGATTGCCTGTAATTCGCGAATGGCCATACGAGTATAAAGCTGTTTTTTCGCCCATCGATGTGATTGAAGAATACATTCGCCCGGCCCGTTACATTCAGAATTATGAAATGATTACCAGGGAGGCACTCTCCGATCCGGAATTGATACATTTTGACGGAGTGGGGACACTGGAATCGTGGAACTCAGACGGCTTGCGTTCGCTCATGCAAACCATGAAAAATATCCCCGATATGATCGAAAAAACCCTACGCTACCCCGGATGTATTGAATATTTGAGGGTTTTGCGCGAATCGGGCTTTTTCTCGTACGATGAGCTTGAGGTAAACGGAATAAAAATCCGTCCCATTGACCTTACCGCAAAATTGCTTTTCCCAAAATGGAAATTAAAAGAGGGCGAAGAGGACTTTACCATCATGCGCATTGTAATTGAAGGTACCGAAAATGGTGAAACGAAAAGCTATACCTATAAGCTGCTAGACCGTTTCGACCGCGAAAACAATATTATTTCAATGGCACGTACCACAGGGTATACCTGCACTGCAGTTGCCAACCTCATGCTCGATGGTGGTTTTAATGCAGAAGGTGTAAGTGCTCCGGAAATGGTGGGAACAGGAGAAAGCAACCTGAATTATATCCTTCAATATCTGAAAGAACGCGGAGTGATTTATCAAATTAGCTAGTGTCTTCTACTGAAATCCTGCATTTCTTAAATCATTCGTCAGGAAAATCAAAAGCACATATAAAGCCCGTAAAATTTTGCACCATTTTTTTATTTTTGCGCCATGGAATTAATTGCGGGAATTATAGTGGGGTTGTTTACCGTAGCAGGTATTGTGTTTTTGATTAAGGTAAACAAGGATAGGAAAAAAGTTAGCCCTGCGGAAGAAGCAGCGTCGGCCCGGGCATCGGACTGTTGTGGTGCACACGAAATCTGCGAGTTCGATGCCATGAAAGTAAACGAAAGTATTATTGAATACTACGACGATGAAGAACTTGACGAATACAAAAATATAAATCAGGATGCTTATACAGGCGATCAGATCGATCAATTTCGCGATGTATTATATACCCTTAAAACCGATGAGATAAAGTTTTGGCTCTTAAGCATCGAACGCCGAAAAATAAATCTACCGGCTGTATTGGTCAGTGAAGCCCGAATGTTAATGGCTGAAGCTTAATTGCTTTGCATTTCCATTATAACTCTTTCAGAAGCTAAAATTCAAATTTGATCCCGATTAGTCAGGAAGATCGCTCCTTCCTTCGCTCTCACATACAAGGAATATTTGGATCATATGAATTTTCTCAAACAAAAGTGTATTTTTAATCCTTCGCAATCTTTCCAAAACAAAATCTTGATCTCATGAAGAAAACCATTGCCCTAATCCTCCTCGTATTCCTAAGCCAGATCCTCCAGGCACAAACCGAAAAACGTCCTCTTTCTTTCGACGACATTTTAAAATGGGAGAGAATTACCGAAAGCCATATTTCCAACGACGGAAAATTTATTGTGTATAAACAAGACCCCTGGAAAGGCGATCCAACCTTGATAATTACCACCCCGAAAGGGGAAGAAAAGGCTTCATTTGCTTGTGGCACACGAGCCAAACTAACGGCCGACTCAAAATTTTTGGTTTTCACTTTAAAAGCACCTGTTGATACGGTGCGTGCCTTAAAATTAAAAAAGACAAAAAAAGAGGATATGCCCCAGGACAAGCTTGTGATATACCATCTTGAAAACGACAACCCGGAAGAAATTGAGAACATTAAATCATTCAAAGTACCTGAAGAATGGGCAGGATGGGTGGCCTACCAGGCAACAAAGGATACCAAATCAAAAGAAAAAACATTCCCCCTCTTCATTAAAAATACAAACACCGGCGAAACAAAAGAATTTCCCAACGTTAGTGCCTATGTTTTTGCCGAAGAAAAGGAAGTACTTGCTTTTATTTCGGATGGAGACAGTTTATTCGGGGCCGGCGTTTACGTGCTGGATTTGAATACCGGTACTGAAACCGGGATCCTGGAAGGGGAGGGCAAACTTAAACAACTTACCATTAATAAAACAGGTACCAGGGTGGCCTTCCTCGGCGATCTTTCAGAAGAAAAAGAAAGCAGTTATTCCTTGTACTCCTGGAGTGGTTCGGGCGAAGCGGTTGTAATTGCCGACAAGGAAAATGAAGCACTTCCCCAAAACTGGGAAATCAGTGAAAATGGCTCACTCTCTTTTTCAGGGAACAACCAAAGGTTATTCTACGGGACAGCACCAAAAAAGGCAGCTAAAGACACGAGTATTCTGGAGGAAGAAATACCGCTACTCGATGTGTGGCACTGGAACGAAGAGGTGCTTCAAACGGTACAAATAAATAATAAGGGCCGGGATGCAAAAAAAACCTACCTCGCCGTTTATCATTTCAATAAAAACAAATCGGTACAACTGGAAACCGAACAGTTTACAGGCATCAGGAAAATAAAAGATGGCGACGCCGACCTTTTATTTGCATACAGTAACCGCCCATATGCTGTACAAGAGATGTGGGAAGGCAGCCCACGCCACAATGATTTTTACCTGCTTGACATAAACACCGGAAAGGCGGAAATGATTAAAAAAGATTGCCGCGCTACTCCTTCGGTTTCACCCGAAGGTAATTTTTTATACTGGTACAATGCCATGGATACGACCTGGAATACCTACGAAATTTCTTCGGGTAGAGAATATAAAATTACCACGTCTAAACTGGTACAGGCTGCCAATGAATTAAACGATGTGCCAAATCCTCCCTACCCCTACGGCAGTGCAGGCTGGTTAAAAGGCGATGAAGCTTTTCTGGTCTACGACCGGTTTGATATCTGGAAGGTAGATCCGACAAATTCTATTGAGCCGGTTTTGTTAACACCAAAGGGCAGAGACCAAAAAACCAGTTACCGCCTGGTACGTTTTAATCCAAAACCTTACAAAGGAATAGATCCGGAAGAAACCCTGATCTTAAAGGCTCATAACGAAGTTTCACGTGCCGACAGTTATTATGGTTTCGACTTAAGTAAAACCAAAAAGCCGGAGTTATTATATGCCGGGAACTACCGTTTGGGCACTCCCCGAAAGGCAAAAAACAAAGATGTGCTGCTATTTACCAGAGAAAACTTTCAAACTTACCCAAACCTGATCGCCACTGGCTTAAACTTTAAAAAGCAAACTCAGATAAGTGATGCAGCACCCCAGCAAAACGAGTTTTTGTGGGGAACAGCCGAGTTGATTACCTGGCGCTCGCTAGATGGCCGCATTGTGGAAGGCACCTTGCACAAACCCGAAAACTTCGATCCGAATAAGAAATACCCGATGATCGTGAATTTTTATGAAAAAAGTTCCCAGGGATTGCTGAATTATCACATGCCCGAAAACCATCGCTCCACCGTTGATTACCACTACTACACCAGCAATGGCTATGTAATTTTCAATCCCGATGTTTACTACAAGGAAGGATACCCGGGCGAGTCGGCTTTTAACTGTGTAATGCCGGGCGTATCGGCAGTGGTGGCAAAGGGTTTTATCGATGAAGAACGCATTGGTGCACAGGGCCACAGTTGGGGAGGATACCAGGTGGCTTATCTGGCAACACGCACCGATATGTTTGCTGCCATAGAATCGGGAGCGCCGGTGGTAAATATGTTCAGTGCTTATGGAGGAATTCGCTGGAGCTCGGGATTGAACCGATCGTTCCAGTACGAACATACGCAAAGTCGAATTGGTAAATCCATTTGGGAATCGCCACTGCGTTACCTGGAAAACTCGCCCTTGTTTACCCTTGACAAAGTAAAAACACCCATTCTTATTATGCATAACGACAACGATGGAGCTGTGCCTTGGTACCAGGGAATTGAATATTTTATTGGTTTGCGCCGCCAGGGAAAGCCAGCCTGGCTGCTAAATTACAACGATGCCGATCACTGGCCAACCAAAGTACGCGATAAACATGACTTCCAGATTCGGATGGCCCAGTTTTTCGACCATTACTTAAAAGATGCGCCCATGCCCAGGTGGATGAAGGATGGTATTCCGGCCACAAAAAAAGGCATCGACATGGGGTATGAACTGGTGGAATAAAGCAGTGCACCCCGCATTTCATTAGCTTCGCAAGTTCCCTGCTTTCAAGGAGGAGAATGGTTTTTATTCCAGATTTATTCAATGGAATTATAAATTTCTATAGCTTCTTCGGCATTTTCTTCCATCACCCGAATTTCAATACCGATATTCGTGGGACTTCCGGCAAAGGTGCCATCAACGGTGCTGGTAATTTCATTTACTACCATGTATTGTATTCCCGCTTCTGCAAGCATTTCCCGAAACAACATGTATTTCATATCAAAATTAGTAGTAAAAGTGGCAATGGTAACAGGTGAACTCATAGTGTAAAGATTTAAGTATTGTTGATTAATAATAAAAATACAAATCTTTTTTTGATAAATACTAAAACTACATGAGCACGATACAAACTATCGGTACAGCTATAGAAAAAAAGTTAGTTTGTGATCTCCCAACAATACCGGCTCACTTTTTCAGGTACTCCACAAGCCGCCAACAAATAATATACCCATATGCGGCAATGGGGCAGAACTTGTATTACTCACAAAGCAAGTTCTTTTATTGTTTGCCTTTTTTTGTTTCAACCAAAACAACCCCATTGGCTCCCCTCGAACCATAAACCGAAGACGAACCATCCTTTAAAACGTTAACAGAACTAATATCAAGCGGAGATATACTCATTAGATCCTGGGTAGTCGATATGGCTCCGTCGATTACCACCAGTGCAGCATTTCCCTGCGCACCAAAGAAGGTCTTTGTTCCGCGAACCACAATATTGCCATCTTCAACCGATACTCCCGGGAATTGCCCCTGAACAGCATCTAAGACATTATCATACTTGGTAAAGTCAATATCTTTTTGACTGGCAGAAGAAACAGCATACAATAAATCACGTGAGTTTACATAACCATAACCCACATTCACATACTTTTCAGCTTGAGACAGGTTATTATCGCCCTTCTTCAGGTTCATATTTACCAGAATCATTCGTATATCTTTCTGAACCTTCACCTTTTTGGGATAAAAGCCCTTTGCCTCAAATTTAAGCTTATCGGTGGGATCGCAAAAAAGCTGAAATCTTCCCAGCGAATCGGTTTGCACAGTACGACCTGTACTTTTTACTTCTATATCTACTCCTATCAAGGGAATACTGTCGAATGTGGTTACCTTACCCACAAGTGTTTTTTCCTGTGCAGAAAGAGATAAACTAACGACAAGCATGAAAGCAGCTATGACTAATTTTTGAATATTTCGTTTCATATGGCAAATTTTCTAACAAGCTATTTTACAACAAAAACCGTACCTCTTTCTATCTCGTATTCAGCAAGTTCATCACCAATCATAACTTTACAGGGATTTCCCAGCAAAGACTCAATTTTTAACGCTGAAAGCTTACCCTCATCCCAGGATATGTCCACAACAAAACCACCCCGTGCACGCAAACCTTTTACGCTACCGCTTTCCCATGCCCTTGGCAAAGCGGGTAAGATCTGAAGCACACCATTATGACTTTGCAGTAACATCTCGGCAATACCGGCTGTAGCTCCAAAATTTCCATCGATTTGAAAGGGCGGATGGTTGTCGAATAAATTGGGTAAAGTAGATTTTGCATACAAGGCCTCAATATTTTTGTGGGCTGTATTTCCATCCTTTAAGCGGGCAAAAAAGTTAATGATCCAGGCCCGACTCCAGCCGGTATGTCCACCCCCGCTTGCCAGGCGCGCCTCGATGGATTTCCGGGCAGCTTCCATCCATTTCGGATCATCCGGATCCGTAAATTCCTCTCCGGGATAAAGTGCATATAAATGTGACATGTGCCGGTGTCCGGGCTCCGCTTCCGGCAATTCTTCCGACCATTCCAGAACACGACCATCTGAACCAATTTGTGAAGGCGTTAGCTTTTCCAGCTTCAGCTTCAGGATTTCTGCGAAATCCTTATCCATATCCAACACCTGGCTGGCTTTAATGCAATTGTTAAAAAGCTCGCGAATAATTTGATGGTCCATCGCCGGCCCCATGCATACCGCTGCACGCTGACCATTATCAATAAACTTGTTCTCCGGCGACATACTTGGTCCTGAGACCAGCAGACCCGTTTTTGGATTATCAACCAGGAAATCCACAAAGAACAGGGCCGCATCTTTTAATACAGGATAAGCTTCGTTCCTTAAAAAGTCTTTATCACCGGTGTATTCGTAATGTTCCCAAAAATGATCGGAACACCAGGCAAATCCAAGCGGCCACATTCCATATCCTGTTCTACCGATTGGATCGGTGAATTGCCAGATATCGGTAGTGTGATGGGCAACCACGCCACGGCATCCATAAACTTCTTTTGCTGTTATGGCACCGCGTCTTCGCAAACCATCCACAAATTTAAAGTAGGGCTCCTGGCATTCGGCCAGGTTGGTGATTAATGCCGGCCAGTAATTCATTTGAATATTAATATTTATGTGGTAGTCGGCATTCCAGGGCGGACGCAAAGTACTTTCCCAAAGCCCCTGAAGATTTGCAGGTAAGTTCCCCGGGCGTGACGAACTAATTAACAAATAGCGGCCAAAAGCAAAATAAAGTTCGGTAAGGTGTGAATCTGTTTCGCCCTCCTTCACTCTTTCCAATCGTTCATCCGTCGGAATATTTAGAGTATCCTGTTCATTTAAAGTCAAATCAACACGATTAAATAATTCCTGGTATGCGCTAATGTGCTTCTCCTTGATTTCGTTGAAAGAACTTGATTCAGCATTTTTTATGTCCTTGCCTGCTGCGGTCACCTCATCCGTTTTCCAGTAATTTGTTCTTCCTGAGATTCGTATTTCAACCTCATCGGCGTGGGCAACCCGCAAAGAATTTCCCGATGGTGCAAGCTCGCCACCACTTGCCTGAACCGAGACTACCGAGGCAAAACGTGTACCTTTCCCATCAGACTCGGCAAAACCAGTCATGATCATTTGGTTTTCGCCCAGGGAAACCTGCTCTGCATCACCCGGACGCTCCAACCAGGTTTTAAAGTTAAGCTTTCCTTTTTCCGATGCACTTAGCTTTATGGCAATCAATTCATCAGGTGCTGAAACCAGCACCTCGCGCTTGTAAAGAACACCATCAATTTCAAACCCGGTAGTGGTTACTGCGGTCCGTAAATCCAATTCGCGTTTATAGTTTTGTACATTTTCAACACCTTCAAACTCAATAAACAAATCACCTAAAGTCTGGTAGGTGTGTTTTCCTCCGTCAATCCGGGTTCCCATAATTTTTTCCTGGGCAAGTTTATCTCCTTCCGCATATTTCCCGTCAAACAATAGCTGTCGTACTTTATCCAGGTTTTCCAAAGCTTCCGGATTAGCCCTTTGGATTGGCCCACCACTCCACAGCGACTCTTCGTTTAATTGAATGCGCTCGACTTCGGGGCCACCAAAAACCATGGCTCCCAATCGCCCATTTCCCACAGGTAATGCTTCTACCCATTTCTGTGCAGGTTCCTCATACCAAAGTTTTAAATCACGTTGCTGATTGATCTGTGTCGAATTACAAGCTTGAAAAAGGAAAAATACTCCAAGCAAAAAATAAATTGTCCTGTTCATTTCGATTGAGTTAAGTGAATTCTGTGTATTACAAATTGAATTACGGTAGGTAAAAATAGCAAAAGCAGATGAAGAGCACCTGTCCGCCTTAATAATATTTTACGACTTTTTGTTAATTGTCTCCACCCTTTTTGGTTTCAATTAATACGACTCCATTGGCACCACGCGATCCGTAAATGGCAGAGCTTCCGTCTTTTATAACATTAATGCTTTTTACATTTGAAGGCACCATGGAAAACAACACACTGCCATCGGTGGGGACACCATCCACAACGATTAAAGCTGCGTTGCTTGAATTGATAGAATTTACACCACGAATAATAATATCGCCGTTACCGTTTACCTGTACCCCTGCAAGCCGCCCACGAATAAGATCCAGCATACTGGAATATTGCGAAAAATCAATGTCTTTATTATTCATTTGAGAAACAGCACTTAGCCTTTCTGCATCCCTGACATAACCATAACCAATGGCATATTCGCGGGCTTTGTCGCCGGCTTTCATTTTCAAGTTCACGGCAACAATTTTCACCTTTTCATCCAGCTTAACGTGAGCCGGAATGAATCCTTTTGCCATAACTTTAATTTTATCCTTTGAATCCACTTTCGCAGTAAACCGGCCCAGCGTATCGGTTTTAACAATTTGTTTTGTGCTTTTAATTCGAATTTCCGCACCCGTTATGGCAATACTATCGAATGTAGTTACCACACCCTGAATCATTCTTTCCTGCGCGTTCACCTGAAAACTGCAAGTGATGATCAGAATTATTAATATGAGTTTTACTTGATTGATTTTCATGTGAATATGTTTTATTATTTAGTTTTTGGTTTAAAATCCTGCAATTTATTGAATAGGAAAAAGAACAAAGAACAAAGAGCAAACAGGATATCTGGATTTTCGGATTTTCAGATTTCTGGATGTTGTTGTCGTCATGGTCGTTGTTAATACCGTATTCCTCATATCGTTTAACCGCCGTTTAAATTAATCAATAATCACTAATCAATAATCAATTGTAAGTTGTCATCGTTGTCAGGCTCCACGTACCTTGCAATCCTTCTTGAC
>JBFEWU010000006.1:0-49366 GCA_041546215.1 Draconibacterium sp. | reverse complement strand
TACTCAGTTGGCACATTGATATTTATATTGTGCTCAATTGTTGCTCTGAGTAAACCTTCATAATAATGTTTCATACTAAATTTAAATATATTTCCCATTTTAAAAATTTAACAATTACAAGTTTAGTTTTCTTAGAGAGGAATTAGAAGATAACTCAAAAACTTCTACGGAAGTTTCTGTTTGTTTTTTGGCAAAAGGGGTGCAGAGGCATCCCTTTCACCTCAGAAAACGAAAACGAACAAATACAAAGCGGAGACTGATAAAAACAGTAAACATCCTTCGATAATAGAAGAGGCTGCAACATATTTTCAATGCCAAAACAAACAGGAGTAGATGAAAAACACTTATTTCGATTTAATTGAGCAAAGCTATTATTTCCCCCAGGAGGGCTTTGACTTGCAAAACGACAACCTGACTTTTCATGGGGTTTCGTTAAAGCATTTAATTCAGAAACACGGAACCCCCTTCCGGTTTATTTATTTGCCAAAAATTGGTTCTCAAATAAAAAAAACGCGCAACCTTTTCAACCGTGCCATTAAGAACCATGCCTACAAAGGGAAGTATCATTTCTGCTACTGTACCAAGTGTAACCACTTTTACCATGTTATTCAGGAAGCGCTGAAACACAAGGTAAATCTTGAAACATCCTCGTCGTTCGATATCGATCTTATTCTGAATTTGCATGAAAAGAAAAAAATTGATAAAAAGAGAATAATCGTTCATAACGGGTATAAAACCGATGATTACCTAAGAAAAATTATTCAGTTGCAGGAAACCGGATTTGAGAACTCAATATTGATTATCGATAGCATTAATGAATACCATCGCTTGAAAAAAATGCAAACAAAGCATGTGGTTAAAATTGGTTTACGGATGGCCATTAACGAGGAAGCTCAGTCGGCTTACTATACCTCACGGCTGGGAATTGCACACAATGAGCTTATTCAATTCTTTAAAGCGGAGATTCGCGACAATGATCGGTTTGCATTAAAAATGTTACACTTTTTTGTGGATTCGGGCATAAAGGATACACTTTATTACTGGGGTGAATTTCAAAAAGCCTTAAAACTTTATATCGAGCTAAAAAAAGAAAGCAAAAACCTTAATTCCTTTAATCTTGGAGGAGGCTTCCCCATTCGGAATCATTTGGGTTTTGAATACAATTACGAGTATATGATTAATGAAATTATTAAGAACATTAAAGATGCATGTACCAAAGAAAACGTAATTGAACCCGATATTTTTACCGAGTTCGGGAAATATACGGTTGGCGAATCGGGGGCAATTATTTTCGAAGTTCTGGAACAGAAACAGCAAAACGACACCGAAACCTGGTACATCATTAATAACAGTTTAATGAATACAATCCCGGATGCCTGGTCAATTCACGAAAAATTTATTCTGCTTCCGGTAAATAAATGGAACAACGAATACGGGCGGGTAAATATTGGCGGTATTAGTTGTGACCATTCTGATTATTACAATTCGGAAGATTTAAACCAGGAAATATTATTGCCAAAGTTTAGCGAAAAGGACAAAGAACCTCTTTACCTTGGATTCTTTCATACCGGAGCTTATCAGGATTCAATCAGCGGCTACGGCGGCATTAAGCACTGTTTAATTCCATCGCCAAAACACGTGATTATCGATCGGGATGAGAAAGGAAATATTATAGACCATATTTATCGCGATGAGCAGTCGGCCAACGAGATGTTTAACATTTTGGGATACAATGGGTAGAGGCATTCCCAACATTATTTAAAATGATAATAAAAGGGCAAATAACAAACTTTATGCTTGAGCATTTCAAGCATTTTAATTCGGCATCGTTGGTTGATGCTGCCAGGGGGTACGAAAAATAACTTGCCCGAGGAAGCTGGATGTAAATACGCTAAAATACATCGTTGAAACGGATGCAACAATTGTTGTACCTTTAATTTTTGCTTACTTATCAGGATGGTAATTTGAAAAATATAGTGCAATGAAACGAGCACGGTCCGCCAGCTGGCGGAAAACTTTTGAAAACTAACAATTTTAATCAAATGGAAACAAATAAACCAAGAGTGATTATTGATTTTTATAAACTGGGAAAGGATCTTCAGGAACAGGTAAAACTGGTTTACCCCGATGGATTTATCGATTACCTGGTTCATTTTAAAAATGCGCAGGGAAAAGAGGTGAGTGCCTTGCGTTTCGAAACGGATGAAAAAATTTATATGCTGCGTATGTCGGTGCAACTGGCCTTTCAGATTGTGGAAGAAGATGAAGATTACGACGATGATCACATATTAAAAGAAAGTGCCAGGCAGGATTACGAAGAAAAGCACTCAACAGTGGAATATTTAAATGAGAATGAAAATTTTACCGAACAATAATAACTTGTTCCGCCATGAGAGAGATTGAAAATATTGAATTGAAATACCTGAGTTTCGACGACTATCAGGAGTTGAAGGCGGCAATGATTGAATCTTACACCAGCATGCCCAATTCCTATTGGAAAGAACATCATATTAAGTCTTTAATCGAGCGATTCCCCGAAGGGCAGGTTGTTGTAAAAGTGAACGGCAATATTGCCGGTTGTGCCTTGTCGATTGTCATTAATAACGATGATTTTGAGGGGCATCATACCTACAAGGAAATAACCGGGAATTATACTTTCGAAACCCATTCGCCCAATGGCGACATCTTGTACGGGATTGATGTTTTCGTAAAACCTGAATTTCGTGGACTTCGACTTGGGCGCCGTCTTTATGATTATCGAAAGGATCTGTGTGAAAGAATGAATTTAAAAGGCATTGCCTTTGGCGGACGAATCCCGAATTACCACGAATATTCCGATTCGCTTTCACCAAAACAATACATTAACCTGGTACGTAAGAAAGAGATTCACGATCCGGTTTTAAACTTTCAGATTTCCAATGACTTTCATCCGGCCAAAATATTAAAGGGATATTTGGAAGGCGATGAAGCCTCCCAGGAATATGCCGTGTTGCTGGAATGGGACAATATTTATTACGAAAAACCCACAAAAAAACCCGGAACCGTCAAGAAAGTGGTGCGGCTGGGTTTAGTGCAATGGCAAATGCGCCCTTATAAAAACCTTGAAGAGGTGATGCAGCAGGCTGAATTTTTTATCGATGCTGTTTCGGGTTACCGTTGTGATTTTGCTTTGTTCCCCGAATTTTTCAATGCTCCGTTGATGGCCGAGAACAACCATTTGTCGGAACCGGAAGCCATTCGTGAACTGGCAGCACATACCCAACAAATTGTCACTCACTTCTCTGAACTTGCCATCACTTATAATATTAACATTATAACCGGAAGTATGCCTGAATTGGTTGACAACCAGCTCTACAATGTAGGTTATTTGTGCCGTCGTGATGGAACTTCAGAACGTTACGAAAAGTTGCATGTGACACCAGACGAAACCAGAGTTTGGGGTATGCAGGGTGGTAAACAGATAAAATCTTTTGATACCGATTGTGGTACCATCGGTATTCTAATCTGCTACGATGCCGAATTTCCCGAGCTTAGCCGTTTATTGGCTGATGAAGGAATGGATATATTGTTTGTTCCCTTTCTGACCGATACACAAAATGGTTATTCGAGGGTGCGAAACTGCTCCATGGCCAGGGCCATTGAAAACGAGTGCTATGTGGCCATTGCCGGTTGTGTGGGCAATTTACCTAAGGTGCACAATATGGATATTCAATATGCCCAATCCATGGTATTTACGCCCTGTGATTTTGCTTTTCCGGCAAACGGAATTAAAGCTGAAGCCACGCCAAATACTGAAATGATTCTGATTGCAGATGTCGATATTGGCTTATTGCGCGAACTAAATCAGTTCGGCAGTGTTCGTAATTTAAAAGACAGAAGAAAGGATTTATTCAGGTTAACAAAACAAGATTAAATGTTACTCATTATCGACAACCAAAGTGCTTACATCAAGAAATTCAAAAGACAATTTCTTGCCGAGCAGGATTTTGACTATGTGTTTTTCGATCACAATCAACCCATTACCCTCTCTGCAAAAACGGAAATAAAGGGAATTATTCTCTCCGGGGGCAGAGGAAATCCCTACGAACCGTTGAACCTCACTACAAACTATGTGGCCTTAATGAATTTCGATGTACCAATAATTGGCTTTTGTTTGGGGCACGAGATTATTGCAGCAGCTTTCCGTGGCCGCATTAAAAAGCTTTCCACTTACCACGCAAAAAAAGAATTGGTTACCATTACCGAACCCGGCGATCCTATTTTTGAAGGGATTGACAAAACAGAAGTAATGTTGCAAAAAAAACATTCATTTCATGTGGCGGAATTGCCCGAGAGTTTTATTTCTTTAGCCACTTCCGAGACAACCCACACTGAAATAATCCGACATAAAGAAAAGCCAATTTATGGTTTTCAATCGCATCCCGAAGTTGGAAGCCCGGAGGGATTGGAAATGGTGAAGAATTTCTTAAAAATCTGCCATATTTTATAGTACTTACAACCCGATACTCATCATATCAAATCATTATAAGATGAAAGTAGCAATTATTTATAACAAAGACATTCAGGGAGTAATTAATACCTTCGGAATGCAGAATAAAGAATTTTACAACGAAAGAACGGTTAAAAAAGTAGCCACAAGTCTTGAAAAAGCGGGGCACAATGTCGCGGTTCTTGATGGGAATAAACAAATTATCGAACGCCTGGAAAATTTTATGCCTCGTGTACTGGAGGGAGAACAGATGGGAATGGTTTTTAATATGGCATATGGAATTCAGGGCGAAAGCCGCTACACCCATATTCCATCTATGCTCGAAATGCTGGGCTTACCATATGTTGGGTCGTCACCATCGGGACATGCACTGGCCTTAGACAAGGTACTTACCAAGATAATCTGGAAAAATAACGATTTGCCTACACCCGATTTTTGGGTATTTAATTCGGCTGATGAAGATTTGTCAACCGTTAAATACCCGGTAATTGTGAAACCAAAAATGGAAAGTGTTTCCTTCGGATTAAAAGTGGTGTACAACGATGCTGAGTTGCGTGAGGCCATACATTTTATTGTTAACGAATTCGACCAACAGGCGCTTGTGGAACAGTTTATCCGGGGGCGTGAATTTTGTGTCGGATTACTGGGCAATTCACCCGTTGAAACATTCCCCGTGCTGGAGATTGATTTGGAGGGCGATCCCGATGGAATTCAAACCGTTGATGACAAAAAACACCAGCCCAAACGAAAATTATGCCCGGCACCTGTCACGCCGGAATTGGCAGAAAAAATGCAAAAAATTAGTGTGGAAGCTTTTAAGGCTTTGAACTTACGCGATTTTGCACGGGTTGACATTCGATTGGATGAAAATGAAAATATTTACCTGCTTGAAATAAACTCCATGGCAAGCATGGGGCCAACCGGTTCGTATCCTGAAGCCGCCCGTGTGGCCGGATATTCATACGAGAATATGGTAACCCGCATGCTTGATGTGGCTTCGGTACGCTATTTTTCCAACTCATTAATGACCCAACTGCCGGAGGAAATGAAAAGGGGGAAAATTCCACAGCCTGCACGTATTCGTTCGTTTTTGAAAACACGCCAGCAACAAACCGAGAAGTTGTTGAAAAAGCTGGTAGATACCAATACGCATGTTAGAAATGTTGAAGGAGTGAATCATTGCAGTGAGTTGATTAGCAATGAACTGAGTCAGTTGGGTTTTACCCAGGAAGTTTTTCCGCAACTGGAAGTGGGTAATATTTTGTATTACAACAATTCCTTTAACCAGGAAGTTGATTATCTGATTCTTTTAACCCTGGATAACCGGGTGAAACTGGCAAATCACGAATCTTTTGTCGAGGATGAGCAGTACCTTGAGGGAACCGGTGTGTGGGAAAATAAAGGAGGAATTGCAGTGGTCGTTTCTGCACTTCAGTCGCTTCGTTTTATCCGTAACCTGAAAAAAATAAAAATTGGTATTCTGCTTACCACAGATTCCACCATCGATGGGAAATATGCCAAAACGGTTATCCAGCAAAAAGCGGCACTGGCCAAAAAAATCCTTGCGGTTAGTGGTTCAACTAAAAATGGAGGACTGATATTGTCGCGTTCAGGATCGGCATCGTACCGTTACGAATCGAAACTTTTGAAAAAAGAGGTTTCGGAAAATATTTCACTGATGGCCATGAGCTTTAATAAAACCCTGGCTAACATTACCGACATTTCAAAAAATGATCCCGAAAACCTGATTGCGCCCTACGATATTCAGTTTAAAAGCAATATTTTCAGGGAATATGCACACGGCTCGGCAGGGATTAGCGTAAGGTTTAACAAACAAGAAGAACTGGAACGGATTGAGCAAAAGTTAAAGAAAATTGTTACAACACAAAAGAGAAGTAAAATTTACCAGGTGCATTTCGAAGGGGGGCAAAAAAGACCTGCCATGGAACTCACACCAGAAACGGAGAATTTTTATAAGGAAATAAAAATAATTGCAAATAAAATTGATGTGAGGGTTTCCACAAAACACCGCTGGAGTTCATCCGATATTTGTCACATACAAAAGGCAAATTCAAAAATAGATGGACTGGGGCCCATTGGGGAGTTCCTTCCTTCGAATAATGAACGAATACTAAGGCACAGCCTCATTGAAAGAGCACTGCTGGTTGCCCTGGTTTTAAATCAGCTGCAATGAAATTGAAGGATTTTAACCATGAACCAAAATATTAATTTACCTTGCGATACCTTGTCAGCTTGCTGCGATAGGTTCATTTGGTATACAATATTTGCCTTAAAGAATTCAGTAAATGGAAAGATTAAATAAATTCCTGGAAATCAACCTGCTTAGTGTGGGAGAAACTAAGATCCAGGTTTATACCGTAATTGTTGTGGTATTCATTCTATTGCTTACCAAACTATTGCTGTGGCTCATCAAAAAGTCATTATTCCGAAGCCGAAAGTTAACCCAGCTGGATCCCGGAAATTCCTATGCTTTATTTCAAATTATTCGCTATCTGGCCTGGGTAATTGCAATTGCCTTTGTATTGGAAGCCATTGGAGTTAAAATTACGGTTCTGATAGCAAGTTCAGCAGCCCTGCTGGTGGGTATAGGCTTAGGCCTGCAGCAAACCTTTAACGATGTGGTTTCGGGTATAATACTGCTTTCCGAAAGATCCATTAAAGTACATGATGTATTGGAAATCGATGGCGATGTGGTGAAAATACAAAGTATCGGACTGCGCACTTCTAAGGGCCTGAACAGAGACGATATATCCATTATTATACCCAATTCGCTGATCACAACCAACAAAGTCATAAACTGGAGCCACCAGTCTAAAAAAACGCGTTTCCGGATCGATGTGGGTGTGGCATATGGGAGCGATGTTGATCGTGTTCTTAAAATATTGGAAGAAAGTGCCCTGGAGCATCCGGATATACATGACAAAGAATTAACAGAAGCACGTTTGGTTAATTTCGGGAATTCATCGCTGGATTTTCAAATCTTGTTCTTCAGTAAAAATATCTTCAGAATAAGTAAGGTAAAAAGTGATATTCGCAGAATTATAAGTCGAAAATTTGCAGAAAACAAGATCACCATTCCTTTCCCTCAAATGGATTTACATCTAAAATCGGATGTAACAAAAGAATAAAGGAATCCTCCATGACCTTTTGGGAACGCTGTGTAACTGTTCAGCAGTGTCTTCAGGTCAACTGCCGAATAAAGCTCAAATACATGAACTTGAAACAAGCCGAGAAAAAAGGATATGAAATGAATGGGAAGAACCGATAAAGCAGATTTTCCGGAATTAAGGTATTTTCTCAGCCTCAATTCTGAAGGGTTTTGAAGCTTCTCCAGTATACAGGCTGATGTGTGGGAATGGAATTTCAATATTTGCTTTATCGAAGGCTTTTTTGATATCAACGAAAATGGAATTACGCAGGTCTTTGTATTTTGTTTTTTCAAACCACAAACCCAGTTGAATCTCGATTCCACTATCGCCAAAGTTTTTAAATAATATTAGTGGTTCGGGTTCGTCTAAACACAAGGGATTATTGGCAACAATTTCGTTTAATACCCTTGTAACTTTATTCAGATCTTCTTTGTAGGCTACGCTAACCAATACTTCCATGCGTCGAATGGGATAGCGGGTGATATTTGTGAGTTCGGTGCTTATAATGGTTTGATTCGGTATGCGAATAAGTAAATTGTCTAATGTTTTTAATTTAATGGAGAGCAGGTCAATTGAATCAACTACTCCCAATTTATCACCAACCCGCACCAAATCGCCAATTTCAAACGAACGTTCCGACACCAGAAATATACCGCTTATAATATTCCCAATACTGGTTTGTGAGGCAATACCTAAAACAATTCCCACCACACCGGCAGCACCAAACAAAGCCCCGGCTTTAACACCAAGTACTTTAAAAATCAGAAACAAGATCAGCACCACTCCGCCATAAATAATAACCCGGCGAATGATCATTTGCAAATGTTTGCTCTTTCCTTTACTAATTATTTTTCCTACCACAAATGCCAGCAATTGAAAAAATAAAAGGCCTATGGCTGCTATTAAAAAAACCTTTATTGCTTTTTCTCCAGCATCGGCAGGTATCATTTCTAAAATATTAAATTCCATACCATTAAAATTGAGTAATGTGTCGAATGAGTTGGAAGCTTCGTTTAAACATGGTACTGTTTTCGGGTTCACGGGCCGCAGCAATTTGTTTTAAATCAGGAATCGATGTTGTCGGGCTCTTCGAAAACTGAACATCGCTCAGTGTATCGAAGCCGTTGTATCCGATTTTTACTTTGTTGGTTATCATTAGGTGCTTGTTGGCATAAATTTTTAAATGGATCCCGCGCACTGCAAGACGTTTCACTTCAAGCATCTCTTTTGAATGGTTTGAAATCTCAACCGGACAGATTACAAACTCGTTCCTCATTTTATCCTCATGTATTTCGGTATCGAACGAAGTATATAGAGCGTAGCACAATTCGCCGTCGTTGGGTTCGCCAAACCAGGTGGATGATAGCTTTGTGGGCGAGTGTTCCAAAACTTTATTCTCGGGTTTTACAATACCTGCGTATAACTGGACTGTTACCGGCAAATAAACATAAAACTTAAACGTTGTTTCAGGTAAAATCGTCAGATTATGTTTGGGTTTAACAACAAGCGGGCGATCGGGTAAAGCCGGTAAAATTGAAAACTCACGGGTTTTCCCAACCAAACGGCTGGGCATTATCTCTTCCATATTCTCATGGTCCCCGGCCAATTTAAACAATAGGACATCATCTGCCGAGCTCAATAATAAGCGGGTATTTTGAATTTGAAGTTCGACGTCGGAATTTATTTTCAAAGGGATTTTACCCCATATTAATGATTTCTTCACCTTATTCTTTTTCTTAGAATTGTAAACTCGGCCCATAGAGGCACAGCAAGAGTTCAATACCTATTTTTTATCAAATATAACGAATAAAACCCTTTGGCAGGGCAGAATTAATACAAAAAAGTATTTATTAGTCTGGCGTGGTTTTTATTCGCCCGGACAAAAGCGATACACAAAAAAACCGATCTTTAGTTCCGAATATCACCGTTGGCAGTATTGAACTGAGGCTGTAACAGGACAAGGCATTTTTTCTAAGGAATAATTACCTATTTTTATGATGCAGGAAAATCAGAACAATAATTATGTCAGAATTTACAAATCATCAAAGCGAGCGCATTCAAAAACTGTCGGTTCTTTTTCAGGCCATTTTAAAGAACAAAAATGTTAGGGAACTATATGAGCAGTACCGTGGAATAATCGATTTATGTATTCCATCGGATGTGGTTTACCTGGTTGATGAATGGGTAAAAAAGGATATTCCCATGCCCGAATTTAAAAAGGGCATCAATAAATTGCTGAATTTGCTTTACAAGACTATTTCAGAACATCCGTACTCAGCACCATCGGAAAATTCATACCTGTGGGTTTTGCAGGAAAATAACCGGTTAATGCTTGAAAAATTGAACGGCCTGAAACCTTCTATAAAACTGATTAACCAGGACCCCGATTCTGTGGAAGCCAAACAAAAGGCACTTGAAAGTTTTGCAGAGTTGGAAAAATTTCTGAGTTATTACACCATTAAGGAAAATCTATTGTTCCCTGTAATCGAGAAGCATATACCTGAATTTCGTTGTTTGTCGGTAATGTGGTCTTTTCACGACGACATAAAACGCAACTTAAAAAATGCGATTCAGCTATTGAAAGCAGATGCACTGGAACTCAAAACCTTTAATCGGTTAAGTGGTGATCTGTTTTTTAACATGAACGCCATCAAATTCAGGGAAGAGCGAATTCTCTATCCACTGGTCGGTGATATCGTTCCCGGGAAAGAGTTGCAGAATTTGTTTGCCGAGAGCCTGGAACTGGGATTCCCTTTTTATACACCTGTTATTGATTTAACTGAATCCGGGGAAGCGGAGAATGAACATGGTAAAGTGAACCTGGGCACAGGTGTTCTGGATGTGGAGCAAATAAAACTGCTCTTCAATCACTTACCGGTTGATATTACTTTTGTTGATGAATTTAATAAAGTGCAATATTTTTCATCTCCTAAAAAGCGCATCTTTCCGCGTACAAAAGCCGTTCTTGGCAGAGATGTACATAATTGCCATCCAAAAGAGAGTGTTCATGTGGTGGAAAAAATTGTGGAAGCGTTTAAAGCCGGCACAAAAGATTCGGCCAGTTTCTGGATCGATATGAAAGGAATGCGCTTGCTGATTCAATATTTTGCCATTCGTAATGAACGGGGAGAATACAAGGGCGTGGTGGAGGTGTCGCAGGAAATTAGTGAGATTCAAAGCCTGGAAGGAGAAAATCGCTTGTTGGATTGGGAAGTTTAGCTGGTAAGTAGGAATTAAAATTCAAGATATGTTCATAGTTCATGTTTTTGTTCATGTAAAAGAAGATTGTATTGAGGCATTTAAGAAAGCCACCATTGAAAATGCTGCTTACAGCATAAAAGAGCCTGGTATTGCCCGTTTCGATTTTGTAGAGCAACAAGACGATCCCACACGATTTGTATTGGTTGAAGTCTACCGTACTTCTGACGACCCGCTTAAACACAAAGAAACGGCCCACTATCAGAAATGGCGCGGCACAGTTGCCCACATGATGGCTGAGCCTCGTTCAGCAATCAAATATTTTAACGTTCACCCTGATGAGAAGGGATGGGACTAAAATGATAAATTTCAAATCTCAATTTTTTTGAGAATTGGTGATACCTGGAATTTATTTGTTCTTCAGCTATTAAAACGGCCAAATTTAACTTGTATGGATCTTTCTTTTGCCACAGCTTCAAAAATCCTTTTCGGGAAGGATACAATCAATAAAGTTCCGGATTTGATTCAAGGAATGGGGAACAGAGTTTTATTGATTACCGGGAAAAACCAGGGAAGAGCATCGGCTTTAGTAGAGCAGTTTGCGGGAAATATCGAGGTTTTTGTTTTTAAAATTGAAATGGAACCCAACATTGATGTAATAAATGCCGGTGTAACTTTTGCCCGTGAAAACAATTGCAATGTGGTTATCGGTTTTGGCGGCGGCAGTGTTATCGATGGAGCAAAAGCGATTGCGGCACTGGTCCCCAATAAGGGAAATTTAATGGATTACCTCGAAGTAATTGGTTTGGGTAAGCCTTTAAGCGAAGTACCTTTGCCTTGTATTGCCATTCCCACAACTGCGGGCACGGGTGCCGAGGTAACCAAAAATTCGGTGATAAAATCCCTGGAGCACAAGGTTAAAGTGAGTCTCCGGAGCGATTTAATGTACCCCCGTGTTGCGGTGCTCGATCCTGTACTTACCCATTCGATGCCACCTGATCTAACAGCCACTACCGGTGTTGATGCATTAACCCATTTACTGGAAACTTTTGTGTCGAATGCTGCAAATCCATTTATCGACATGCTTTGCAGGGAGGGTTTAACCCGGATTTCGCGTGCACTGTTAAAGGCCTTTAAAAACGGGGAGGATGAAAAAGCACGCGAAGATATGGCTATGGCAAGCATGTTGGGAGGAATGGCCCTGGCAAATGTGAAATTGGGTGCTGTGCACGGTTTTGCCGGACCAATGGGAGGGATGTTCCCCATTCCACACGGAGCGGTTTGTGCAGGTTTAATGCCGGCGGTAATAAAAATGAATGTCGCTGCCCTCAAAGAGCGAAACAAGGATATTTCGAAGTTTGATGAATTGGCAAGACTGCTCACAGGAAGTGAACTGGCAAAAGCCGGGGATGCGGTAATGTGGGCTGATCATTTAGTATCGGAACTACAAATTCCGGCTCTTGCCGAATATGGACTTGCTCAAAGTGATTTTCCAAACCTGGTGCAAAAAGCAAAAAATGCGAGCAGCATGAAAGGAAATCCCATTGAATTAAATGAAGAACAGTTGACGTGGATTTTAGACAAATCGTTGTGATTTGTATATCGGAATAATTTTTGCAGAATAAAGGTTATCTTTGTACGATAAATGAGTAAGCGATGATTAGCAATTTCTTTCATACACCAGGAACAAAAAAGTTTCGGATAACTCCACGGTTTTACGATCCTGATAAAGAGGAGCGCGATGAGCGAGAGAGAAGAATAAAGGAAGAACTGGGAATTTTTGAGGAGAAGGTTGACGACGGGAAGCCTTATCGGCCAGGTATAAAAGGTCAGTTCAGGAAGGGTGATGGTTGGGCGAAATCGTCGGAATCGGCACGTCGTGCCCAAAACCGAAGACTGATTTGGATTATTCTGATTCTGGTTTTGGTTGTGTATTTGTTTTTCTATTCCGATTTCTTCGGTACCTAACTCACTTCTCAACATCTAAAAGTTTTATTTTGAGCGATATTATTCAGTTATTACCCGATGCAGTAGCGAATCAGATTGCTGCCGGTGAGGTTATTCAACGCCCGGCTTCGGTTGTGAAGGAATTGGTTGAGAATGCATTGGATGCAGGGGCAACTGACATTACCATTAACATTAAAGACGCCGGGAAAACACTGATTCAGATCAGTGACAACGGTTGCGGAATGTCGCCAACCGATGCACGAATGGCATTTGAACGGCATGCCACTTCAAAAATTCGTTCGGCCAACGATCTGTTTTGCATACGTACAATGGGCTTCCGGGGAGAGGCATTGGCATCGATTGCTGCAATTGCCGATGTGGAATTGCGCACAAAACGTGCGGAAGATGAGCTTGGAACTTTTATTCACATTGTTGGTTCGGAAGTGAAAACACAGGAACCTGCTGGTGTAAATACGGGCACTAACTTTATGATTAAAAACCTGTTTTTTAATGTGCCCGCTCGTCGCAAATTTTTGAAAGCAAATTCCACCGAGTTAAGACACATAATATGGGAAATTCAACGCATTGCGCTTCCCAATCCCGGATTGAAAATAGCATTGTTTCACAATGGTTCGGCTCTGTATGACCTGCCAGCTTCCAACCACCGGAAAAGAATTGTTGATGTGTTTGGGAAAGTTTTGAACCAGAGCCTGGTGGGCGTTGATGAGGAAACCAGTATTGTAAAAATATATGGCTTTATAGGACAGCCAAAATATGCCCGTAAAACCATGGGCGAGCAGTTCTTTTTTGTAAACGGACGTTATATGCGTCATCCTTATTTTCATAAGGCAGTTATGCAGGCTTACGAGCAGCTGCTACCTCCCGACACCTATCCTTCGTACTTTCTGTTCTTAGAGCTCGATGCTGCTGCCATTGATATAAATGTACATCCTACCAAAACCGAAATAAAATTTGAAAACGAACGCGATATCTGGCCCATTATCCATGCTGCCGTGCGCGAATCCCTGGGAAAACACAACGTGGTGCCTTCAATCGATTTCGATCAAAGAGGAAGTATCGATATTCCGGTGCCCAAACGAGGAGGAGAAGAAATACGATTCCCGGAGATACAGATTAATCCGGACTATAATCCTTTCGATACCCACAAGGGGGTACCAGGGGGAAGCTATACGAAGGGTACCTCTTCATCCGGGAAAAAGAACCTTGAAAATTGGGAGGACCTATACAAGGGGACACAGTTAAAAATAAAGCCGGAGGAACAGTTCCGGGAAAGTTTTACCGGCGGAAATGATTTGTATTCCGAAGCTGCAGAGCAGTTTAGCGGGAAAAAGGTGCTTCAGCTCAAACAGAGATACATTTTAACACCTGTGAAATCGGGATTAATGATAATCGATCAGAAACGGGCACACGAGCGTATTTTGTATGAGAAATTTCTGGAAGTACTGAAATCGGATTCGGTGGCCAGCCAGCAGCAATTATTTCCGCAGACCATTGAATTAAATCCAGCCGATTCGGCGGTGCTAAGAACCATCCTGGAAGATCTTTTATCGCTTGGTTTTGACATTCGCGAATTTGGGAAGGATAGCTTCATAATTAAGGGTACACCCGGTGTTTTAGACGTGGCATCGCCCGAACTAATTGTGGAAAAATTGTTGGAAGAATATAAAAATTCGCCGGTTGATGCACGGGCAAAAGCCAAAGAGCAAATAGCTGTGTCGCTGGCAAAAGCATCGGCCCTGGATTATGGTACGGATTTAAGACAAGAGGAAGTGGATCACCTAATCGATAATCTTTTTGCGTGCTCAACACCTAACTTTTCACCTGACGGGAAAAAGGTTTTAACCATAATTCCGACAGAGGATATCGAAAAAAGTTTCGCAAGATGACAGATTGTCGCTATTTTAAGGCCATATAATTTTGGTCTGGCTCTTGTAAACCAGGAACCGAAACCATTGTTTAAGTATTTATTACAAAATGAAGTTTGTGTTTTCAGAAAAAGGTAAAGAAATAACTTCTGGCACCTGACTTCGAATAAAAAAAAATATGAATTACAGACCTGCATTAAATATTCCACCGGTTGTTAAGAACTTAATTATCATAAATGTTCTTTTCTTTTTAGCAACACTTATTTTAAAACAATCCGGAGTCAATTTGTATCCGATTCTGGGTTTGCACTTTCCTTTGTCGGAGAAGTTTGGGCTACACCAGTTTTTTACCTATATGTTTATGCATAGCACTCCGGGATTCGGGCACATTTTCTTTAACATGTTTGCCCTGTATATGTTTGGTCGTGTTTTGGAAAGCGTGTGGGGACCGAAACGTTTTTTAACCTTTTATCTCGTCACCGGTGTTGGAGCTGCCGTTTTGCACATGGTGGTTACTTATTTCGAATACCAGGTGCTCATCAATAAAATGTCGCCCGAGCAAATTGCCTATGTGAAAGAAGTGGGTTACAACATTTGGGCAGAAGGGAAAAACTTCAGCGATCCTTTGGCAGGAAAACTAAATGCCATACTAAATACACCAACAGTTGGTGCGTCGGGGGCGGTGTTTGGAATTTTGCTGGGTTTCGGGATGCTTTTCCCCAATACACAGCTTATGCTTCTTTTCCCGCCAATACCCATAAAAGCAAAATATTTTGTGGCGGGATACGGTTTACTTGAACTGATCTTTGGAATCTCAGGTATTCAGGGAAGCGTGGCACATTTTGCCCACCTTGGGGGAATGCTGTTTGGCTATTTTATGATCAGGCACTGGCGCAAAAACACCAATCACTTTTACTAAGGATTATTTGATAATTACAATCAGTGGACATTGCAGCAGACATAAAACGTACATTTAAAGAGGGATCGGTATTAACACGGCTGATTTACATCAATGTTGGTGTATTTCTGCTGCTAAAAGTTATTGCGGTATTTTTTTACCTGGCCGGAATATCTTATCCCTTATACGACTGGCTCTCCATTCCGTCGGTAAGCGAAGTGTTAATACGCCGTCCATGGACGCCTCTTACCTACATGTTTTTGCATGCCGGATTTTTGCATTTGCTTTTTAATGTGCTGGGCTTGTATTGGTTTGGGCAGTTGTTTATGGTTCATCTCGAAGGTAGAAAATTGCTGAGTGTGTACCTGCTGGGGGGATTAAGCGGTGCAGCTTTTTATGTGCTGGCATACAATGTCTTTCCTGCCTTCCATTCAATATACGGCCTTCTACTCGGTGCATCTGCCTCGGTATTTGCGATTTTGGTAGCCGTTGCCTTTTACGATCCCAATCGCGAGATTCATCTTTTTTTTATAGGAAGATTTCCATTGAAATATGTGGCAGCCTTCTATGTAATTCTCTCTGTAATTGGCATTTCAACTTCAAATCCCGGAGGAAATATTGCTCACCTTGGCGGTGCCTTTTGGGGCTGGTTTTATATTTATCAATTGCGGAAAGGAAAAGATATGGGAGCAGGACTGGTGAATTTCCTGGATAAAGTTGAACTTTGGTTTTCAAAAATTATCAAGGGGAGAAATGATTTGAAAATTACCTACCGGAAACCCCCTCGCAATGATCACGAATACAAGCAACAGCAGAATGTAAAACAAGACGAAATCAACCGGATTCTGGATAAGATAGGGAAATCGGGTTACGATAGTCTGACCAAACAGGAAAAAGAATTGCTGTTTAAACAAGGGAAAAAGTAGTTCAGGATTTAACGAAGAAAACCAAACTTAGACTGGTTACTGATCACTTTCTTCATTCATCATCCTGGTAGGTGTGTGCCTGGTAAATGCTGGCGTTTAGTTCGAAGCCAATCAGTAGGATCAGCGACATCACATACATTAGAAAAAGAATGGCAAGCAAGGTTCCTATGGATCCGTAGAGTTTGTTGTACTGGCTAAAGTTATTCAGGTAATAACTCATGCCAACAAAACCGAAAATACTTAACACCGTTGCCAGTGTTCCACCTGCCGAAATAAAGCGCCACTTGGTTTTTTTTGCCGGTGCCATGTAGTATAAAAACGAGTAAGCAAAAAAGAACATGGTTATGGTAATTATCCATTTGCCTGCAATTAAGAGGTACAGTAGAAACTTATCCTGGATAATATCAATTCTGTCGAGGTATCTTATTAATTCCTGTCCTCCAATTAAAATTGCAATGGCTGCAACAAGTAAAAGTGTAAAAATAATAAGCAGGAAAACAGCGGCAATATACTGACTCCACCACTTGCGGCGATTAATGTTATGGACTGTAGCATCAAATGCACTCATCATAGATGCTAAACCATTGGTGGCAAAAAACAGTGCCATAAAAAAGTTTAGCGTAAGCAAATCGCCACGCAGGTCATAGATGACTTCAGCAATGGTATCCTTTACGGTAGGCCATATACTATCGGGAACCAAGACCTGAATGATCATAAAAAGTTCATCCCGGTAGCCACTGGCAGGAATTAGGGTGAATAGAAAGATTATTCCGGGGAAAAGTGCGATGAAAAAGGAAAAGGCAATGCCCGATGCCCTGGTGGTGATGGATCCATCAACAATGCTTCGCCAAAAGAAAAGTGTAACGTCGTACAACGGAACACCATCAAACAAAGGGAGTGATATCTTTTGAGCGCGCTCAACAGCATTTTCGCCAATCCTCTTTAAACGCTTAAAAGTTAATTTTCCCATTTGGGATTTATTGTTTTTCTATTCTCAACTGATGTATATATTCTTTTCCACTGTTTTTCTTAAGCAGAAAATAAACTCTGAAGTTTCCTTTTTCGGTTTTTAATTTTCCAATCACATATTTTGCATCTGCTTTGCCACTGTCGTGAATAATCGTAAATGCATTATCTTCAACGGGGGAAAAATTGCTAAAAAAGTTATTTACAATTTGTTGTGCCTGTGCTTTGCTGTAAACATTGTCGTTGTCTAAAACAACCAACTCAACGTTTTGGTTAAAGTAGCCCGACAACAATTTTGCGTTACCGGTTTCTATGGCCTTTATGATATCGCCTGGTATTTTTTCGGGCAGAGTACTCGCTGAAACAGCTACTACACTGCAGATTAGAAAAAATTGAAATGCTATTTTTCGTATAAGATGCATATCCTTTCTTTTTCGGTATAAAGTGTTGTATAAATATCAAAAACTATGCAAAAACACTTTTATACGCTTAATTTTAGTGTAAATTTATAAAATTAAAAATCAAAAGACAGAAATTAGGGAATACATAATTTAAATTACGGTATGAAGCCTGGCTATGGTTTTCTGTTATTTACTGGTCGGTTTAGTAAAATATTTTTTCATGAAGATTACTTTGTTAGTTGTTGGTAAAACGGATTCGTCTTATTTGCGCGAGGGAATGAATGAATATGTAAAGCGGCTGAAACATTATATCAATTTTAGCTTCGAAGTAATTCCTGATATAAAAAAGGGAAAGAATACAAGTGTTGAAATTCAAAAGCAAAAGGAGGGTGAGTTCATCCTTTCCAAACTGGCTCCGGGTAAGGAATTGCATTTGTTCGACGAAAAGGGGAAAATGTATTCTTCCATAGAACTGTCGAAGTTTATAGAAAAGAAAATGGTAAGTGGGCCAAAGGAAATGGTATTTGTAATTGGCGGCCCCTATGGCTTTTCGAAAGAGGTTTACCAGCGCGCCACGTCAAAAATTTCTTTATCGCGATTAACATTTTCGCATCAAATGGTGCGACTTTTGTGCGTAGAGCAAATTTACAGGGCTTTTACTATTTTAAAAGGCGAACCATATCATCATGAATAACAAATGTTTTTAAAATTCAATAAATATACTTACCTCGTTTTGGCCATTTGCATTTTAATTGCGGCGGCCATAATAGAATATGGTTTGCTCAAAAAAAATCCAGAGACAAAACTGATCGAGGAATTTCAAAGCACTTTAATTCAGAATGAAAAAGAATTAAAGACGCGTATTACGCATATAGTGAATCTCCTGGAGGCAGATAATTTCGATAATACCGTAAATGAGTTTTTTAAAGAAGAAGAAACTTTGGTTCGCGATATTGGTTTTGGGATTTTGGTTTACAAGAACAACCTGCTCACTTTTTGGTCTGACCGGAGCATTGCCTTTAACAATACAACGGGTGACTATACCAAGGTAAAAGGCCTGATAAAACTACCCAATGGTTATTACCTGGCCGATACTGTGAGTGCCGGGGAATACGACATTGTGGGATTACACCTCTTGAAACGTAATTATACATACGAGAACAAATATCTGCAAAATAATTTTTTTAAATCCTATCAACTTCCGCACGATTATATTATTTGGGAAAAACATCACGATAAGGGATATACCATAAAAGATTCAAAAGAAAACTTTCTGTTTACCTTATTGCCTTATGGGAACTATTTGTGTACCACTAACCAGTTATACCTCCCGGGTATCATTTATTTTATTGGCCTTATAATTCTGCTGTTCTTTTTCCGTAAAGAATTTATTGACCGTAAAGCTCCTTTATTGGCCAAACTGGTGGCACTGGGAGGTGCTTTGTTTCTTGTTTATTGGTTCCACCTGATTTTTGAGGTACCGAAAGTATTTTTTCATCTTAAATTTTTTGGGCCCGATTACTTTGCCATGAACGACTGGCTGCCTTCCTTAGGTGACTATTTTCTATTGGCACTTTTTTCCCTTTTTTGGTTGTATAACTTCGGAATCGATCTCAATATCAAAGATTTGCAAGTCCAGTCGGGATTACCCCGGAAAGTGATCGTCGGATTGTTGCTGCTCTTCTGTGGCAGCCTGTATTTACTGGTGAATTATTATATCGAAGAGTTAATTTATAACTCCACCATATCGTTTGCACTCAATAAGATTATCGAGATATCCATACAAAGTGTCCTGGGGCTGTTTTCGGCGGGATTATTTATTCTTGGCACTGTTTTTTTTACCATTCGTATAAATGAAGAAGCCGGAGAAGCTTATTCTTTTTCTCAGCTTTTCATCCTGGGTATTGGAATTGTAATATTTTTGGGTGCCGTTCAATACCTTTCTGTTGGAGCTATTGCATTCCCTGCCTTGATGCTGTTTTTGGTATGTATGCTCCTGGCATCGCTCATAAGCAAAAACTATTTGCATACCTTCACCTTAAGTTACCTCATTATTTATGTCGCTTTGGTTTCGGTGTATTCCTTAGTGGTAATTAACCGATCTATTGTTAAAAAAGACCGCGAACAGCAGAAACTTCTTGCCGTAACACTTGTAACCGAACGCGATCCGGCTGCAGAGGTTTTTATAACCGAGATTCAAGCCGGTATTGAAAACGATCCGGCCATTCAAAATCTCCTTTTTCAGCGCGATTTTGTGGATGTGGAAGAGTATATACGGCAATCCTATTTTAATACCTATTTCAGAAAATACTTATTGAATATTTTTGTTTGTGATCATGAATCACTGCTTGAATTACCTCCCGAAAATCGTACGGTTTCCTGTCGAACGTATTTAGATGAACTTGTTGAAACACAGGGAATACAGATTCCCGGAACCAACTTTTACTTTATGTCCAATATGAATGGACGTATTTCCTATACCGGACGGTTTGAATATCCAAAGGCTGATAAGGGACGAGGTTTAAGTATTTACATCGATTTGGACTCCGATCTTCTTTTGGAAGGAATTGGCTTCCCCGAATTACTGATTGATAAATCCATGGCACGGTCGGATATTTACAGAAAATTCAATTATGCCAAATATTACGGCGAGGAGCTTACCGATAAATATGGCGAGTATAATTATAACTTGCACGGATATAATTTACCCGAAACAGATTCCCAGGGATCGGATGAAGAATATTTATTTAAGCGGGATAATTTTGAACATCTGGTTTATCTTTCAGGCCAAAATAGTTATGTGATGGTTTCGCGAGAGCTCTTAACTCCCATTGATTACCTGATATCATTTCCCTATTTGTTTGTATTCTTCTTTATTAATTTGTTGATTCTGCTGTTTTTTGGGAACCAGACTTTAAGGGAGAGGAAAGTATTTTTCGATCTGAAGTTTAAGATTCAGGCAGCGATTATATCCATTGTTTTTGTTTCATTGCTTGTGGTGGCTTTGGTGACTTTATATTACAATGTGGAAGAGTATCGCACCAAGCACCGGAACGATTTGAATGAAAAGATGAAATCCATAGCCGAAGAAATCGATCACCGGCTGGAAGAAAAAACAGAAATAAACGATTCAACTCAAATTTGGCTACATCGTGAATTGGCGAAGCTTTCCAACATTTTCAGAACCGACATCAATATATTTGGAGTTTATGGAGAGCTGATCTCTTCATCACGATCTGAAATCTTCGACAGGGGACTTGTTTCCCGAAAAATAGACGCCCGTGCAAACTACGAAGTTTACGAGAATTTCAAGATTAGTTATTTCCAGCCAGAAAACATCGGAAAGCTTTCTTACTTATCGGCGTATAGGCCAATAATCAACAATTTCGGGGATTATCTGGGTGTAATTAATTTGCCTTATTTTATTCGTCAGGATAACTACAGCCAGGAGATTTCGACATTTATTGTGGCCTTTATCAACCTCTACGTATTGCTGTTCTTAGCCAGTATTATTGCAGCTGTTTTTATTGCCAATCAAATTACACGGCCTTTGGTTGTTATCCAGGAGAACCTGCAAAAAATGCAGTTGGGGAAACACAATGAACCCATACACTATAATCGTCAGGACGAAATTGGGAGCCTGGTGCGCGAATACAATAAAAAGGTTGACGAACTGGCTGTGAGTGCCGATCTGCTGGCCCGGTCAGAGCGTGAATCGGCCTGGCGTGAAATGGCCAAACAAATTGCCCACGAGATTAAAAATCCGCTTACGCCAATGAAATTAAATATTCAGTATTTACAACGGGCAAAAGGGAAGGATGAAGAATACAACAAATACCTCGACCGGGTAACCGGAACATTGATTGAGCAAATTGATAACCTGTCGAATATTGCCACCGAATTCTCAAATTTTGCAAAGATCCCAACGGCACGAAACCAGGTATTTTGTTTGTCAGAACAGTTGCAAAAAACCATTGACTTATACGAAACACATAACCGTGCCCAAATCGTTTTTGATTCGAACGGATTTGATTGTATTGAAGTAAATGCTGACCGCGAGCAACTTTCGCGAGCAATCATAAATTTAATCCGAAATGGAATTCAGGCTGTTCCCAAGAATAAAATGGGCGACATCAAGTTAAAGCTAGATCGTCGGGAACATATGGCCGTTATTTCGGTACAAGACAATGGTGCCGGTATTCCGGTTGAATTACGCGATAAACTGTTTAGCCCCAGTTTTACGACCAAAACCAGTGGAATGGGACTTGGACTTTCCATTGTGAAGAATATTGTCGATAATTTTGGAGGAAAAATCTGGTTTAAAACTGAATTGGAAACAGGATCAACATTTTACCTGGAGATACCGGTTTACGAGAATGATGCTAAAAAGGAAAACAAATAAGCTTTGTTTAAAATCGAAATTTCTGCTATCCTTGTGTTATAAACCGATGTAATTTTTTTGGAATGGTTCAATTGTCTTTTAAACAGATCTCAGAACGCTTAAAAACCATCACCTTTCCCGAGATTGATGTGGTAATCGGTATTGGTTCTGGGGGTGTTCCTGCAGCAACGATGGTGGCCTATCACCTAAGCGCCGAACTGCAGGTGATGACACTTAATTACCGCGATGAGCAAAATAATCCGCGATACGAAATCCCCAAAGTGATTCAAAAGCCCCAATGGCGACTTGAAGGGAAACGAATTTTACTGGTTGACGATGTTTCGGTAAGTGGAAAAACCATGGATGCGGCTTTGGAACAATTGCCCGGATTAGACGTAAAAACCTGTGCCATGAAAGGGAAGGCTGATTTTGTTTTGTTCCCCGAAATTAAGGATTGTGTGCAATGGCCGTGGAAAGCATAAGGGATTAAAGTTTAAGTTTGAAAGTTGAAAAAATGAAAAATATTTCGAAATATATTTTGCTTCTTAGTCTTGTGGCATTAATGGTGTCGTGTTTGGCGCCGGCTTCAAAAGAGTCCTATCTCCAGAGATTTGAAAGTTTTGTTGACCGGATTGAGACGAATCATAAAAAATACAACGAAAAAGACTGGAAGTGGGCCGATTCTCAGTTTGCCAGATACAATGGCGACTGGTATTTAAAATTTGGTGACGAGTTTACCTTATCCGATCAGATAAAAATTAAAAGCCTCATCATACGCTATCATTCCTACAAAAATAAAGAAGATTTAAACGACCTGTTAAAGCAACTTTTTAAGGATGATGTCGATGATGTTCGGGAAAAGGTTAAGGAATACATTGAAAAAGATATGGACGAGGACATTGACTTATTGATTAAGGGCGCGGCGGCCATTGGAGACTCGGCAGTAAAGGTGCTGGAGGATGTAATTCGGGAATTGGAGGACTCGTTTTAGGTTGACCGGGGGAAAATATTTACTTTTGATCGATTGTAGAAATGGCTATGCAAGGATTATTTAGAGCTTTCATTATTATCCCCTTTCTTTTTGTAACGGTATTAATCAGCGGGCAAAATAATACGCTGCGTAAAAGTTTTTTGACTGTTGATGATGGTTTGTCGCACAACGAAGTAACTTCAATTGTACAGGATCACGATGGTTTTATTTGGATTGGAACACGAGGTGGCCTTAACCGATACGACGGTTACGTATTTAAAGTTTTCAACCAAATTCCGGGCGATTCAAATAGTTTGGTAAATCCTTCTGTTGAAATGTTGTTTGTTGACAGCAAGGGAAACCTATGGATTGGCACCAAATCGGGTGGCGTTAGTAAATACAATCCGGTAACGGGCATTTTTACTAATATTGTTAATAATTATAAAAAAGGAAGCACCTTATTACCCGATAACCGGGTACTCTCATTTAACGAAGACAGCACAGGGCGCATTTGGATGGGGACCTGGGCCAATGGAGTGATTGCTTACGATCAGGAAAGCAATACTTCTAAACAATTCCTTCCGGGAAGCAGGATTAATTCCATTGAAAATACCGGGGATGGAAAATTGTGGCTGGGAACCCCTGATGGATTATATGAAGTAGAGGTTGCGCACGATTCAGTCAGGCACCATAATACAGGTACTTGCCAGGAAATTGGGTACGATAAAAAAAGAAATGCCCTTTGGCTAACTGGGGGAGGGGAATCAGGATTTAGAAAATTTGATTTGCAAAACGAGAGCTCGGAAAAGATGGATATGCCGGCTGATGTTTCCCAATTAAGAATTGGAAATCCACCCTATGAATCCATGCTCATGGACGGTAGAGATCAACTTTGGCTGGGTACATGGGGCATTGGATTGTTCCGGTTTAACCCGGTATTGGAGGAATTTTCGCGTTATCCCATTTATCCTGAATACAGGGGTACGATCAATAAAGACTACGAAGCCATACTCGATATCTTTGAAGACCGCAGTGGTAATGTCTGGTTAGGTACCAATGGCGGCGGGGTTTGTGTGCTCACCAAAAAGCTAGATTTCCATTCAGTAGGATATCATCCGGAACCAAATAAAGGCCTGGCCAACACCCGGATAATGACCGTGGTTGAAGATAGAAATGGACACCTTTGGTTGGGAACAATTGGAAGCGGACTGGTGTGGTCGCCCGACAGGGAAAATTTTTATCCGGTTGATTATCCCGAGAATATCGCCAAAACAAGTTTTTTTACGATCAAAAATTTGTTTGAAGACAAGGATGGTAAATTATGGGCAGGAACAGGACAGCAGGTTTTTGAGGTGGTATTCGAAAATGGTATCCCAAAAATGCAGAGTGCCCATGAAAAGTATGGAAGAACATCTTTTCAAAGAATGATGGTTTCCTTTTTGGATACAGACGATATGCTGTGGATGGGATCACTTCAAAGTGGTTTGTACCTGACCGATAAAAAAGACAAGTACAACTGGGTGAAACGCATGTATGGTAGTGACTCAGATCAGGGGCAGCAGAAAAGTAACCGAATCAGCTATCTTTTAGAAGATTCCAAAGGCAGAGTGTGGGTGGGCACATATAACGGTTTGCACATTTATAACCCGAAAGATACTTCATTGGTGATCGCCGAAGAGTATTTTAAGATGGAAGGTGAATTTTCCGGAAATATAATTACCTGCCTCGATGAAGACCAACAGGGAAACATTTGGGTGGGAACACCAAACGGTTTAAATAAACTATCAGAAGATGAACTGAACCACTTTACCCTTGAGATTTTTTCGGAGGATGATGGCCTGGCCAGTAATTTTATAAAGGGGATTGCACACGATTTAAGCGGGAATATCTGGATGAGCACCAATGTGGGCATATCCAAACTGCTTAAAGAAAGCGAGCGCATGATCAATTTTGATGAAACAGACGGTGTGCTGGGACTTAACTTTACCGAAGCATCGGTGTTCAGAAACAATAAAAGTGGTGAGATATTTTTTGGTGGGGCACAAGGACTCACCTATTTTCACCCGGATAACATCATCGAACGGGAAGAAATTTCAAAACCAGTATTCACCAGCCTGAGTATATTGAATCAATCCATTGCTCCGGGGCAGTTGCATCATGGGAAAAGTATTCTTGAAAAATCGATTACCCACACCAAAGAAATAGAACTCTCATACCGGCAGAATAAAATTGAAGTGGAATTTTCTGCGCTGGATTTTGAATCGGAGGGTAAGAACAACTATAAAGTATTTCTCGAAAACTACGATAACAGCTGGACAGATATCGGGCATCGCCGTTTTGCGATTTTTAATAACCTGAAACCCGGCGAGTATGTTCTTTATGTGAAAAGTTCCAACCGGCATAACCATTGGAATGAAGAAGCTGCATCCATGAAGATCATTATAAATCCGCCCTTTTGGCAAAGCTGGTATGCACTTGTATTTTATGTGCTGCTGGTTGTTGGCATTGTAAGCATAATTCGCTGGAATGCGGTTAAACAGGTTCGTTTGTCCAATAGTCTTGAAATGGAAAAACTCCAACACGACCAGGACCAGAAAATGAATGAAATGAAACTGCGGTTTTTTACCAACCTTTCGCACGAATTTCGAACTCCTTTAACTTTAATTTTAGCACCCATAAAAGAAATGCTGGGGAATAAAGAGGATTATGCGCTATCGGAAAATGCCATAAGAAAAATTGGCATAATCCAGAACAATTCGAAACGGCTGCTGAAGTTAATAAATCAGTTGCTCGATTTTAGAAAAGTAGAATCGGGGAATATGCAACTGCATGCTTCCAAAACTGATTTAAATGAATTTGTGTATGAGGTCTGCCATCCCTTTGTGGATTTGGCTGCCATCAACTCAATCGATTTTAAAATACGGGGTGAAATTGAAGATAAAGAAGTTTGGATAGATCGTGATAAAATTGAAATTGTATTGAATAACCTGGTTTCCAACGCCTTCAAATATGCCGACGAAAAAGCAAAAATTGAAGTTGCTTTGTTTGAAGAGGAAGATGAGGTGTTATTGAGTGTGAGTGACAATGGAGTCGGTATTCCAAAAGCAGAAATCGATAATATTTTTGAACGTTTTTATCGGGTTGGCAATAAAAGTGGTCATGGAAGTTCGGGCATTGGTTTGGCCCTGGCAAAACGCTTTGCCGAATTGCACCAGGGAACGATTAATGTAGTTAGTACACCGAACAAGCATACCGAATTTACGGTTTCGCTACCCAAGGGGAATGCGCATTTAAGCGACACTCAAATGGTGGAGACAGAAAGCAAAGCCAGGGAAACTCAACAATATGGGCAGGTAGAATCGTTTGTGAAAAACATGCTTGCTCCAAATATTTCAACAGCAGAGAAACGGGATGAACTTATTTTAATCGTGGAAGATAACCAGGAATTGAACCAATACCTGGTAAGTATTCTTTCGTCACATTACAAGGTTGACTATGCCTTGAACGGTGAAGAAGGATTTGAAAAAGCAGTGAATCTGGTTCCTGACCTCGTTATTTCAGATGTGATGATGCCAAAAGTCGATGGATTTGAACTGTGCAAAAATATTCGTTCGAAAGAAGAGTTGGCAACCGTTCCTTTTATTTTTCTTACGGCAAAAAGTGACGTGCAGTTTAAGCTACTGGGTGCCCGTCTGGGTGCCGACGACTTTCTGGAAAAGCCTTTTGATCCCAATCTATTATTGCAAAAGGTGAAAAACATTATTGAGCGGCGGAAAAAATTACAAAAACAATACAGCCGTTCTGTAAGCCTGGGACCTTCTGAGATTCAGATTACTCCGGGAGAAGAAATTTTTATTGAAAAGGTCATTAAAACCATCGAGACTAACCTTCAGAACCATAAGTTTACATCAGACACCCTGGCATCGGAGATGAATATGAGCACTTCGTCCTTATACCGTCGCCTAAAAAGTCTGACCAATGCTTCCACTGCCGAATTTATTCGTTCAATTCGCATCAAGCGGGCAGCACAGCTGCTGGCCGACAAAGAAAGAACCATTACTGAAATTGCCTACGAGGTGGGTTTCAATGATGTTAAACATTTCCGTACGGTTTTCCAAAAACAGTTCAAGTGCGTCCCGTCGGAGTACCGTGAAAAATTGTAGGCAAGCTCTAACTTGTCATCCTTTCCCATTTAAAAGACTACGATTGCCGGGTATAAACTTTAGCTGACGGCTTTTCATCCCGGGTCTTATAATCACGGAACTTTTCGATATCTACTGTTGGAGCGAAGAGATTAGGTAGACCTTTGAATCTCTCTATGACGCAGTATCGGCAAGGGATACACGCATGCCCTGACAGAATTACCCCCCTGTTTTGATAAAACTAAAAATGAATCATTGAATTAATATTCACCCATGCTTTCAAAAGTATATACCTATGCCTTCGTTTAAAATAATCAATTTTGAAACTGAAAACTAAACGAATAACTAAGGTTAAACTTATGACTGAAGGAAAATCACCATTTAGGCGCATATTTACTTTCCGCACCGTTAACGTCCTTCTTTATCTTCTTTTAATTGCGATAGTAATTTTTCTATTCATATTTCTATAATTATTAACTAATTGAAATCTTATGAAAAAATCAGGTTTAAATTTATTTAAAAAACTGTGCCTTATGGCTACGGCCCTTTTAATGGTGTCGGCTGTTTGGGCGCAACAAAGTATTACCGGTACGGTAGTCGATGAGGCCGGCGAACCGCTCCCCGGTGTTGCAGTGATAGTACAGGGAACTGCTACAGGTACGGTTACCAATGTTGATGGTATTTACAACTTGGAAGTAGATGGCGATGATGTTTTGCTTTTTACCTTTGTGGGTATGCAGATGGTTAGTGAGCCTGTTAAAGGACGTTCTACCATTGATGTAACCATGAAAGTGGATGCCATTGGTTTGGAAGAAGTGGTGGCCGTTGGGTACGGTGTTCAGAAAAAAGCAACTTTAACCGGTGCTGTGGGTAATGTAAAAGCCGAAGAGATGTTACAACGCCCGGTGGCCAACTCTACAGAATTGTTACAAGGTCAGGTTGCTGGTCTGTATACGCGGCAGCAAAGTGGTTTGCCGGGTGCCGATGGTACTGCATTAAACATTCGGGGTTACGGCGGTAATCCACTGATATTAATTGATGGTATTGAAGGTAATCTCGGACAGGTTGATCCAAACGACATAGAATCAGTAAGTGTTCTAAAGGATGCATCGGCTGCAATTTACGGTGCACGTGCCGGTAACGGTGTTATCATCGTCACTACCAAACGGGGTAGCGAAAAACCTGCCCGAATCACTTATCATGGAACTGTGTCTTTTACACAGCCAACTTTTCTTCCCGATATTGTTGATGCCAGGAAATGGGCAGAACTGCTAGACGAATCAGGATTAAATCCTGATGATTTCAGTCCAAATCACATTCACTACGATCCGGATTCAAAACGTTTAATTAATACGATGGATGATAGCGATTATGCCGGATACAACTGGGATGATGAATTGTATCGTAACTGGACACCTCAGCAGCAACACAATGTGAGTGCTACAGGGGGATCGAAGAAGGTTAAATATTTTGTTTCTGCAGGTTTTACCGATCAGGCCAGTACCTTTTCTTCAGGCGATTACAATTTCAATCGTTATAATATACGTTCTAACATCGATGCCGAGATTACAAAAGACTTAAGTGTATCGGTTGACTTTGCTTACCGTAAAACAAGATTGGATAAAGCGAATTTTGGTGTAGATGAAATGTACAACTCCTTACAAACAGCAAAACCGGTTTATCCCATAACACACGAAGCTGATCCGGATCGGGCAGCATCTTCCGGATTCCTGCAACGTTCTCCTTATCATCAAACGTTTAAAGAATTTTCCGGTTTTCAGGACAACAAAGGAAATATTCTTCAGGGGGCCTTGGAGTTAAAATACAGAATTCCCTTTGTAAAAGGCCTGGTTGCAAAAGCTCGATTGAACTACGAAGAAGCATTTGGTTGGAATAAAAGAGTTTCGAAACCTTTCGATGTCTGGGAATATGATCCTGTTGCAGCTCAGGATGGTACCGATCCGTGGGTAAAGTGGGGAACACAGAATAAAAATAGTATGAGTGTTACAGCAATGAGATCGAACGAATTATTACCACAAATAAGTTTGAATTACGATATGATGTTTGGTGACCATTCGATAAAAGCAGTATTGGTTGGTGAAACATGGACTTATAAAACCACCAATCTAAATGGATCCAGAATAGATGTTCTTTCTTTTGAAGCACCATTTTTAAATTATGCGTCGGAAGAAGGGAAAAATAATTCTGAAACTTTTAGCGAAAGAGCCCGGGCCAGTGTTATTGGTCGTGTGAATTACGATTACCAGGGTAAATACATGCTGGAAGTTGCCATGCGTGCCGATGCATCGGGAGAGTATCCAAAAGAAGGTCGCTGGGGCTACTTCCCAAGTGTAAGTGCCGGATGGCGTATTTCAGAAGAGTCGTTTATATCAGACAACTTTAGTGCAGTTAACAATATTAAATTAAGAGCGTCGTATGGTGTCTTAGGTAACGATGCGGTTTCATCGTTCGATTACCTGGCAGGATATACCATTTCTACCAATTACTATGTATTTGGATCAACTCCGGCACCAATTATTGCTTCTGCAGGATTGGCCAACCCTAACATTACATGGGAAACCATGAAAATGAGTAACATCGGCTTGGATGGCACTTTCTGGGATGGATTACTGGGTTTTGAATTGGATGGATTCTATCGTTTACGGGAAGATATTTTGGCACAACCTACCGAGCAGGTACCAAATACCTTTGGAGCCAGTTTGCCACGTACAAACTTAAACAAAAGAGATAACCGCGGATTTGAATTAGCCTTGACACATACCAATAAAATAGGTGGGATTACCTATGACATTTCGCCCATGTTTGCATGGACAAGAGGAAAGTATGTTGAATTAGACGAGGATGTTCTGCCCGTAACCGGCGACCTGGATGAAGAAACATTGGAGTACAACAGGCTATGGAATACCAGATATGTAAGAGAAGGCCAGTGGGATGACAGACAATGGGGGTATCTTTCCAATGGATTTTTTATGAACCAGGAGGAAATTGATAACCACCCGATTGATCAGGATCAGGCCGGTAATCAAACCCTAAAAGTGGGAGACATCATTTATAAAGATATAAATGGCGACAATTATATTGATTGGCGCGACCAGCAAATTATCGGTAAATCGGGATTGCCAAAAACAATGTATAGCCTCGATATGGGAGCCCAATACAAAGGATTTAGCTTGCGTATGTTGTGGCAGGGTGGTGCCAATTATACGGTTAATATAGGCGGTTCAGCCAGAGCATCATTCTCAAACGAATCAGTGCCTTTGGCGCAGCATTACGAATACCGGGCAATTGTAGGACAGGATGCTAACGGCATGGATTACATTACCAATCCCAACGACTTTAAACTTCCGCCGGTAACGCAAAACGGAGCCACTGCCAATAATAACAAAGGGAATGATTTCTGGACCTATGAAGCGGCATATCTTCGATTGAAGAACATTAATTTATCTTACACTTTACCAAAAAAATTATTGGATAATGCGGGCATAAATAATTGTGTATTCTATTTCAGTGCTTCAAATTTATTCGCATTTAGCAATTTGGGAATTTGGAAAGATTCGTTTGATCCTGAAATAACGGGGGCAAATAACCGGGATTATCCACCGGTTAAAACCATGACATTCGGAATTAGGTTAACTTTATAAACTCAAAAAGAATAAAACAATGAAACGAGCATTTAAAAATAACTTTGTAAAAAGTGACATTTTCTGCGAGTTCCATCGAATGCCTTTGAAAAAAATAAATTATAATGAGATGAAAAAGATATTATTTATACTACCATTATTTGTTCTTCTGTTTGGTTGCAGCGATTTATTAGATATTGCACCAACCAATATTATTTCAGAAGATGCGGTGAAAAATGATCCGGTCCTTGTGGACGCCTTTTTGAATAAAATATATAACGGTACCCGGTTTCAATCGGGTGGAGAAGGAAATGCCCTACTAAATGTGATGTCGGATGAGGCGAATATTTTTGCCGGCTGGCAGACTCCTTATAGAGCGGCGATGAAAATTATCGATGAAAATGGAGCACATTCTGCACTGGAGTACTGGCCTTACGGAAATATTCGTTCGTGTAACGAAATTATGGATATACTGGAAGAAGCCACTTTCGATCCTATACTTGTGGGACAAAAGACGGCTGAAGCACGCTGGTTAAGAGCCTTTATGTATTTCGAACTGGTAAAACGCTACGGTGGTGTTCCTCTAATTACAGAAGCACAAAGCATCGATCAACCGATTGAGGAATTATATGTGGAGCGAAACTCAGAAAAAGAGATTTATGATTTTATAGCTTCCGAAATGGATGATCTGGTAAATCTTCTACCCGACAATTATGACTCTGGCAATTTTGGACGTCCTACAAAATGGGCAGCTTATGCCTTAAAAAGCCGGGCCATGTTGTATGCCGGAAGTATCGCAAAATATGGATCAGTGCAGTTAAACGGTCTTTTGGGAATACCTGCAGGAGAGGCAAATGCTTACTACCAAAAAGCTTACGATGCTTCCATGGCAATAATTAACGGGGGAATGCATCCTTTGTATAGCCAGAATGCTGATCCTGTAAAAAACTATACCGAATTGATGTTAACAGACGGAAATTCGGAAGTTATTTTTGCTGAAGTGTATGATTACGGTCTGTTGAAAGCACACGGATGGACTTTCTATTGTATGCCCGACGGATTTCAAACCGGTTGGGGATCGAACAACTGGATGTACCTGGAAGCCTGGGAGAAATACGAATACAACGATGGTTCTTCTGCAGTGTGGGACAGAAGTTTGCTGAATGGTAAAAACAAGTTTTCACTCGATGAAATCATTCTGAATAAAGATCCGCGTTTCCTGGCCTCGGCATTTTATCCTGAAACTCCATGGGGCGACAGTAAAGTATATGTTCATAATAAAACTAACGGTACTATTCCTGCCGAATCAGACTGGCCTAAAACGGCACCCAAAAGGAATCGTATTAAAGCCGGCATACTAATTAAAAAACGGGTTAATGAATCGCTTATTGGACTTTATAATAATGAGGATGATTCAGACTGGATGGTTTTCCGCACGGGTGAAATGTACTTGAACGCAGCAGAAGCCAAATTTGAAATGGGCGATGTGGAAGAGGCCAGAACCCTGATTAATGTAATACGCGACAGAGCAGGAATGCCTGACAAAGAAACATTGACAGTGGAGGATGTTCGCAATGAACGTTTTGTTGAATTATACATCGAGGAGCATCGTTACTGGGATATTCGTCGTTGGAGAATAGCCGTTGACGTTTTAAACGACAAAGGATTCAAAGGTGTAACCTGGGAATATTACATTGAAGAAGATAAGTATACGCTTAAGATTAAAGATGCCGATTTTGGCCAAAAAAGAGTTTTTGCCGAAAGAAATTATTATTTACCTATTGGCTTAGGGCGTATTGCAGATAACCCGAATTTGGTTGAAAATCCGGGATATACAAATTAGTTTTTTTCATAAGTTTGGTTAGATTATAAAAAGGGACCGTGCTTTGATTTAGCGGTCCCTTTTTTATCGGAAGTTACGATTAATGATATAACTTGTGATTTTGTGGATCACACCTTAAAACTTCTCAAAATGCAACACCTTATTCTGCTAAATGTATTGGCTCTGATGGTCTTAAGCAATTGTTCCAACCGAAATGTTGAAACGAAAGCAAAAGTTGATGAAGCCTTTCAACCAAACCTGCTCATCATTCAAACCGACGAACACAACTTCAGAACACTGGGTTGTTACCGCGATCATTTAAGTGACGAACAGGCTTATGTTTGGGGAGATGGAAATAATGTGGAAACGCCGAATATCGATTTTCTTGCCAAAAACGGAGTGCTTTTTACCAAGTATTATGCGGCTACTCCTGTTTGTTCTCCATCGCGCGGCACCCTGATTTCGGGCCGGTATCCGCAACACACCGGAGTACCTAAAAACGACTTACCTTTAAACGATGATATTGTTACCTATTCCGAAGTGCTGGGTAAAGCCGGGTATAAAACCGGGTTTATTGGCAAATGGCACCTCGATGGGAAAGGAAAACCACAGTGGGAACCTGAACGTAAATTTGGTTTTGCCGACAACCGCTACATGTACAACCGTGGGCACTGGAAAAAACTGGAAGATACAACCGATGGCCCCACAGTTGGTGCAACAAATGCAAAGGGAGAACCAAGTTATGACCTGGACGGCGCCGATGAAAATACGTTTACCACTGATTTTCTGACGCATAAAACCATAGCTTTTATTGAGAAAAACAAAAACAGGCCGTTTAGCATGTACCTGAGTTTACCCGATCCGCATGGACCCGATAAAGTGCGGGCGCCCTACGATAATATGTACACGGGAATGAATTTTCAGAAGCCTCCAAGTTTTAACCTCGATGTTTCTGTTGCTCCTTCATGGGCAAAACCCGAAAAAAATCCGAAACTTACCCACGACCAGTATTTTGGAATGGTAAAATGCATTGATGATAATGTGGGTAAAATAATTACCTACCTCCGGGAAGAAAATCTGTTGGACAAAACCATTATTGTATTTACTTCCGACCATGGCGACTTACGTGCCGAGCATGGCAAACACAACAAGGGAAATCCTTTGGAAGCTTCGGCAAAAGTTCCTTTTGTGGTCTATTATCCGGCTAAAATTCCGGCTGGAACGGTTGTAAATAACGCATTCAATACCGTTGATTTTGCGCCTACTTTTTTAACCTTTATGAACCAGAAAGTTCCTGCACAAATGGAGGGACGCGATTTTTCGAACCTGCTAACAAATCCTGCAGCACAAGCGTCATTCGAAGACATTACTTTTATGCGCTCCACTGGTTTGGGCACCGAAGGGAACTGGATCGCGGCAGTAACTTCAAGGTACAAACTTATTCTCTCGAAAAACGATGAGCCCTGGTTAATCGACATGGAGACCGATCCCAATGAATTAACCAATTTTATCAGCGAATCCGATAATGCAAATGTTTTAAAGGAACTGGCTCATAAATTATCGGAATATGCAGAAAAACACAATGATGAATTTTTGCAGGGGACTAAAATGGCGGAGGATTTAAAGACACTTATTCAGTAAACGGCATAAAAATTTTAGATAGATGAAAGCCACTCCGCTGAGGGAAAAATTTAAATGGAACAGCGACAAAAGGACATGAATATATACTAATTTGAGAACTGATTATGGACAACTCACTCTGATAAGGTCTACGGCATTATCGTCCCTCTCTACGCGTAGAGAGGGAGAAGAGGGAGAGTCGTATTTGATTGATTGAATGTTAAGCATTAAAGATAAGTTTAGACAAATGAAGAAGGGGGTTCATACCATAATTAATGCAGGATGCCGAATATAACGATTTGCACCCTGACAGGTTTAAACGGCCTGAGAAATAAACTAAAAATGAATTCAATCGGAATTTAATGAGTTTGGAAAAACAATAAACTAAAAAAATCATGTATAAAGTCATTTTGGTAATTGGTTGGGTGATGTTTATTTCCGTTAACCTGCTTAATGCCCAAAGCATTGTCTGGACAGGAAATGCTGAAAACAATGATTTTTTTGATGAATCGAACTGGAAAGATCAGTCCAGCAATCTTCCACCGGCAGATGGCACAATCGATTCGGATTTAAACATTAACATGCAACTTGAAATTACAGGTGCCGAAACGGATATTAATGCTTCGGGTACAATAAAACTTGGAAGTGGCAGGCTGTCTGTTGAGGGAACCAATCTAAAAGCATCTGCAATTGACGGAGGGAAGATTGTTCTTCATAAAGATGCTTATATTGAGCTTAATGGTGCCTCTCCTCTGTTGGGAGAACCATTAATTGAATTCTTATCCCCAATTGCCTGGTTAAAACTTTTACTTGTTGTACCCGGTGATGTTTTGTCAGATTACACTGATTTATTTACTGTGGATAGCAAACCGGCACAATACCCGGAAAATATTCGATACGATAATTATTATAATAAGGGAGTAGTTATAAGACGTGAAGATGCAGCAGCAAAATCTTTGGCAATATACAGTGAATCTTCTTTTACCGGAAATTTCGAATGGCTTGAGATCAATAAAATTCATAGCGGCAACGTAATTCCTGGAGAATTGGATAATGCTACCTCGTCCTTTATTCTGAAAAAAGGATACATGGTAACCTTTGCAAATAATGAGGATGGCACAGGTTTAAGTAAAGTATATATTGCCTCTGAAGATGATTTGGAAATTGCCAATTTACCAACCCCGCTTAATAATCATATTTCATTTATTCGGGTAGTACACTGGAATTGGGTTTCAAAAAAAGGAATTGGGGGCAATATTACCGGATTGGATGAAACCTGGCATTATAACTGGGGAAACAATGGTAATTCAACAATCGAAAGGGAAAATGTGCCAATGTCATGGGGCAAAGGTGGGGCAGATGAGGATTCAGATATTGAAAAATACAAAAGTAAATACAAAGCTACGCACGTTTTGGCCTTTAACGAATCGGATAATTGTAACGACCAGTCGGGGCAATGGGGAAACTTGTGTCAGACCGATGTTGCAGTTGCAACCTATGAAAATCTAATGAAAACCGGATTGAGGTTAGTTTCTCCATCATGTCGTGAAAATGCACCATTTGGGTGGCTGAAGGAATTCTACGACAAAGCTACAGAACAGGATATCAGAATTGATGTTATTGGTGTACACTGGTACGATTGGGGAGGTAGTCCCAAAAATACTCCCGATGCAAATCCGCAGAACGTTTTCAATCGCTTTAAAAACTACCTTCAAAGAGTGTATGATATCTATCAATTACCTATCTGGATTACTGAATTTAATGCAAATATTAATCGAACAACTTATGTGAATTCTGAATTTATGAAACTGGCCTTACCTTATCTTGAAAGCCTTGATTATGTGGAAAGGTATGCCTGGTTTCAGCCCAATTCGGGAGTGGCCGATTATTTTGATTCTCAAGAAAATTACACAAGTGTAGGTGAATTTTACAAAGCGTTTGCTTCAACTCCTGCTATTACAGATTCAATTCTAGATGCGCCCAACAACCTGGATGAAAAAATTATTAGCAATGTTTCCGATTTTTCATTTCCCAATAATAAAGAGAAGATCTTTGTTTACCCAATTCCCACTAATGAAGTTTTAAATATTGTTTCTTATATGGAATGTAAAGAGATAAGAATTTTTAATATTCAGGGAGTGCTAGTGCTGAGAACTTTATATCGTCCCGCTATTAATGTATCAAATCTATTGCCGGGTGTTTATATTGTAAAAGCAGATCAACATGTTTTTAAAATTGTAAAGAATTAATAACTTTTCTTTTATGATTATGTATGCTTTACTTTTATTCCTTAAGAAACAGTGAACTAAATTGTAACCTAAATTAATAACTATGAACAGTCGGATTCAATTAACTTCGATAGCAATTTATGCGTTATTATCATTCGCTTTCTTTGGTTGTTCAAACAAAAACAATAAAATTCCTAAAAGGCTTAATGTAGTATTTATCATTGTCGACGATTTAAACGATTACGAAGGTGCCTTTGGTGGTCATCCGCAGGCCAAAACACCAAACCTCGATAAGCTGGCAAAATCTGCCGTAACATTCACCAACGGGCATAGTAACTGCCCCGTTTGTTCTCCGTCGCGTAATAGTTTGTTTACTGGAGTTTATCCTTTTGAGTCGGGTGATTTTGGCTGGACAAAACACTTTCAGCAGCCGGTATTAAAAAACAACAAAACCCTGATTGAATATTTCAGCGAGAATGGTTATTACACCATGGGAAGTGGCAAATTGCTGCATGTCGAACAAAAAAATAAATGGGATGAGTGGGGTGTTGATATCAACAATTACGGACCACTGGCTTTCAATGGAATTGAACCGGTTGGCCATCCCTCGGTACCGGAACCTTTCCGCAGTATCGGACCCATCGACGGTTCCTTTGCACCGCTTTCCGATGTGCCGGCTTTCCCCGACAGTGTTTCAAAAGGAAATAAAACGGGCTGGTTATACAGCCGTGGCAAAACTGATTTTCTGGAATATGTGGATGAAAACAACCGCGATTTAATGCCCGACGAAATGCATGCACAATGGGCAGCAAAACGAATAAAGGAGATGGAAGCCGAAGACTCGGATAAACCCTTTTTTATGGGAGTTGGTTTTGTTCGGCCCCACACCCCTTTGTATGCGCCCAGGCGTTTTTTCGACAGGTTTCCCATTGAAGACATCAGGCTTTCGGAAAAACTGGAAAACGATGCGGTTGATACACATTATAAAAATATTTACCCGGCAGAAATAAAGGGACTCAGGTACTACCAAACCTTAAAAGAATCGTACGGTGGGGAGGCAGAACCAGGCTTAAAACATTTTGTACAAGCTTATTTGGCCTGTGTAGCTTTTGTCGACGAACAAATTGGCAGGGTGGTAAATGCCATCAACGACAGCAAATTCAGGGATAATACGATAATCGTTCTGGTGGCCGACCATGGCTGGCAAATGGGCGAAAAAGATTACCTGTTTAAAAATTCTCCCTGGGAGGAAAGTACCCGCATACCATACATCATTAAAGTTCCCGGTGCTAAAAACGGGAAGACGGTAGATCATCCGGTTTCCCTGATTGATATTTATCCCACCTTAAAAGAATTGTGTGGGTTAAGTGGTGATAACCGAAAAAATGAAGAGGGGGGAAAGTTAGGAGGATTCAGTTTGGTTCCTTTCCTGAAAAATCCCAATTCTGAAAAATGGGAAGGGCCAAAGGGAGCATTGAGTATGGTTGGAAACGGGCTGAATAAAGAAGATCCGGATAAACAAACCTATTCGTACCGTACCAAAGACTGGCGCTACATAAGGTATATGGATGGAAGTGAAGAACTATACCACAATAAATCAGATTCTTTCGAATGGGAGAACCTGGCCAATGATCCGGATTATTCAGAAAGGAAAGAAGAATTAAAAAATGAGATGCTTAAATTAATAAAGAATTAGAACCATGAATCGACTACTTGCTGTGTTTACCCTTGGACTTTTTGTTTTAAATGCATGTACTCCGGCACAAAATAAAAAGGAAACAAATGAAAGGCCTAATATTTTACTTGTGGTTGTCGACGACCAGGGCTATGCCGATTTCGCACCTTTCGACAATCATCGCCCCGAAATTTCAACGCCTAATATGAATCGTTTGGCCGAGGCCGGTACGGTTTTCACCCAGGCCTATACCACGGCTCCGGTTTGCAGCCCCTCACGTGCAGGATTAAATACCGGCAAAAATCAATTTCGATGGGATACCAAAGCAAGTTGGGGCCCCGGATTACCGGAAACGACAAAAACAATTGCTGAATATTTAAAGGAAGCCGGATACCAGACGGCCCGGATCGGGAAGGCCGATTTTGGGATTAACTACCATAAATTCGATGTAAGGGAACATCCCCTGAACCATGGCTACGACTATTTCCTGGGCTTTAGTGCCCATGCACACGATTACTGGTTGCATTCGAGCGAGATGGCTGAACGTACTCCCGATCCAAAGGGTACAAGTGCCCACCTGGGGCCATTAATGGAGAACAAGGGCTACAAAAGCTTTTCGGATGATGAATACCTTACCGATATTTTCACCAATGAAGCGATTGAATACCTGAAACAGAAAAAGGAGCAGCCATTTTTCCTCACACTAAGTTATAATTCTGTACACCACGTAATTCACGAAGTTCCGCAGAAGTATCTCGAAAAATACGAAGTGGCTCCCATTCATAATTATGAACCCGACAGTATGGAGTCTTTTAATGGCAGAAAACCAGGAACCTATTCCGATTATTACGAGAAATATACACGCCTGGGTGCCATCCAGGATGAGGACATGCGTAAGTTTTACCTGGCTAACCTGAATTGCCTCGACGATAACCTGGGACGTGTTTTAAATACCCTGGAAAAGGAAGGGCTCGATAAAAATACAATTATCGTCTTTATATCCGATAATGGTGGCTCCCCCATAACCGGAGCAAATAATTCACCACTTTCGGCTGGCAAGTATTCGCTTTGGGAAGGAGGAATACGGGTTCCCATGGCGCTGGTGTGGCCCGGGCGTGTCGATGCCGGGCAGGTACAAAGCAAATATGTTTCGGCCACCGATGTTCTGCCTACCCTGCTTGAAGCCGCCAACATTGAGCTGAAGGACGAAACCCTGGATGGGAAAAGTCTTTTGGAGCCCGATGACAAACGCCTGTTGGTTTGGCGATGGGGGAATACCTGGGCAGTGCGAAAAGGCAAGTGGAAACTTACAAACAGCAATGAGTCGTGGGGGAAAGGCCGACCTTCAAATCAGTATATAAAGCCAATCTCCAACGATTTAAGTCTGAAACTTTTCGATCTGGAGAATGATCCGGGAGAAAGAGATAATCTTGCAGAATCGCAAGCCGAAAAAGTGAAAGAATTGGAACAAGCTTATGAAAGTTGGGTAAGTGAGAATAGTGGTAAGTATTGATCAATTTGAAGAATGTAGCAGCTTATTTAAGAGCGGTTAAATGAAAGGCGAAGGGAGAAAATATCGATATGTGATCTGGCTTCTGCTAAGTGCAAATATTTTGTGGGCACAAAGCCGTTTGAAATTTGAAGCAGAGGATGCGGTGCTTAACGGAAACGCCGAAGTTACCAATTGTGCACATGCTTCGGGTGGTGAAATGGTGAAGGGCCTGGATAATGGGCAAAACAACGCAGTGCTTTTCAATGAAATTAACCTGAGCTCAGCCGGTGAATACTATGTAACGGTAAGCTACTATTCGGTTAGCGATAGAAGTTTGAGCTTTATACTGAATGATGGAAGTGAGGAAACGAAATCGGTAAGCGCATCTGGTGCATGGTGTTACCAGGGAGGTGCTCCGGCCGATTATCTTTTTAAAACAACATTTGAGGCCGGGGATAACAGCCTGCTTTTTTATAACTCGCCGATCATCGATAAAATTACAATTTCATCCGATTCCTTGTCGCGTGTTGCATCAGCCATTTATGTTAGTTCCAGCACAGGAGACGATTCCAATGATGGTCTTAGTCCTGAAACTGCCATTCAAACGCTCGAAGCTGTTAATTCAATAAAATTGTTACCCGGAGACTCGGTGCTCTTTAAAAGCGGAGATACATTTGTTGGGGAGTTGTTGGTAGTGAGCGAAAGTGGCTCAGAAGAGCGGCCCATTTTATTTTCCAATTACGGTGAAGGTGACTTGCCACTTCTGGATGGAGACGGTCACCTTTCAGCGATTCATGTGCTAAATAGTGGATACCTATCTTTTTCGAATTTGGAAATAACAAATAACGGGGGACCGGCAAAACCCGGAGATCCTGAAAATGTACGATACGGGATCTATTTCCAGAATAGCTATACCGATGGAACACTGTTTAAGCATTTCAAAATGATTGGTCTGAACTTTAAAAATATTTATCCGACAATTGAAGTTACCGAAGACGACAATACCGGAGTTAATGCCCATGCCATTTTTACCAGTGGATCGTGGGGCAACAAGGAGTATCCAATCCGTTTTGAGGATATGGAGGTGCGAAATTGTTACCTGACAAGAACTGCCCGGCATGCACTGGTCATTAAATCGACCAACAATTTGAGGATTATAAATAATTTATTTGAACATGTGGGGGGGGCAGGTATGGTTATTGGAAATGCCTGTGCCAATATTCTGGTTGAAAAAAATGTAACCGACCATACCGGCTCAAGTATCGACAGCAGAATGGCCGGAAGGGGCAGCGGAGTATGGTGCTTTAGAACCACCAACCTGACCGTACAGCATAACCTGTTTATGTTTGCACGCGGAATTCACGATTCGTACGGAATGCATATCGACATAGGTAACCGGAATGTGGTCTATCAATACAATTATAGTGTGGGCAACGAAGGGGGATTTGTGGAAATTCTGGGAATGAATGTAAATGTGGGCTACCGTTATAATTTAAGTATTGCCGATGGTTGGCGCAAAAGAGGGAACAGATACGGACAGATCTTTTGGCTGGCCGGCTGGTCGGGAGATCCCAAAAATCCTGTGGGATCGGATAGTATTTTTGTGTACAACAACTCGGTTTACGTTCCCGACACCATTGCCCCGGGAATTTGGATTGAGAACGTTTCGAAAAATGCCAGGATATACAACAATATTATTTCTGTGGCCAATGAATTTGGGCCTGTGGTTATTAAAAACGATGCAGCTTATAATGATTTCGATTATAACATATGGTATGGAAATATTTCGGATACTGATGAAGATGGGGAGGTATACCGCGGAGCAAATGCCCTGACATCAAATCCACTGTATGCCCATGAGCCTGTTATCGATTCGCTGGGATTCCATCTTCAGCCCGGCAGCCCTGCAATGGGCTCCGGCAAACTTATTTTCGATGCTTCTGTTTCCGGAGATTTTGACAGCTACGACAATAATGGAGGACGCGATTATTTCGGGAGTGCGGTGTCAAATGAACTGCCTCCGAACAGGGGTGCAGATAACAATGATGCTGTAACAGGAATCATGGGTGGGCTGAATTTATATAATACCTTAAGCATTTATCCAAATCCCATGGACAGAGGAGGAAAACTTAAAATTAATCTCCCCGATATAAAACAAAATTATAGCTGTTACATTGTCGATTTATCGGGAAGGACAGTTATGATACGAAAAGACTTAACCGGGAAGTCAACTGAATTGGATATGGAAGGGTTGCAACCGGGGTTATACTTCTTAAAAGCAATTTCCGGTGGAAATAGCTATTCCGCCCCATTTATTGTTCATTAAAAACTGAATTATGACGAAAACTATCATTTCGACAATGGTGATACTTATCAAAGAACATCGCGATTCAGAAAACTTTAGAAAATAGAAATTTAAAAATACCGACTATGAAATTCATCATTTATCTCTTAATGGCATTTGCCCTCTTCTCGTGCTCCTCTGAAAACACCTATTATTTGGATGCTGTTAATGGTGACGATTCCAATTCCGGGCATTCACCAGGTTCTGCCTGGGCGACCCTGGATCAAGTAAACAAACTTCAACTACAGGCCGGAACGAAAATTTTATTGGCTAACGGCTCCCGTTTTGAAGGATGTATTGAACTTAAAAATGTTTCAGGATCCATAGAAAATCCAATCCTTATTTCAAATTATGATCAGGAGGGGAATGATGCACTTCCCATTATTGATGCCAGGGGTAAGGCCAGTGGGATGTTAGTGGAAAACAGTACTTATATTACTCTAAGCAATCTTGCCATTACCGGAGATGGGGGAGGTGTGTCAACAGCCGAAGATCCCCGGCAAAATATGCATTGCGGGGTATTGGTCACCACCACAGAACCGGGCGAATACGGGCATATTCATTTGGATGGATTGAAGATCTATGATGTTTTTTTCGAAGAGAAAGGCTTTCAACGGGGGACTAAGGAAGTTAGAACACCCAATGGTATGCAAAGTTATGGATGGGGAATACGGGTGATTAACAGAACTGCCGGAGCAAGTATAAAAAACGTGTTGCTTGAAAATTGTGAGGTGGAGAATGTGGCTCATACGGGTATAAAATTTACCGGGAGTGAAAAAAATATTGAGGACGTAAAATTGCTTCACAACCGGGTTTCGCATACTGGAGGACCCGGAATGCAAATGAGCGGAGTAAAGGATGTACTTGTCAGCCATAACCAGGTGCAGTTTTCCGGAAGTCCAAACGACTCCAGGAAATGGGGTAGGGGCAGTGGCTTCTGGTGTTGGGGTTCTGAGGATGTCTTGATTGAACACAACTCCTTTCGTAAAGCTAACGGGCCAGGAGATTCTGCCGGTCTTCACATCGATTTTAATTGCAAAAATGTGGTGGTACAGTACAACCTGAGCGAAGGCAACGCCGGTGGATTTTGTGAGATCCTGGGGAATAATTATAACTGTTCATACCGGTATAATATTAGCATCAACGACGGGCACCGGGTAAAAGGGGAAAACGGTGCTTTTCAGGAAGGAAAAATATTCTGGTTAAGCGGATTTAATGGTAGTAATAAAAAACGCAAAGGGCCTTTCAACAGTTATTTCTATAACAACACCATTTATGTGTCAAAAGGTATCGTGGCAAAAATAGCCGTCGACAGAGCATCGTCGGGTGTGTTAATTGCAAATAATATCTTTTGTTTCCAAGGCGAAAGCAAGGAAGTAAAGGGCGATCAATACAAACCCGAGACCAAGGGTGAATCAAGAGTTGAAAAGATTGTTTTTAAAAATAACCTCTATATAAATCCGACCAACTGGCCTGACAAAGTATTGATTCAGGACAGTGATCCCGTATATGGAAATCCGGACTATAAAAACCCGGGGGGACTGAAAGCCGAAGACTACATTCCCCAAAACCTGGCCTTGGTAAAAGACAAAGGCATAGAGGTTGAAAAAATTCCCGGAGATACTATTGGTTTAACGATTGGCTTGCAGGTAACCAGGGACTTCTTTGGCAATCCGGTTCAGGGATTACCGGATATGGGAGCAATAGAAATAAATTAGAACCCAACTGAAGAGGCGTAAATTTAAGGGCTGATTATTCCACAAATTTTTTCATAAAATCTTTCGGAACGGCCAGGAATAAGGTAATACTTGCATAAGGAGCACCCTTTACTTTCGATTTAATGAGGTAGTTGGTATCGGGTTTGGGAAGCGTACTCCGTTCCACAAAATTAGATTCGGTAACGTTAAAGTTAATGTTGTTTGAATAGCCAAATCGGGCTTCGAAACCTACCCATTCGTTTATTTTGCTCACTATTCCCAGGGTAACATCGATGGTCGATTGTCTGAGCTGTATACTTTCTGCTTCACTTAAGACCGTATCATCTACCCGAACGGTGTAACTGGTTCCTGAAACCTCAGTGCCTCCGATTGCATAAAAATTTCGGCCCATTTTTTTCCATACTTTAAAACCTTGCGGCAGTATTATGTCTATTCCAAGTCCGTTATCGAATCTTTTACAATAGTTTATGGCGGGGTAAAACGAGGGTTTCCCGAAGGTATAGCCAAAATAGGCACCAAATGCGTAGTAAGTTGAAGCATCTTTTTTTACCGCATATCCCAGTGCTATCGACGATTTTAGCAGATCACCAAACTTAAAATAATTTTCCCCTTTCAGGTGAAAATCGCCGGCCAGGTTCCAACTGGTTTGCAAAATAATCGACTTGTTGTTGCGCAAGTGGAACATTCCTTTCATGTCTGCCCCCAATCGACGCAGGTTTCTGTCGTTGAGACCCACATACATCGGATAGTCTTCGGGCTCAATGTCTTCAAAGTAAAATTCTTCGTTTACATACCTGACTCCACCGGTAAGTATGATGCGCTGTTTATTGAGGATTGGAAATTTTAAGCGGGCGGTAATGGTTCTGTTACCTGTAATTTTGGCCGATCCATTGCCAATTTCGTCCAGGTCCGATTGGGAAGAAATACCATACTGAAAGGGACCTTCCATTTTCAGGTAGAAAAAACGTGTGGGCAGGTTATTTTCAAAATAGGGCGTCCAGTCTTCGAGCTTTAAGCTGTCCTGGGTAACACCTGAAAGTGATAAAGACAATAGTATTATGGCGATATAAAATCTCACAGACCAGATAACGTTAGAAGATTCACTTTATTTTATTAATACCGTTGCTCCAAGGTTTTTCCTGCCATTGTTCCGGCTTATTACCCAAGCTCTTTTTTCCAGTTCTTTGGCAATATTACGGTTGATAAACCCATGTGTTACCAGAATGACCTGATTTTGCAAAAGTACTTTTTCTTCGATGAAATCGGCCACTCTTTTTACCCGCTCCCTGGCTTCTTTGTACGACTCGGTTCCTTGTTTCTCTGCACCCATCAGCCACATACTTCTCGAAAGAAAGGTCCATCCTTTATAGGGTAAATAGGCAGGCAGCCTCACCACATGCATTTCAAATTCATTAAGCATATCAAGCGAAACGATATTTGCCGAATCGCCGAACAATATTTTGCCGGTTGTAACTGATCGCGAGAGTCCACTCACATAAACAGTATCGGTTCTTCTTTTTGGTATTTTTGCCAAAACCGTATCGGGATCGAAGGGATAAACCGGGGCGGTATCGTACGATTCACGAAAGCCGGCCGCCTCCCTGGATGTCATCCATCCCGGGCGTTCCAATTGTACCGCGGCATGGCGAATAAGAACAACCTCCTGCCCGATAACCACTAAATTCGGGCAAAATATTAAAAGAAAGACCAGTAAAAGATTCTTCAAAACAGATAGTTAAATTTAAACTGTACTAAGGTATCTTCCTTGCTTTTGTTTAAAGTGGCCGTAATAATTGCCATTTTAAAAGGTGAAAGCCAGACTCCCCCGCCGTACCCCTTGTGCCAGGTGTTTGAATCTTCCCCCTCGAGCCACACGCGTCCGATATCATTGAACAGTAAAAGTCCAATTTCACCAGCCAACAGGTAGTTTCTAAAATCATATAACTTGATTCGGGCTTCAGCGTTTAAATAAGCGCTCTGGTCGCCATAAAAGCGAGTCTCCCGAAAACCCCGTAAGTTAGTTTTTCCATCTAAAATTGCTGCATCATGGAAGTAATAATCACCAAAAATTTTTTCTCCACCCCCGCGAAGAGCAAGAACAGTTCGTGGGTATTTATTAAAGCTGATTAAGGCCGCTATGGATCCGGTCACTTTTGTAAAGTCAGGCTCATTGCCATCGATGTTCAGAAAATGATTGGCACTTGTATTTATTATGATTCCCCTGCTGGGTCTGAAATCTTTATTCAAATTCCGGTACTGATAGTAAGCTCCGCCTATAATATATTGTTTTTGTCCGAGGTTATGAGGAGTAAGACCGTTGTTCGCAAAATCAGTAATAAACTTATTTTTACGATCCTGGGTGTCGTTTAACTTCCATTTTAGTGTCAGACCCAGTTTATGCTCATTAATGGGATGATCCTTGTATATTTCATCATCATCGTAGCGTGCCCAAACCGATGTTCCAAATCTTTTTTGTAAACTCACATCGGCTACCAGGCGACGTTGTCTGGTTTTAAAATAGCTGAAATTATTCCCCTCAAAATTGTTCCTTGTTTCGTTTCCTGGTCCAAAGTAATTGGTTGTGAAGTTAGGACCGCTAATGTTGGAGCCCACAATAAAATCGAGTCCTCGGTTGGTTGACAGCGATTCGTATTGTGCCCGAATATTAAATGCGGCATTTCTAAAGGCATAATCACCTAAAACCGATGCCCTGACATCGCGGCGAAACTTTTGGAAATACCACGAGCGACCGTATCCGATGAAAATGCCATCGTCGGCATTATAACCACCGCTTGCCAAAGGCATTCCCACATTACGCTTAAAACACTTCCGGTCGTATTCATGAATAATTTTATTATTGGTTAAAATGGCTTTGCTTTCTTTACCCCCTTCTATTACCGTGCTTTTTTTCAAATCGTAGATTTTATTTTTGCGGGTAATGCCATTAACTTTTGAGTTATCCACAACAATATCTTTGTCCTGCCCTCCAACCACTCTTAGAACGGGTCCTTTTTTAACCATACCTGAGATTTCGAAACGATCTTCGTCATTCAGCCCATAGCAAACAATCTCCTTGGTCTCATCTGTTTTCAGGATTCTGCGGTATATTTGTTTCCCTCTGCTCCCATCCTTTTTAAGGTGAAAAACCCGGATAAGCGTTTCCTGATCGTTCCGGCGTTCAATCTCAAATAAATCCTTTCGGTTGGTACCCGTTATGTTTACCCGTTTCGCCAGATAGAGGTAGTATTCGCGCGCCATTTCATTCATGTATTGCCGTCTTGCCAGTAATATTTTTGCCGTCGAATCGGCCACCAGTGGTTTCACCTCATCGGGGAAAGTTGCCACTGCTTCGTTAATGGCCGCGGGAGTCATTCGTTGCATTAGGTCGGCATTTGTGGTTTCCCAGTTGGTCCACTCCATTTGGTTTAGAAAACTCCGGTCGAAATACCGGGCGTTAAAACCAAGTCCGATTACATATTTGGTACGTGGTTGAAAGTTCTGGATTTTAGGCATGGCAAAGGGCATGGCAGCAATTCGCGGTAAAATTCCCTGGTTGACAAAAAAGGTCTGGTCGCGGTCGCGCGGGATTGGGAGGTAAACTGTATATCCATCTTCCTGAAAGGATGCCCAGCGCCACTGGTCATCGTGGCGATCCCAGTCGTTGATGTAGATATCCAGTAAGCGGGCACGTAAAACAGCGTGCTGGTCAACCAGGTAATCTTCACTTTCGCTGGTATTCTCAATGACTTCCAGGGTGTTTACAATATCCTTCGAATAGCCAAAACTTTTTAAGTCGCGACGGTCTTTTGCCGGGCGTTCTTCGTACAAAAACAATCCGCTGTGCATGTCTTCCTTGTACTGTTTAAATAGTGGATCCTGTGGAACATACACAATTTCGGGATTGGTGTGAAATACGCCTGCGCGTTCGGCTAAAACTGCTGCAGGCAAAGCACTATAGGGATTCGATGCTGAAATTTGGTCCTGTACAATATCTTTGGCAAAGGTAAGTCTCATTTCCTCGGGAATGGCGCCTTCAGCAAACTTTTCCAGGGAGCGCAGAACATATTGTTTCCCATCGCTGGTTTCTAAACGAACCGATTTGGTTTGTTGTCCTCCACCCCGCTTAAGAATGCTTAATCCGCCGTGCTCTTTTGTAATATCAAAGACACGTGCTTTAACTGGTGTTGCCCATACTTTGCGGTAGTTTTCACCCATCCATCTCTGGTAGCTGTCGCCGGCTAAATATGCATTGCTGGCGCAAATTGTTTTTGTGGAATCTGTAAAAAACTTATCCCGTTTGGAAATAATATCCTCCTTGTGAACACTAGCTTTTGTGAAAAGTTTTTTCGAGAATATGGCTTCCTCTGTACCATGCTGCAATGAAAAGAAGTGAAGTACAACATCGCCATTTTCATGAATATCCAGTCGGGAAATTCCTGGTTCAGCACTTCCAAATTCAGGTTTATTCGCATTAACATATGCTTGTTTCTGTAGCGAACCGCTGATAATCTGGTGTATACAATCGTGTTTAATGTACTGCATGCTGTTTTCCAGCGCCGAAGCATAAATGACATTGGGGAACTGTGTTAAAATGGAGTGTAGCTGAATTCTCAGATTTTTGTAGTCGGGATGGACCAAATCGCTTCGGCCACCAATTAAATTCTTGTATATGGCATATGGAAATCCTATAATTCCGGGAATTGGGTGCATATTTCCCGCGTGTTTCCCATAGGATTCCATGGGGTGATGACCGGCAATTACAACCGTTTTATGGGCATTTCTTCGCAAGGCATCCTGCAAATAAATAAAAACATCCTGCTCTTCTTCAATTCCACATTTGGAGAAGCGTGTGTCCATGTTCGCAAGCCACCAGTAGGTGTCAATTAAAATTACCGTTAATTTGTCGTTGATTTCCACTTCGATGGGGCCCGGGCAGCCCCAGTCGCAGGTGTAAATTTCATTGTGGGGGAACTGTTTGTGTAAGGCTTTAATTACTGCTTTGGTCTGTTTCTTATCTTTTCCCCATTCATAAGGCCCCGGGGCAAAAAGTAATTTAGTTTGTGGATTTGAACCCATTTTCGGGTAAAAAGAAAACCTGGATTCATCACCATTGGCCATATATTTCGAATAATTTCCGAGGTAAACGAATGAATAAGGATGATCGAGTTTTGTTAGTTCCTCAATAAAGCGGTTCTTGCCATCTGATTCGGGGCCAGCCGTGTTTCCGGCAAGAAATAAACTTGTTAAAACAGGATTTTGGCCCAATACGCTCAAATTCAGCCCCAACAGGCAAATACCAAGCAATAGTAAATGATACCTTATTGCAGAAATTATCATCAGGCAAGATGTTTTGATTCAAATGTAGTTATTTTTACCTTCAACAAAATTTAGATTCTATATGTTCTGTATACTTTCATAAACATAATTTCAAAATGAAGCTTAAATTTATAAT
>JBFEWU010000447.1:0-3565 GCA_041546215.1 Draconibacterium sp. | reverse complement strand
TTTCTCCAGCGATAACGGCCCGGTGCTGAACGACGGCTATGTAGACCAGGCGGTGGAGCTCAACGGCAGCCATACCCCCTGGGGCCCCTTGCGGGGCGGGAAATACAGCCTGTTCCAGGCGGGCACCCGCGTGCCATTCATCGTTTCCTGGCCGGGAAACGTGGCCCCGGGCGTCAGTAACGCCCTGGTGAGCCAGGTAGATCTCCTGGCTTCCCTGGGCCGCCTGGCCGGCGCCGAAGTCTCGGGAACCGACAGCCAGGACCTGCTCGATGCCTTGCTGGGCCGCACATCGCAGGGCCGGGAAGCATTGGTGCTGGAAGCTACCGGCCGCACTGCTTTCCGGAAAGGCGAGTGGGTGCTGATCCCGCCCCACGAGGGCCCGGCCGTGGCGGCCAACGTGAACATCGAGCTGGGGAACAGCCCCGGATACCAGCTATATCATCTCTCCGATGATACAGGGGAGACCCGGAACCTTGCAGGGGAAGAATCCGCCCGGCTGCAGGAACTGATTGCCGCCTTTGAGGACGTGATTTATCCCGACTAAGCCCTCCCTCTTTTTTCCAAAAATTCTTTTGGGAACTTAAAAACTGTTTTATATTTGCACACCCTCCACGGGCCCTTAGCTCAGCTGGTTCAGAGCACCTGCCTTACAAGCAGGGGGTCGTTGGTTCGAACCCAACAGGGCCCACATCAAGCAGAAAACCCGCAACGAAAGTTGCGGGTTTTTTGCGTTTCCGGGGAGAAAGCCAAGCTTGCTTGAGCTTTCGGGCGGGAAACGCAAAAAACCCCAATCCGCGAAAGCGGATTGGGGTTTTCTATTTGCAGCCGTGGCTGCCCACTTTGGGAAACCGAGCGCAGGCGAGGTAGCCCAACGGGGGAAATTCCAAATTCCAACAATTCCAGGAAATTCCACGCAAAATATATTATGTGTAAAACAAACACTATATTTACTTATAACCTGATAATCAGCCAATCCATGAAAGCAGCCAGCCATTTCCTACTAAGAGGATCGATTTTTGTTTGTTTGGTTCTCCTGACCGTTTCGGTCTCGGCCCAGGATGGCACCATCTACCCGCTCGGGGCGCCTGCCGAACCCGGGGCCATTCCGCTGGGAACGGGCGGGGTGGACGATCAGCCGGCTCCGGAATCCTGGTTCCGGCAATGGGGCGACCCTATGGCTCGGAACATTTCCAAGGCAACCCTCACCCCGTTCCTGCCCAGGCCGGGCACAGCCAACGGTGCAGCCGTTATTGTGGCGCCCGGAGGCGGGTTTCGGTGGCTTTCCATGGGCAATGAGGGATGGGAAGTGGCAGAAGCCCTGGCAAAGCAGGGAATAGCAGCCTTTGTGCTAAAATACCGCCTTTTCCCGACGGCGGAAAAACTGGAGGATTTCAGCGATTGGATGAATCGTCCGCGCCCGGCGCCACCCTCCCCAACCGACAGCACTGAAAGCACACCCCCTCCCCGCAGGATGCAGCGCGATCTGAGCAACCAACTCCAGGACGCAGAAGCAGCCTATGCACTGATTGTGAAAAGGGCCCGCGAATGGGGAGTGGATACGGGGCGGATCGGGATGATCGGCTTCTCGGCCGGGGCCGGCCTCACCATGCATGCGGTTCTGAACTCCAAGACCATGGACCTGGCCTTCATCGGCCCGATTTACGGAGGAATGGGGCCGGTTGAGGTCCCGCAAGACGCGCCGCCCATGTTCAATGTGATTGCCACGGACGATTTCTTGTTCGGCGGACAATTTGGGGTTATCGAATCGTGGCACAAGGCCGGTCGCCCGGTGGAATTCCACCTGTACCAGAATGGCGGCCATGGTTTTGGACTCGGCAATCCGAATCGGACCAGCAACCGCTGGTTCGACGCTTTTATACATTGGTTGGATGTAAATGGTTTCCTCGCCGCGAATTCCACCGGGAAATAGTCTGGCACCTGCCTTTCCTGATGATATTGCTTTACCTCTGCCCACTTTCGGAAACCGGGCGCAGGCCAGGACTAATTTCCGGGAGATTACCGGGAGTTATTGAGAAACTCCATAAACGCGGGTTTGAACTTATATCCGACCGGTACCTTATGTTTTCCGATGGCAATCTGATTGCCGCTGATGCTGTTCAGCTTTTCGACATTGACGGCAAAAGACTTGTGCGTGCGAACGAATTTGTTTGCGGGCAAGGCCTCCAGAATGGCGGTAAAGGTGCTATTGGTCAGGATGGACTGATCGTCGAGGTGAATCTTGACATAATCGCCGTACGCCTCGATAAAGAGGATGGCATTGCAGGAAATCTTGTGAAGGGTTTTGTCGGATCGGATCAAAAGGAAGGGATCTTCATTTTTGTGATCCTTCTTAGGGCCTATTTTGTCGACTACCTTGTTCACGGCCGTAAAAAACCGCTCGAAGGTGAAGGGTTTTAATAAATAGTCGGCAACATTTAATTCAAAGCCCTGCAGGGCGTATTTGGAATAGGCCGTGGTGATGATCACTTCGGGAGGGTCGGGCAGCGACTTCAGAAAGGCCAATCCGGTGATCTTGGGCATGTTGATGTCCAGGAACATCAGGTCGATCTGGTCTTCCCTGAGTTTCTGAAGGGCTTCCACCGCATCGTTGCAAACCCCGGCAAGCTTCAAGAAATCGACCTGGTCTACGAACCGTTCCAGCACTTGCTGGGACGAAGGTTCATCGTCTACGATGAGGCATCTAATGAGCATTTCTGAAACAATTTGAGTACTACTTTAAAGGTTCCTCCCTTTTTGAGCACTTCGAACGCATGGGCATTCGGGTACACAATTTCCAGATTTTTCCGCACATTCGCCAGGCCCACCCCCGAATGTGCCAGCGACCCGTTCGCGGGAATCTCGGTATACCGGTTCTCGATAGTGAACCCCAGGGTATTTTCCTGTTGCTCCAGTCGAATCCGGATGAAGTAATCGGCATCCGAAGCCTTTGACCCGTGTTTGAAACTATTTTCCACCAGGGGCAGCAGGAGCATGGGATAGACGGGGTAGTCGGGGTCTTTCACCTGTATGTCGAAGTGCACCTTTTCGGCCTCCCGGTTGCGGAACTTCTGGAAACCGATGTAGTTTTTCAAAAGGGCGATTTCTTCTTTCAGCGGCACCTGTTCCCCATTGGAGTCGTAGATGATATAGCGCAAGACATCCGACAGCTGTACGATGGCCTCTGTGGCCGTTTATTTACTGTCAAGCGCCAGCGCATAGATCACATTGAGCGAATTGAAGAGGAAATGGGGGTTTATCTGAGAGCGCAGGGAGGTAAGCTGCATCTGGATCTGTTCATTCCGCTTCGTTAATTCACGGTTCTTGTTTTGATTGAAATAAATCCAGTCTTCGGCCAGCCTGATCAGCGTGGTACCCACCAGGAAGGCCGCAAAGATAATCAGCAAAACAGGCCGGGAATGGTACGAGATAAAGTAATAATCGGGAAAGAGGAAATCGATCAGATAATTAAAATACCAGATGTTGAACTGGGTGGCGATCAGAATGGTAGCGGTTAATGCAACCGCAAACAGCACATACCGTTCCCGCCTCAACAATCCGGGCATAA
>JBFEWU010000184.1:0-9328 GCA_041546215.1 Draconibacterium sp. | reverse complement strand
TCAGTTAATTTTATTTTGGTGTTTGCCTTCACTCCCTCATTACCCAGAAGGACAAAGATTCTGTGCCCTTCTCCATCGGTCATGGTGGCATCTTTTTTATTCTTCACACCAATAATATTCAGGTTATAATGCGCGCCACTGGGAGCACCATTACCCGTCACTTCAACACTCTTTAGAGTAAGTTCATCCAAATCAGAAACGAAATCTGATTTTTCACATGCAACAATAAACGTTACAAGCACTGCTAAAAGAAAAAACTTTTTCATGATTTTGCGTTTTAGGTTTTTAATTCAATCATCTCATGTAAAATACTGTAAATCAAACGTCCTGTACTAATATATTCTGATTTTACGCAAAAGGTAATCTTTTGAAACTATTTAAATGTTGCTGCGTAACATAATTCAATTTAACGTAAACCAAAATCAGGAAAGGAGAACAGGTATGCCAACCGCAAAACAAAAAGGTGCTCAGCCCACAGAAAAAATAAGAATTCCGCAGTCCTCTCATCTTGCAAATATTGTACTTTCAATAATAATTGGGCTTACTGTGCTGTCATGTTCGAATCAGCCAGATAATCTATACGACATTGTTAAGGTAAGTGCGAATGGAGAAACTTCGCTGAATAATTTTTCAAAATCCTATTTCCTCTATTCTATTAATACCGACAGCACGAGTTCCAGTGCCATATTACTGGAGGAAGGAGATATGGTCTATATCGACGAATCTTTTATGGATTATTATCAAAAGTCAAATACCCGGGAATATAACATTAAAGTGAACGATTCATTGCTCTATATCAATGAGAAGCTCGCATCCATACGCATTTCTCCGCATGATAATACTCTGCCAATTTTCGCACAACTGAGCAATTCGGATATAAAAGCACTAAGATCTCTTGTTTTCGATGATGCAATACCCGGAGACTATTTACCCTACATTGAAAAAATTGCAGCTATTAATGCAGATATTGGATTAATTGTTCCGCTAAATAATACAACTAAATCCATTGTGGAAATGTTTGAACCTTTGTGGATCTATACCGAGGTCGCACAGAAGGATTTTGACCTTTTGGCTTCTCTGACCCAAACCAGGGTACTTATTCTCGGCCCTGGTGATTCTGTTTTTTCCAAAGCCCTGCCCCACATGCCGGAGTTAAAGCAATTAATACTGCTTGAGTCTGAATTCGATGAAGAGATAAAAGATGATTTTTTGGCCAATAACCATCAGATCGAAAAAATTTCTTTTATGGATTGTGATCTGTCAGGATTGTCCATGATTAAGAATCTTAACAACTTAAAGTCATTATCACTCATTGACCTGAATGAAAAATTTTTGAGTTTAACAAAGCTAAATACCTTTAATCAACTGGAGGCATTAAACCTCATTATCTCTTCCGAAAAGCAAATAAATATGGAGCCATTGAATGCATTCTCATCCCTCAGATGGCTGGCGGTACCACCGGAAATAAAGCAGGATGAATTTAATGTAATCATTAAGAAGAATAAGGACCTGGAAGTACTTGAATTGATATCATGTGAGAATGTCTCCGATATGACTGCATTAAAAAACCTGACAAAACTAACTGCTTTAGTTGTTTCCGACTCTTTGTACGACGGTACAACGCCAAAAACACTGAAGCAGCTAAAATATTTATCCATACCCGACGAAACGTTTAAGGATTCTACCTACCTGGCTACATTAAAAATGTCATTACCCGATTGCACAATCGTTCCAAATACAGGTTTTTGCCTGGGATCGGGATGGATTTTTCTTCTGTTTCCACTGATAATAATTTTTGTTTTTAGAAAGAAATATTTGAGTGCAAATAGGAAATCTTAGTTATCATTTATGAGCGCAACCCGAATATCTCTTAAAAATAAACGCCTTCCAGAGCTATGCATCTGCTGTCTTGGCTTAATGCTCTTTTCATTATTTATCCATTCTGCTTTTCCGAAAATCCTGATCTCCATGGCCGGATTGGTGCTCTCTGGCTCTATCATTAGCCGGAATATTTCTTCATTTCGCAATTTTCTCCAGGAGTTTGGATTAGTTTTTCATCGCAGAACGATCCGGTTTTTATTCTTTGGATTGATGCTGGGATTAATGTATTCAATACTTTACAGCATTTCCATGGGGACCAATATTTTCCCCCAAAGCCTGCACCGGTTTGCAATGGTTGCTGCACTGATTGGTACGATGGAAGAGTTGATATTCAGGGGATTTATTCAGGGGCATGCAGGAAAAATAAATACTCCTTTTGGTGTGCTGTTTGCAGGCTTTTCTCACTCCGCTTACAAGAGTTGTTTATTTATCATTCCGGCAAATATGCTGGATATTCATATCGGCGTATTATTTCTTTTGACTTTTGTGGCAGGCCTCCTGGCGGCTTTCCTAAAGGAAATATCAAAAAGCACCATTCCTGCCATTGTGGCTCATGCCGTTTTTGACATTTTGGTTTATGGAGAATGCCTACAGGCACCCTGGTGGGTATGGTAAAAACAATGCCACATTTTACTCCAAGGGTGTGGTCAGGTATAAACGGAAAAGGATTTAAACCTACATGGATTGCCTGTAATTTTTAGGCGTATGGCCCATAATTTTTTTAAACTGGCGGTTAAAATTAGTAATGGAATTGTATCCGACCGAATAACAGATTTCGGATACCTGCATTTCCTCCTGGGCCAGTAAACGTGATGCATTACGGATACGTACTTCGTTTAGAAATTCGGTAAATGATTTGTTGGTTGTTTTTTTGAAAAAACGACAAAAAGAGTTGGTAGTCATACAGGCAACTTCAGAAACATCTTCCAGACTGATCGCGTTGGCATAATTATTCGATATGTACTTTATAACCTCATCGATCCGGTCTGAATTATCAGTAGTGTACTGACGCATATCCGTTGAGGATAGTACATTTTTATCTTCAGCAAGCGATAAACGGTGCAAAATTTCCAATAAAAGAATAGTTTGTTTCGCAGGCGACAAATCGATTATACCCACCAGGTCGGAGTGTAGTTTATGACTGACATGATCGCCAAAGGAGACTCCAAACTTTGAAAGTTCCAGTAATTTATTTATCCCGAGAAATTCAGGCAGATTAAAAGTTCCCTCGCCGATGAAGTTTTTCGTGAACTTTATGACGATGGTTTTTACCTTGTTTACATCTTCTTCTTTATAAAAAGAAGGATCATTCCTCCACAGGTGGGGTAAATACGGACCTACCAAAACCAAATCGCCGGGCGCAAATTGCGAAACACTGTCACCCACGAAGCGAATCCCGCTACTTTTAGAAATATACAAAAGTTCGTATTGTGCATGATAATGCCAGGACGAATCCAAACAGGGAATTTCTTTCCTGGTAATATCCAACCTTTCATTCAGCGAACCATCTGTATCATTTTTCAAGACAAGCTTCATAATAACAATAGTACAAAAATCTTCTGAAATGAACGACCTCGCAGCAAAGCTAACGAGGTATCAAATATGCATCCCTCTTATTGCGAAACCAAGCATCGGAGTATTAAACTCCTTTATCCTGATACGCTACACTCTCGGAATTTGTTCAACAAACAAATTTCACCTTAGGAGTCTTCTGACAATGCACTCTGTTTTTAAAATTTGAGTTTACCGAATAAAATAACAGATCATCGGACTCACGTTCTATATGATCGTATTCTGGAATATCCGGGAACAAGAGGATTAACTATCGTACTACCCTGCCCGAGCCGGCACCACCCATTAAGGCTTCTACTTCTGCACGCGACGAATAGTTGAAATCTCCATTTATCGAGTGACATAGACATGATCCTGCCACAGCAAATCGGATAGCTTTATCCGCTTCCGAAAAATCCGGGGTATTGAGTGCATATATAAGAGCTGCTCCGAACGCATCTCCACCTCCAACCCGATCGACAATTGCCTTTATTTCATAAGGGAAATAATTACCTTCGGCATCGAGTGGGGCAAAATGTGCTTCTTTTGTTGTTGAATCGTATAACAGTCCCCCCCAGTTATTGTGCGTTGCCGAAAGGCTTTCACGTAAAGTAATGGCTACTTTTTTAACATTTGGAAACTGTTGTACAACCTCTTTTGCCACATCGGCATATTTTGCAACATCCAGGCGACCACCTTCGATATCGGTATTGTCGGCAGAAATCCCCAACACATCATGAGCATCTTCCTCGTTGGCAATAACAACATCGATGTATGGCAATATGGTACGCATGGTTTTCTGTGCCAGTTCATTGGCCGGTGTCCCGTTTTGCCATTGCCATAGTTTCTTTCTGAAATTTAAGTCGCATGAAACGGTAAGCCCCTTTTCTTTTGCTGTTCGAACTGCAACCTCGGTAGCATTGGCAGACACTTCTGAAAGGGAAGGTGTAATTCCGGTTGTATGTAACCAACCGGCACCGTCCATAATTCTTTTCCAATCAAAGGATTCTCCCGGCGTCATTGAAACCGAAGAATACTCACGGTCGTACATTACACGACTTGGACGTTGATTAGCACCCCGTTCTACAAAGTACAATCCAAACCGGCCTTGTTTAACTTTTTGAATACAAGACACATCCACATCAATCCCTTTCAAAACCGTTAAACAAGCCTCGGTCATTTCATTATCGGGCAAAGCCGTAACAAATCGTGCTTTCCCTCCCAACATGGCAATCGATGCTGCCACGTTAGCTTCTGCACCAGCAAAAGTAAGCTCCAGTTTTCCCGGCATACTCTGGCGGAATCGCAGGAAATTCTCAGGACATAAACGCCCCATTATCTCTCCAAAAGTTACAATGGTCTTCATGGGTATCTTTTTTTGTTAAACGTTCGTTTTTAATGTTTTACAGGATTGCGGAACTTCTCTTTATTTTCACCGCTAAGGCGCTAAGACGCGGAGATTATTCTCTGTGGTTAATATTCATTTCGTGTTTTATTAATCCGACGGAAGACCGAAGCCGGAAGACGCAGAATCACAAGCCAATCCTTTAGTCTTACTTATTTCTTATCTGACTGATCAGACCTGTAATTTCCCGGGCATTTGTTGTAATGGCTTCCCAGTTTTCGGTCTGAATCAGTGGCCGTGGTGCGATCCACGAACCTCCAATGGCAGTGATTAAATCCGATTCCAGATAAGCGGCTGCATTCTCCATGTTTACTCCTCCAAGCGGGATGAACTTTAATCCCAGGTACTGATAGGGAGCCACCATATTTTTCAGGAAATTTATCCCTCCGATGGGTTCAGCAGGAAAATACTTTAAAACCCGGCATCCTTGCTCAATTGCCCCTTCCAGTTCTGATGCAGTTGTAATTCCCGGAGCAAAGGATAGAGCCTGTTTTTGTGCCGCTTCAACAATTCGTGGATTATAACCCGGTGCAACAGCGAAATCGACCTTTAAATCTGCAATCGCCCTTACCTGTTCAACGGTTAAAACGGTTCCGATTCCAAGATTAATCTCAGGCAAATTCTTTTTGATTATCCCGGCTGCTTCCAGGGCCACGGGCGTGCGAAGCGTAAGTTCTATCGCATTCACTCCACCTTGCAACAAAGCGTTTGCAAGAGGAAGGGCGTGTTTTAATTCATCAATTACAAGTACAGCAACCACTCCTGCAGCATCAATTGCTTTCATCACTGCGGGAGTCATTGCTTTTTGTTCTATGGGCAGCATATCTTAAATTCTGATTGTTATTCGTTTCTTTTCCAGATAGTCGTCAAGTGCCAGATGAGAACAATCGTGTCCCAAACCACTTTCTTTTACTCCTCCGTGGGGCAGGTAAATTGCATATTTAAATCCGTTTACATGTACTTCACCTACTGCCAGTTCAGCAGAAAATTTATGAATACGGTTCATATCACTGGTATAAACATAGCTTGACAAACCTACTTCGCAATCGTTAGCCATATCCAGCACTTCTTCATCTTTAGAGAATCTGTAAATGGCAGCAAGAGGGCCAAAAATTTCTTCCCTGAAAATGGTCATATTGCGGTTGACGTTCGTAAAAACGGTTGGTTCAAAGAAAAATCCTTTGGATTTATCGGCAGGGATTTTTCCACCACATTCCAGTTTGGCACCTTCGGCAATCGTTGTTTCCGCCAATTTCATAATTCGATTACGGGAGCGTTCATCAACCATAGGTCCCATGTCGATTTTAGGGTCGTTGCCAAATCCAATTTCCAGCTTCCCCGCTTTTGCCACAAAGCGTTCAACAAATTCATCGTATATGTTTTCATGAACAAAAATCCGGTTTGGCGACACACATATCTGACCACAGTTTCCAAACTTCAGTGCCGACAAATCATTTACCGCCTGTGATAAAATGGCATCATCAAAAACAATGGCCGGTGCATTTCCTCCCAGTTCCATACTAAAGTGTTTAATGGATGTAGCAGCCTGAGACATGGCAATCCTTCCGGAAACAGATGAACCAATCATGGTAATTACACGTGGGATTTTGCTGGAAGAAAGCGTTAATGCCAACTCCTCATTTGAGCCTGCCAACACATTAACCACTCCCCTGGGGAAATCGATACTCTCCAGAATTTCACCTATTAAATAGGCAGAAAGAGGTGCGTTTGCCGACGGTTTCAGAATAAGCGCACAACCGGCTGCCAAGGCAGGGCCAATTTTAAATCCGAGGTTTAACAAAGGGAAATTCCATGCCAGGTACCCGACGGCTACTCCTGCAGCTTGCGTAACAACCTGGTGAGCATGGGTCCCGTCAGGATCAGGGATGATTTCATCGCGCCGGTGCAGCATTTCCTGCGGGTACCACTGCAGCGCATTCACCACGGTTTCGTAATCTTCCATGGCCTGGTTGTAAGTTTTCCCCATTTCATACATTACCGACTCCCTGATGTCGTGTTCACGTTCAATAACAGCATCACGCAACTTATCCATCCACTTTTTGCGGGTATTTAAACTCATTTTCGACCACTTTTTATGAGCAGCCTGAGCGGCATTTAATGCCAGTTCTGCATCTTCCTTCCCCGCCCAGGCAATGTGGCCGACAACTTCTCCCGTGCCCGGGCAAATTACCTGCTCCCTTGCACCTGAAACGGCATCGACCAATTTACCGTCGATATACATTTTTTTATATCCGTAATCCATGATTGTTTTGTTTTAACTTTTTACAGCGTAGAAATTTACAACATCTTCGTCAACTTCAATACCCAATCCCGGATTATCCGGAACATCAACCATTCCATCGACAGCCTGAACCACCGGGGTTGTTAGTTTTTGCCTTAGCCCGTTCTCGGTGCAGTCGAGCTCCATAAGTGCATTGGCCTCAAACATCCTACCGGGCATAATGTCGTAGTTGCATAAAACCTGCATTGCAGCACTTAAGGCAATTCCCGTTCCCCAGCAATGAGGGACATAATCAATCCCAAAAGTTTGTGCCATTGAAATTATTTTTTTCACCTCTGTAATTCCGCCACAGGCACAGATGTCGGGTTGAATAATATCGACACTTTTATTTTGAAGGAGATGGAAAAAACCATCCCTCAAATATTCGCATTCGCCTCCTGCAATGGGGATGGTTGTCTTGCTTCGCAGTTCACGATACGCGTCATATCCTTCAGGACTGACCGGTTCTTCAAACCACGAAATATCATATTCTTCGATATTCCGAGAGAGTTTAACCGCTTCCGTTAAACTATATGCGTGGTTCGAGTCCACCATCAGTTCAACATCATCGCCAATGGCCTTCCTGACTTTTCCCACAAATTCAATATCTTCTTTGACCGTGTGACCCACCTTCATTTTCATGGCTGTAAATCCCTGTTCTTTGTACATCACCGCTTCTTCAGCCAGTTTATCGCCCAAATTTTCGGAATTTGAAAAATACATCCCGGTGGCATACGCCTGAATTTGCTCGCGTTTTCTTCCCCCCAAAAGAACAGAAATGGGTTGATCGAGGATCTTCCCTTTCAAATCCCAAAGTGCCAGATCAATTGCACTGAGTGATGCCACTAGAATTCCCCGTCTTGCGTAATCAATGGACCTGCGGTGCATCAGCTGCCAAAGGCCCTCATTATTTAACACCGAACCACCAATAATAAACTGGCTAAGAAACTTAATCCCTGACGCTAAAACCTCCGCAGGGCCGTATCCCTCACCCCAGCCAACCAATCCATCTTCGGTTGTTATTTTTACAATGCAAATTTTTCGTTCGCTGTATTCCCATTGCGAAAAATAAAAACTTTCCTCCAGCTTATGGGATAAAATGATGGGTTCTACTTTAGCTATTCTCACTTTGGTCTAATTTAATCCGTTTGAATATCCCAGAATTATGCATGCTATAATGATTATTGCCAAACCTGCCAGCATAATTCTGAATGGTGCTTTTACATTTTTCCATTCACCCTCCCTATATGCCCATACGTTGCTTATTATCAAGGATAATCCCAATAACATGGGCCAGCCAATTACAGGACCTATACTGCCCATTAAAGCGGCACCCTGTCCGTAAATACCCAGCGCTGCAAACCAAAACAAACCCGCCAGCAAAGACCATCGAAAGGCTTTGGTTCCAAATGCACCTTTGTATGAAGAGAATGATTTATTCTTTACAAGCAGAATTACCGCGTACAAAGCATTCATTAAAAATGCCCCCCAGAGCACAACTACCCATGCCGCAAGACTTGAAGTATTGGTTTTTGAACCAGCACTTACTGCCGCTTCTGCAACGGGGCCTGCATTTGCAAAGCCTACATTTAATAAGGCCGAAAGCACACCGCTTGAAATGGCAATTAATAAACCAAGCTGAAAGGCTTTACCACTTGAGATACCCGTATCGGGATTATTTAATTTATCCCTTCTGATTCCGGCATAGGCTACAATCACTACACCGATTACGATAAAAACTACACCAAGAATGATAAATGGAAATGCAGGTTGTGCTGTTGCATTTTCAATCTGAAACAAAGGAACAATAGAACCCACTGCCGATGCCAGCCCCATTACAATTCCATAGGTTAATGAAACACCAACTTTACCAACACTTTTACCAAAAAGTATTCCCCCTATTCCCCAAAGAAATCCATAGAGCATGGCCTTAAAAAGCACACTCCCATCGACAGAAAATATTACACTGATTAAATCGGGAACCGCGATAAATGCCCATATCATCGGAAAAATAATCATGGCAATGGTAACATGTACCAGCCACCAGGCTTCCCAGGCAAGTGGTTTAATAAACTTCATTCCCAAACCAAATGTTCCCTGGAAAAAGCTGGCAAGAATGACCAAGACGAAAGGTAAAATTAGTTCCATGATAAATATTTTTTTACAAAGAAACGTTAACCAAAGAAGTCAGGATTTATAATAATTACCAC
>JBFEWU010000208.1:0-8284 GCA_041546215.1 Draconibacterium sp. | reverse complement strand
ACGCTACAAGTTGGGTATGGAGCAAATAAGGGTGAGATCGCTTCGTCGTACCTCCTCGCGAAATCGTGCTCCAAACAAAGAATGGTGCAGGTTCAGCTGGTACGTCGGCTAACGCCCTTAGACCCCGAAGGAGAAAGGAATAACGGTTCAAGCCAGGGAAGTAGTTCAGCTGGTGACTCGGGCTCACCTGCTCAATATATTTGATAAAAGGTTGACGCCAGCGGCGTCATATGTTTATAGAAAACAGGGTTGGTGGGACACACATTCGACTCCATCCGGAGTCGCACCTTTCGCTGTCCCCTTCTATTTCTATAAACGTTCAACCCCGCTGGGGTTGGGAAAGACCGAAGTCGGAAGAAATTGATTAGTGATTATTGTCTATTGATTAATCAGGATTTTCAGATAATCAGATTTTCGGCTCTTCAGACATTCAGAAATCCAGCAAAGATCTCCGTGGTTCTTTGCGCGAACTTTGCGAACCTCTGCGGTTAGGATTTTTTAACCAAAGAGAACACACTTGACAACAACGACAACAATGACAACCCGACAACAATATATTAAAGGGATATAAAGGTTTGCCTGATTGACCACATCCGAAAGTCTGAAAGTTTGAAAATCCAGCAGTCCAGCATTCATGGAAACACCCTTCGACTACGCTCAGGGTGACGGATTCTTTGTATGTGGATAACCTGGCAACGATGACAACAAAAATTGATTAATTTAAATCTGAAAATCCGAAAATCCTGTCAATGCCCATTACTTGTTGAGCACGATCCGGAAGGTTGTTCCTTTGCCAAGTTCCGATGATTTAATAAATATTTTCCCGTTGTGGTAAATTTCAACAATACGTTTCGCCAGCGAAAGGCCAAGTCCCCAACCCCGTTTTTTGGTTGAATAGCCGGGTTGGAAGATTGTTTTATGGTGTGCTTTTGCAACGCCAATTCCCGTGTCGCGGATATCGATGAGCACCTGGCTGTCTTTTTCCTTAACATTTACAGTTATGGTTCCTTTGTTTTCCATGGCATCAATGGCATTTTTGCAAATGTTTTCGATGACCCACGAAAAAAGGGCGGAGTTTATGGGTGTTTCTATGTATGAATTCTCGTCATACTTAATTTCAAATTTGATCTTATCCGAAGAACGACGCTTTAGGTAATTTATGGCTGAGTTTAATACTTCCACTACATTTAAGCGAAGCAACTCAGGATTTGATCCGATTTTCGAGAATCGTTCTGTGATTCTTTCCAGTCGTTTGGTGTCGCGCTCCAGTTCTTTTACCAGGCTCTCATCCACTTTTTTTAGTTTTAATAACTCAATCCATGCCATAAGCGATGAAATTGGAGTGCCCAGCTGGTGAGCCGTTTCTTTCGACATGCCTACCCAAACCTGGTTTTGCTCGGCCCGTTGGGTGGCATTAAAGGCAAAGTATGCCACGAGAATAAAAATGAAAATTACAACAAGCTGCACAATGGGGTACAAGCGCAGGTTTCGCAAAATGCTGGATTCACGGTAATAAAACAGCTGTATATTTTCTTCGGAAGGAACGCCCGTCTCGTCAGGCAAACGGATAATAATGGGTTCCGAATGTTCCTGCATCTTCTTAAGTTCACGGGCTATTACTTCTTCTTTCCGGGCTTCAGTATAATTAATATTCGCCGCCATTTGAAAAGAACTGTCGGCGTTAAGGACAATAATCGGAATGGTTTTATTTTGTATGGTAACCATACTTAAAAAGGTAGTAAGCTGGTCTTCCAGCACATCCAGTTCCAGAGAAGCAGATGCAGACGGATTATTCTCTCTGGCAATTATTTTTCCTTGCTCGTCGGTTGCCCGTATGGGCATATTACCCAGGAGCTTTATGGCTTCTGCCCAAAGTTCAACTTTATTTCTTTCTTCCAATTCCATCTTATTGGTAAGCCAACTGGTATAGAGTAAGGATGATACACCAATCAGTATGGCTATAAACAGAAGTAGAATTTTTCCCCGGCGTCTTTTAAGATATATGTCCAATGCAAATGGTTTTAAACGTACAACGAGACTTTTTCAATTTTATTCGATTTTTCCATCGATGGTTTTATTTCTTCTGTTTCGAAAATTCGTCTCATTATAATTGGTTATGTTTCGAATTGGAAACGATTTAAAGATAAAAATATTATATCACTAGTAATCCACTAATTGGCTTTTATGAAAAAGATTCTTTCACTCCATTGCATTTCGTTCAGAATAACAATCAGTTAGGTTTGAAAAGGCTTCATAAACCTGTCATTCCGACGCGTAGCGAGGAATCTTTTCTAATTTAGTCGGACAGTAGTGAGATTGTATCGAATATCCTTTCTCACAGAAAGGCTAATGGCACTTTGCCTGTTGGTCTGCTCATAAGAAAATGGAGGATTTTTGGTGTAGTCGAAAAGGAGAATTCAGCAATAGCAGCGTTATCACTGGATTTTACTTTGAAGAATAAAGTAAAAGCGGCTTTTTTTTTGGCCGGATATCAGGTGAAAGGGTATTATTTTAGAAGTGATAAATAGTAATAACAAAACTACTTGTCAAGGAATTTCAGTACGGCCTTTACAATTCCTTTGGTATCAAAACCACATTCCTTGTAGAGGTCTTCAGGTGTTCCGTGTTCAATGAACTTATCCGGAATTCCCAATACTTTCATTTTTGATGAAACGCCCTGTTCGGCCATATACTCAAGCACGGCACTACCGAAACCGCCCTGTACAGTTCCGTCTTCTATGCTTATTACGAATTCAAAATTATGAAATACTTCATCCAGCAAAGCGGTATCCAGCGGTTTTACAAAACGCATATCATAATGCGCGGCTTCAACACCTTTGTTTGCAAGGCTTTTAACGGCTCGATTTGCAAATACACCGGTTTTGCCGATGCTCAACAGGGCAATATCTTTTCCATGGGCCAGTTTACGGCCTTTGCCGATTTCAATTTTTTCGAAGGGTTTTTTCCAGTTCGGTTTTATGCCACAGCCTCGTGGGTAACGAATGGAAAACGGACGACCAACTTCTTCCAGTTGAGCGGTATACATTAAATTTCGCAATTCTATTTCATCCATGGGAGCCGAAACGATCATGTTGGGTATGGAGCGCATATAGGCAATGTCGAAAACGCCATGGTGCGTGGGGCCATCTTCGCCAACCAAACCGCCACGGTCGAGGCAAAAAATAACATGCAGGTTTTGAATGGCAACGTCGTGCACAACCTGGTCGTAGGCACGCTGCATAAAGGTTGAATAGATGTTGCAAAAAGGCACCATGCCTTGCGTGGCCAATCCGGCCGAGAAAGTCACGGCGTGTTGCTCCGCAATTCCCACATCGAAAGCGCGGTCGGGCATTTTTTCAAACATCAGGTTCATGGAGCAACCCGTTGGCATGGCAGGAGTAATCCCTATTATCTTTTCGTTTTTTTCAGCCAGCTCAACCAGGGTTTCGCCAAAAACATTCTGGAATTTTGGTGCTTTATCCACCGGGCAATCGCATTTATAGATCTCCCCGGTTTCTTTGTCGAATACACCCGGTGCATGGTATTTGGTCTGGTTGATTTCAGCCAGTCGAAAGCCCTTCCCTTTTTGGGTAATTACATGCAGAAGTTTTGGTCCGGGAATTTCTTTCAGGTCGTTTAAAACTTTAGTAAGGTAGACCACATCGTGCCCGTCAACCGGTCCGAAATACCTGAAATTAAAGGCTTCAAAAAGGTTGTTTTCCTTCAGAATCATGTTTTTCAGGGCATGTTGGTTTTTCTGGATAAACCTCCGGGCTTTTCGCCCGAAACCATCCAGTTTACCCAATCCCTCCCACACGTCGGTTTTAAAACGGTTGTAGGTATTCGATTTCGAAATATTCAGCAAATATTTGTTTAAGCCACCAACGCTGGGATCAATGGCCATGTTGTTATCATTCAGAATAACGAGGATGTCGGCATTTTCGCCACCCGCGTTGTTCAAAGCTTCGAAAGCCATCCCCCCGGTCATTGCTCCGTCGCCAATAACGGCAACTACTTTTCGCTCTTCTTCGTTTTTTATTTTAGAAGCAACTGCCATTCCCAAAGCAGCCGAAATTGACGTGGATGAATGTCCCACGCCAAACGAATCATATTCACTTTCACTACGTTTGGGGAATCCGCTAATGCCTTTAAACTTTCGGTTCGTGTCGAAGTTGTCCCTTCTTCCGGTGAGAATTTTATGTCCGTATGCCTGGTGGCCAACATCCCAAATGAGCTGGTCGTAGGGAGTATTGTATGTGTAGTGCAGGGCAACCGTAAGTTCAACTACCCCTAAACTGGCCCCAAAATGTCCGGGATTTGTGGATAATACATCAATGATGTAATTTCGCAAATCGTCACAAACATCCTCCAATTGCCTGATCGATAACTTTTTTAAGTCTGCCGGATTATTTATTTTTTCAAGTAGCTTTCCCTTTACTTTGTCCATCTGCACGAAAATAATTTCAAAGATAACAATTCCCCATCTACACTTTGTTCAATGTGTGTAAAACTATTTGGCAAAAGAAGTAAATTTCAATGGAAAATGAAATGATATTCTGATCGCCTTATAAAAATGAATGTATGGCAACCAATCCTTCTAAAGTGAGCATTGGTTCTACGGTTTTTATTCTCTTTGTGAGGGGTGCGATAACCGCACTTAATCCTCCGGTCGCCACAACATTAATTTTTTCCCTGAGTTCACCTTCCGTTCGTTCAATGATGGAGTCGACCAAACCGGTATATCCATATACTACCCCGGCTTGAATGGCATGGATGGTGTTTTCTCCCAAAACCGAAGGTGGCGGACTTAAATGAATTTGTGGGAGTTGTGCCGTGTTGCCGGCCAGTGCGCTAACGGCAGTATTTAATCCGGGGGCAATGGCGACACCTCTGATCTCGGCATCTTTTCCAATGGTGGTGAAGGTTAAGGCGGTTCCAAAATCAACAATCATGGTGTTTGTCCCGTATTTCTGAAACGCAGCAAGCGCATTGGCAACCAAATCGGTGCCTATTTCGTAGGGATTCAGAATCTGTATGGGAAGAGACGGGTAAATGTCCGGATCCACAAACTGCATTTTTGCACCTTCGAATAAATTCCCCAACATCTCTTTAAATGGATGCACAAGAGAAGGTACCACACTACTTATGATCATATTTGTAACCGAAGACCTGCCTATTTCCCCGGCAGCTAAAAGGGAGCGGAATATGACTTCGTATTCGTCGGCAGTTTTACCTTTGTCGGTTTGAATGCGCCAATCGTTCAACCATGCGTTGTTGTCGTATACTCCAAAAACGATGTTGGTATTTCCTATGTCAATGGCTAAAAGCATGGAATCACTCTTCATTTTTTGAAAATCAAATGTACCAAATTTCTTTTTACCGGGCCGAAAATTATTTATGTTTACTATTTGTGCGACAGGAATGATTGTATTCTATAAAAAAAATAGTATTTTTAGTGAAACTGATTTACTGACAAACTGATTGCTATGCAAAAAACAAGAAATCCGTTAATCTTCCTCATCGAAAACAGCGTTGTGTACAGAGACCTGATAGCAGGGCATCTAAAGTCGAAAGGGTTTGCCAATCTTAGGATATATAAGAGTGGTGAAGAATGTATGAAAGATATTCAGCTCAAACCCGACCTGATTATTCTTGATTACTCTTCGGAAGGGAAAACCGGTTTGGAGTTGATGGTTCAAATTCAAAAAGATAATCCGGATACCGATTTTATTTTTCTGAGTGCACAGAATGATGTTGAAGTGGCGGTGAAAATTATGAAGATAGGTGCTGCCGACTACATTGTGAAGAATGAAAAGGCTCCCCATAACTTGTTTAAATCAGTTAACTACCTGATTAATGAAACAAAAAAGGAAAAATCGAAAAGAGGATTTAAAATCGGAGTGATTGGCTTCTTTATTATGCTGTTTGCGATTATTATGGTGATCACTTTTATGTCAATTTTCTTTAAGCTGGAATTTTAAGCTGGAAATTTTACACATTTAACCTGAACTTTACTATGACACGAATACTTGCTTATCTTGCATTCGTATTACTAATCGCGTGCAATACTCAAAAAAACGATGTTCCCAATTATTTAAAAGAATATTCGGAGGAATACGCCGAAAATCCCAGGCAGGCCAATTTAAAGTGGTTTACCCATGCAAAATACGGGATGTTCATTCATTATGGGCTATATGCTCAGCTTGCCAAAGGAGAGTGGGTGCAGTTGCGCGATACGATTCCGGTGGCTGAATACGCCCGGCTTAAAGAAACGTTTACGGCCGATAAATTCGATGCCGGTTTTATAACTGATCTCGCTTTGAAGGCGGGGATGAAATACATTACAATCACCAGTAAACACCACGATGGTTTTTGTCTGTTTAAAACGGAACAGACTGATTTTAATAGCCTGGATGCACCATGCGGGCGCGATTTAATTGGCGAACTGGCCAGTGCCTGCAATGAGAAAGGGCTGGGTCTTTTCCTGTACTATTCTTACGCTGCCGATTGGAAACATCCCTATTTTTATTCACGCGATGCGGGCTGGAACAATGCACGTCCGGCATACAAAGAAGCTCAGCCTGAATATAAATTTCAGAAGGATGAGGATTTTCGGATTTATGTGGATTATGTGCATGAGCATCTGAAAGAATTGCTCAGCCAATATCCGACCATTGCCGGAATCTGGTTCGATCCGATTATGGGTTTGTATAACAGGCCCGATCTGTTCCCGGTTGAAGAAACCTATGCCTTAATCCGCAGTTTGAGTCCGCATGCCCTAATCTCTTTCAAACAAGGGGCCAATGGCGATGAAGACTTTTCAGCACCCGAAAGAAATGCAAGTGCAAAAGTGGGGGCGCAGTTTGAAGTGGCCAGGATGGTTTACGAGAAGAACAAAAATAAACCCAAAGAAATTTGCAACACGCTGCAGCCACACGCCTGGGGGTACAATAAAAATAACGATGGAAAGCATAAAACGGCTGAAGAGCTGGTTGAAATCATTAAAGATACCTGGGCAAAGGATGCCAATTTGTTGATGAATGTCGGGCCATTGCCCGATGGCAGTTTCCCCGAAGAAGATATTATTTCATTGACCGGGGCAGGAAAAATATTGCGGGAAGAAGGATTGCTTAAATAAGAAATCTACCGTCTTCCGTCTTCTGTCTTCCAACTTTTTCCTACCTTTCGCGCTTCATTAAAATAAGGAAGCATGGCATTTGTAAAGATACTCTCAGGGTATAACCGTAGTTTTTGGACTTCAAATACAATTGAATTATTCGAACGCTGGGCCTGGTATGGTTTTTACCTGGCATTCGGATTGTTTTTGGTGGGCTCGTCAGACACCGGTGCACTTGGTTTTTCAAATGGTCAAAAGGGTGCGATCATGGGAACCGGATCGGCACTTTTGTATTTTTTACCGGTAATTACCGGAGCCATTGCCGATAAGGTGGGCTATAAAAAAATACTCCTGCTTGCCTTTGCCATTTACGCATCGGGATTTTATATGATCAACATTTTTGAAGGTTATACACTGGTGTACTTTGCCTTTGTATGGACCTGCGTGGGTGGTGCCTTTTTTAAACCCATAATTTCGGCCATGATTGCCAAAACAACCACCGACAAAACGGCTTCCATTGGTTTTGGCATCTTTTATATGATGATCAATATTGGTGGTTTTATCGGGCCCTTTGTTGCCGGTGCCTTGTTGAAATTAAGCTGGGAATATGTCTTTTACATGGCCATAGTTGTTATTGGAATTAACACGGTGATCACCTTGTTCTTTTTTAAAGAACCGGGTAGGGAAAAGAACGATTCTTCCCTGGTAAGCAACATCCTTCAGGCCTTTAAAAACATCTGGATTACCTTGCAGAACTGGAAATATGTTATGTTCCTGGTGATTATGATCCTGTTCTGGACCGCATTTAACCAGCTGTATTATTCCTTCGGGATCTTTGTTGATCAGTGGGTGGATACCACAAAGGTGTACAATGGCTTGCATTCCGTTTGGCCCTGGCTGGCTGAAACCATTGGCAAGGATGGAACCATTAATGCGGTTACCATGACCAGCATGGATTCCTTCTTTATCATTGTTTTTCAGATCATGGTTTCGGCATTTGTCATGCGCTTTCGTCCCCTGGCGGCCATGATGGGTGGAATTTTAGTGCTTGCCGGAGGTCTGGGTCTTATGTTTGCCACGCAAAGTGGCTGGCTGATATTATTGGGTGTCCTGATTTTTGCCCTGGGTGAAATGGGAAGCTCCCCAAAATTTACCGAGTACGTGGGT
>JBFEWU010000279.1:0-6217 GCA_041546215.1 Draconibacterium sp. | reverse complement strand
TCGGAACTCAACCATTCTTCCTGGAGTGATGAGGACTACATCCGGTTTTTAACTTAAAAATCCGCCCAAAGTAGTTTTCCGATTGAAACCCAAGTTGAAAAGCAATTTCTTTTGCTTTAAGGTCTGTATTTAGTAGCAAATCTTTGGCTTTCTCAATCTTTAGCTGGAGAAAATATTGCAAAGGAGGAAAGCCGGTCTGGTGTTTAAAATCTGCTCTGAATTTTGAATAGCTGATTCCGTGGTTTTTACAAAAAAGATGAAAGTCTATGCGCTCGTTGATCTTTTTATTCATCAGGTATTTGGCTTTTGAAATGAGCGATGAGGAAAGCCCGGGTGTCTCAGCTGCCTTTTGAATATTGCAAATTTCTGCCATTAACTGAATACAAACACCGGAAGCCGTTCGCTGGTAGCCAAGTGGTTCCTCCCGGATAAGTTGAAATACCGATTTTATAAGGTTTTGAATCAGCATAGTGGCACAGTTCCGAATTACGGGCTGTTCCTTTTTAAAAAAGTGTTCCTGCATAATGCTTTCTGCGAAATGTCCCGAAAAACCAATCCAGCTTTCTGTCCAGCCGGCTTTCTTTAGGGGTTTGTAACGGTGCCATTCGCCGGGAAAAAGGATGAAACCATCCCCGGCATTAACTGGGATTTCCGCGGCCGATTGACTTTCAAAAACGCCTTCTCCTTCCGCAATTAAAACAAAATGGTAACCATTCAATATTCTTCCGCTCTCCCACGAAAACATATGTGTGCCGGGATGGCCTTTGGGTGGATATTCCGAATTCTTCGGGATCTGTGAAAAGCCGACATCATTGACCACAAGTCCCCATTTGTAATCCAGGTCGGAAATGGGGAGGTATTTTTTGAATTCAAATTGTTGTGTAAATATCATAATGTGCTATTTGTATGTCAATTCATGTCTTTTAAATTCGCAATTATTACCGTTTATTGATGTGTTAAAAATAATCAATAGAAATCAAATCATGTTATAATGATTTCAAAATATGCCAAATAGAGGTTTAAGTAAAAAGAAATGGATAAAGAATCAGATCATAGAACAGCAAAGCTTATGCGCCCGCCAAATAAATTCGATTATTCGCTTACAGGCGAAAATGCCAAACGAGCTGTGGCGTTGGGACTTGCCGAAGCCGACTGGTATCAGACACCTATACCACGAAGCACCATGCGCGAATTGTTGAACAGAAGAAATGGACCGGCAATTCGGGATACCTTGTTGCTGTTGTTTATTCTGGCAGGTACAGCCTGGTCTACGGTTTTACTCTGGGGTACCTGGTGGGCACTTATTCCGTATCTGGTTTATTCCGTATTTTATGGAACCAGTTCCGATTCCAGGTGGCATGAATGCAGTCATGGAACTGCTTTCCGAAGCGACTGGATGAACAACGTGGTGTATGAAGTAGCCTCTTTTATGGTCATGCGCGAATCGGTGGTGTGGCGCTGGAGTCATACGCGTCATCACAGCGATACCATTATTGTCGGGCGTGATCCTGAAATTCAAATCCCACGACCGCCGGATATAAAAGGACTTGTGCTAGCTGTATTTAATATTGGAGTGTATAAAAACTATTACCCAAGTTTGGTGCATCATGCTTTGGGCAGGGTAACTGAGGCTGAGAAAACCTATATTCCTGTTACTGAATTTGGAAAAATATATCGGAATGCGCGCATAATTTTAGCCATTTATGCATTGATTGTCGCCTTCGCAATCGTTTTGCAATCCTGGATCCCGGTATTTTTGGTATTGCTGCCAAACCTCTTTGGTACCTGGTTAATGATCATTCACAACACCACACAACATGCCGGTCTTGCCGAAAATGTGCTGGACCATCGTTTAAACTGCAGAACGGTTTACATGAATCCAGTCAGTCGCTTTATTTACTGGAACATGAACTACCATGTCGAACACCATATGTTTCCTTTGGTACCCTATCATGCACTTCCAAAACTTCATAAACTGGTAAAAGACGATTGTCCCCCGGTGTACACTTCCATATATTCAGCATGGAGCGAAATCCTGCCAACCATTCTCAAACAGATAAAAGACCCGGCATATCATGTTAAGCGAAAACTTCCTGTGCCAAAAGAACAAGCCCAACAAGCCGTATTAAGGTCAGATTTAAAGCCCGACACCGATGGTTGGATCGAGGTTTGTGATTCAGCCTTGCTGGATTATGAAGACGTAGTTCGTTTTGATCACCTGAAAAAGACCTTTGCCCTCTACAGGACTAAAACAGGTAAGCTCTATGCAACAGAAGGAATTTGTACACACGGAAATACCCATTTGGCAGATGGAATGGTAAAGGGAAACCGGATTGAATGTGCCAAACACAACGGGCGTTTTAATCTTGAGGATGGTTCACCGGCGCGTGCTCCGGTCTGCCGGGGTTTGGCAACTTATCCCGTTGAAGACAGAGCGGGGCTTTTGTGGCTTAATATTGAAAAGGCAGGAGGCGCAGGTACAAGGCCTGAGAAAAGTTACCGCTTAAAAGTAGCAAGCAACAGGAACGTTGCTACTTTTATTAAAGAGCTGGTACTCGAACCGGTTGATGCCAGTGAAAAAATTGATTTCCTGCCCGGAGATTACCTTCAGATAGCTATTCCTGAATACGATGAAATACGTTTTGCCGAATTTGACATTGCTGAACCCTACAGGACTGTTTGGGAAAGGCAAGGCCTTTTTAATTTGCAAAGCAGCAACATGGATAGTGGACGGCGTAATAATTATTCGCTGGCAAGCAATTATCTGAAGGAAAAGAACCTGCGATTCAATGTTCGGATTGCAACTCCACCGCCCGGACAGGATTGCCCACCGGGAATCGGTTCAAGTTATATCTTCAACCTAAAGCCCGGAGAAGAGCTTACGGCCATCGGCCCCTTTGGCGATTTTCACATAAAACCTACGCAAAAGGAAATGGTATATATCGGTGGTGGTGCAGGTATGGCTCCCATTCGTGCACACATTGCTCAACTTTTCGAAAACGAATCGACAGCACGAAAAGTGAGTTACTGGTATGGTGCACGTTCAAAGCAGGAAATTTACTATACCGATTATTTCCAAAAATATGAACAGGAATACCCTAATTTCAAGTTTCAGCTGGCACTTTCCGAACCCCTGAAGGAAGACAAGTGGATGGGACACACAGGTTTTATTCATGAAGTGGTTTTTGAAAATTATTTGAAACAGCACAGCAATCCGAAGGCACTTGAGTTTTATCTCTGCGGACCGCCAAAGATGATAAAAGCCTGTACAAAAATGCTTGATAAGCTGGGTGTATCCGGTGAACAGATTGCTTTTGATGAATTTTAAAGTAAAATCAATGGACTTAAAAATACTTTGCCCGCAATGGGGGCAAGAACACCTGGAGATCGAAGCATTCTTTGTAAAGGTTAAAGAAGCCGGCTACGACGGTGTGGATACATGGCTACCTGAAGATAAACATGAGAGAAGGAGATTTATTCGCTTGCTTGAAGACTACGGTTTACAAATGGTGAGCCATCAGCACCAGGCAAAGGGAGACACCATCGATGCATTTTGTAAATCCTTTGAATACTATCTGAATCTATCCCTCGAAAGCAATCCAATACTTATCAACTCGCATTCAGGTAAAGATCATTTTACGCTTGAAGATCAACTTCAGGTACTTGATGTAGCTGAAAATTTCGCAGCAAAAAAAGGCATTCGCATTGCACATGAAACGCATCGTGGCAGAATTGGCTTTGGGCCTGTAAACGCAAGGGAATTATTTGCATTGCGACCCGAAATGAAAATTACAGCCGACTTTTCGCATTGGGTGTGTGTTACCGAAAGCTACCTCGAAAATTTCGAAAAGGAAGTGCAAGAAGCCATCCTTAGAACGGAGCATATTCATGCGCGGGTAGGTTTTCCGGAGGGACCACAAATTCCCGACCCTAGAAGCCCTTACTGGAAGAATGAGGTGGATTTTTTTCTTAGCCTGTGGGGAAGGATAATTGAAGAACAGAGGACCGGGGATAGAGAACTATTTACAATTACCCCGGAATTTGGCCCGCAACCTTATATGTGGACTTCACTTAAAGACAACTCTTCAGTGGCAAATCAATGGGATATTAACTGCTTTATGAAAGATTTATTGCTGGAACGATTTTCGAATTGAATTATTCGCACCCGGAAAATTAAGTATTATGGAACAAATTCTATCGCTTCACTTCCCTCTGCATAAATTGGCAAGGAGAACAACGACTGAGGAATCTTTCCATCCTTGCTATAAAGGTTCAGTTGACACAATCTGTTATTGGCAACAAAGAGAATGTATCTAACAAGAATCAATAATGTCATTGTTAAAAATTAAATAAAAATCACAATCAATAACCTTTAAAAAATCAAAAATGAATGCAAGAGAAAGAGTATTAAAAGCATGGGGGAAAATGGAAGGAATGCCCGACCGCGTACCCATTCAGTTTGAAATGTGCAGGCAGTTGTACGAGCACTTTAGTAAAGAATTGGGAATTCCGGCAACTTATACCGAAAACCTGTACGAAGATGTAACCTATCGCATTAGCTCCAACGAATTGCGTTTGGCAATGGGCAACGATGTGGTGGTTACCGGAGCATCGGTTTCCGACGATTTTAAAATTGTAAAAGATGAAAACGGGTATTGGCTCAACGAGTATAAAATGCTTATGCGCCAGGGCGATATTTATGTGGAAGTGGTGGATTATCCTTTGGCAAATGCGCAAACAAAAGCCGATATCGATGCTTTTGCATTTCCTGAAGTAGACGCTCCCGGACGTTTTCGCGATGCGGAAGCCCTGGTGAAGAAATACAAAGATGACTACCTGATAATTGGCGATATTGAAGTAACCGTGTTTTCGCTTGCCCACCAGCTGGCCGGCATGGAAAAACTACTGGTGGATATGATGATGGAAACCGAATATGTAATTCCCTTGTTTGAGGCCTGTGCCGAATTTCAAACACAGGTAGGTTTGCGACTGATCGAAAAGGGAGTAGATGCCATCTGGTTTGGCGACGATTTTGGAACGCAGATGAGTTTAATTATGGATCCCCATACCTTTAGAAGTCAGTTGAAACCGATTTACACCAAAATGATTCAGCGCTTTAAAGAATCCAATCCCGATATTATTCCAATTTTACATTGCGATGGTGCGGTGGCGGAGTTGTTGGACGATATCCGTGAAATGGGATTTGAAATCTTTAATCCTGTTCAACCCGGTGTTCCCGGTCACTTGCCGGAAGATATGAAAAAAGGATTTGGCGATAAATTTGCGTTCTGGGGTGCCATCGACCAGCAGGATCTGTTACCCAATGGAACCGACGAAGAACTGGAAAAAGACATCGTAGAGAAGATCTCCATTTTAGGTGAAGGCGGCGGTTATATGATTTCTCCGGCCCATATTCTTCAAAACGATGTGTCTCCTGAAAGGGTATTAAAGTTTATTGAGCTTTGTAAAAAACACGGAAAATATTAAGTATTTAAAAAGGAAAACAAGAAAGCAGCTATCCCGTATCTTGGATATTATAAGGGAGAAGTGATCTACAGCAATGTGGTATGGAAAACCAGGCATGATATAAAAACTCCTGCATTTCGGGGAGCTTTTGATTTTGGGTATAATCATCCTCTCGAAAAAGGAAAAAATGTCATTCTAATTGAATTGGAAATGGACAAAGATTTGCCCGCTGAATGGGATTTTTCTGTTGTTGGCGGTGTTGAGAAATTGAAATTTCTTTTAAAATGGTACTGTGTAAAAATAAAAAAGTACAATTTCAGCAAAACAAATAGCTAGAATTTAATGAGCTTATCACATAATTTCTAAAATGTTGTGATTAGATTTAGAGTCAATAGAATATCTTACAACAGAAACGATTATAAATAACGGGTAAAATATTTAATGATGACAAAAATTGTCCGAAGAACAATGCTTAAAACCCTGGGACTTACTTCGCTTGGAAGTTTATTTCCAGTTGTTGGGCAGGCGAACAATAGTAAAAGAGATTCCAATAAAAATATTCAGTCAATAAAGACCGATATTCTTGTGGTAGGAGGCGGAACTGCCGGAGTTATTGCAGCCATTCAGGCGGGACGTACCGGATGCTCGACTATTTTAATTGAAAATGGAAGTCAGCTGGGAGGAACCACAACAACCGGAGGAGTGGCATTCCCGGGATTATTCCATGCCTGGGGAAAACAGGTAATTGCAG
>JBFEWU010000415.1:0-3938 GCA_041546215.1 Draconibacterium sp. | reverse complement strand
CTGGCAAAAATAAAAAACTTCGTGGGGTTTTCACCGCAAAGGCGCAAAGACGCCAGGAATTTTTACCGCAGAGGCGCGGAGATCAGTGAACAATGATTCGTTGTCATCGTTGTCGTCGTTGTCGTTGTTGTCATTGTTGTCATTGTTGTCATCGTTGTCGTTGTTGTCGTCGTTATCATTGTTGTCATTGTTGTCTGAAGATCCGAAAATCTGAATATCCTGATTTGTTTCCATTAATCAATAGCCATTAATCACTAATCAATTTCTCCGGACTTCGGTCTTTTTCGTTGTCATCGTTGTCCGGATCCCTAACCCTGTATACCTCATACCGTTTAACTACCACTTCCATTAATCAATAGCCATTAATCACTAATCAATTTTTTTCTCCTTGCTCCCGCGCGGTTGTATCGCATGGGTTTATTGACCTCTGCGCCATGCCATACAATTGCGCGGCAGCGGTGTAACTCTGTGCAATAAGTATTTATGATTTGCGCTTCAAAGAGCAAATACAATGCATCCTCATAATACCTCTGCGGTTAATATTCTTCACCTGCTGTTTTCTGCACACCATACCAGTTTTTCCTGGAAAGCAGTATCCAGCGTAAAATTCATAAGGTGCTGAACTACGCCGTTGTAATCTTCAATTCCCTTTTTCACATGGTTGGATTTCAAGTAAATATCGTTTGCTTTTGAAGCCACCTTGTCCATTTTTTTATTTCTTAACTTTCTCCAGTGCGCACTTCTGTCGTTAAAATCCTTCTTCACTTTTTCGTCTAACTTTTTGATCAATTCAGGATATTCTTCCATGGCATACGCCTGTGCGATAAAGTGATACAAGACCATAAGATTTCCGGAATAACGCAGGGCTTGTGACTCACTGTATCTGCAAGCCATCCAGCCATAGAAATTTGCTTCGGCCTCACTGCATATGCCAAACTGATGCGCTTTTTCATGCGCCAGAACGAATGGGTATTCAAGGGGCAGGGTCTGTCTGTTCACATGCACTTCGTTGAAAAAGGGGCCAAAATAACCGGTAATTCCGGTTTTCGCATAGAAATTACTGAATGTGATCTGTTTGTCCTTACGCATGCCCATGGGATATTTTAACTTCAGAGCAGGGGCCAGTCTTTGGTACGAATCTTCAATTAAACGGTCAACATCGGCTTTACTCAGCGAATCGAAACTGCAATGCAAGGCATTTGTTTGCACAATCAGCTGCTCAAATACCCGGATGAATTCTTCCTTATTCTCGGATCTTGAAACCAGTGAAAGGCGATGGTTTAGGTCAGGCCTGAAATAATTAAAACCCCAAAGCAAATAAAACAGGATGTAGTTCGCGGCAATCAGGTTAAGAGCTAATTTCCCGGCTTTCCTGAATTTAATAATTTTAAAGATGGATAAGCCAAGCAGAATAAAGGGTGAGGCAATCAGCAGCAGGTAGTAGATGTCATCAACCGAAAAGGGAAAAATAGTACTTATGGAAGACAGAATACGGGCCACCACCGGATAGATGGTTTGTGTATACCATTTTTCTGTCAGTTCAGGATTGTCTTTAAAAATCAGGCTTGTGGCAAAACAAAGAATGGCCAGGGCAGGCAGAATTAACCATTTTCGGGCAAGTGCTTTATAAAGTCGCTTTGGCATCATTGTTTTTACCCAAATATAATGGTCTTGTTTAAAATCTGAAGGATGGATCTTCAATTTTTGGTACTTCTTGCAAAGCTGGTAAGAATTTTTCTCGCAAAGGCGCAAAGGCGCTAAGAATTTACACCGCAAAGGCGCTGAGACGCGAAGAATTTTCTACACGCATCTGCGGTTAATATTCATTGCTTTTGTGTTTTGCGGATTATGCTCTTTTCACGCTAAGATTTTACACCGCAAAGGCGCAAAGGCGCTAAGAATTTACACCGCGGAGACGGAAAGTCGCTAAGAGTTTACACCGCGGAGACGCTGAGACGCTAAGAATTTTCTCTGCGCCTTCGCGCCTCTGCGGTTAATTTTCATCGCCTTTTGTGTTTGGCGAACATCCTCGATTCACGGGAATGTATTTTAAGTCAAGTTTACATGTTCAGGACTTTACAGTAATATGGACTCGCTCGTTTTCTGTCGCTGAGATCCTAAGAATTTTACACCGCAAAGGCGCTGAGACGTGAAGAATTTACACCGCGGAGACGCAAAGACGCTAAGAGTTTACACCGCTGAGACGCTGAGACGCGAAGAATTTACACCACATAGCTGGTAAGAATTTTTCTCGCAAAGCCGCTAAGGCGCTAAGAATTTACACCGCGGAGGCGCGGAGCCGCGAAGAATTTTCTCTGCGCCTTCGCGTCTTCGCGGTTAATACCCATCATCTTTTTTTTGACAGACCATGCATGTCTTATTGGACATAATAAAACAATTGTTATCATTGTAATTCAAATCAAAAAAATACAGAATGATTAAGGCTGTTTATGGAGTTGTAATGGTTGGGGGACTGTTTACAACACTGCTGGTTTCCGGAGAAGGAGTGAGTAAAAAAGTGCGGGATATTCACGAAAAAGCAATAACGGTTGATACACATGTGGATACACCGATGTCCTTGCTCAACGAAAACTTTGACGTAAGTAAGCGAAACAGCGCTCCGCGGAGTCGTGTTGATTTTCCGCGAATGAAAGAAGGTGGATTGGATGCCATATTTTTTGCGGCCTTTACCGGACAGAAAGAACGAACTACAGAAAATACGGAGAATGCCTATGAGCTTGCCCATCAAATGATTGATGAAACGTATAAAGTGTGCAAGGAAAACAGTATGGAGGCAGAAGTCGCCACCCAATCGAAAGATGTGCTTCGCCTGGAAAGAAAAGGTAAGCGTGCCATCTACATTGGCATGGAGAATGGTTTTCCCATTGGAACACACATAGAAAGAGTGGAGGAATTTTACGAACGAGGCGTTCGTTACCTTACCCTGTGTCATTCTAAAAACAACGACATTTGCGACTCATCGACCGATAAAAACGGCGCCGAACATGACGGATTGAGCAGCTTTGGGGAAAAAGTCGTGAAAGAAATGAATGAGCTGGGCATGCTGATCGATGTTTCGCATATTTCCGACAAATCGTTTTTCGACGTGATAGAGCGAAGTAAAACTCCGGTTTTTGCATCGCATTCCAGTGTCCGATCCATTGCAAATCATCCACGTAATTTTTCCGATGAAATGCTAAAGGCCCTGGCAAAAAACGGAGGTGTTATTCAAATCTGTTTGCTCGATTCCTACATTCAGGATCCGGATACAACCACGGTTTATTATCAAAAGCAAAAGGAATTGCGCAAACGGTATGAAAAGTTTGAAACCATGACCGCCGCCGAACAGCAGGCTTTGAGAAGTGAATGGCGCAGTCTGTCGGAAAAGTATCCCAAAAAATTACCCACGGTTCAGGATTGCGTAGATCATATCGATTACGTAAAAAACCTGGTTGGAATCGATTATGTTGGTATTGGTTCCGATTTTGACGGAGGCGGAGGCCTGGACGGAGTTGCCGATGTGAGTGAGTTCCCCAATATAACCGCCGAAATGCTCAGACGCGGCTACACCGAAGAAGAAATAACAAAAGTCTGGGGAGGTAATTTCTTCCGCGTATTTAAAGAGGTGGAGGAAGATAGCTCAAAGCTCAAAGCTCAAAGCTGAAAGGAAGAACGCTACAAGTTGGGCATGGAGCAGCTGGCATGAGTTCTTTTTTTTGCACCGTGGCTTCAGCGCGGTGATTTCAGGCAGTGTTCGAAACTGGCTTTAGCCTTTAATTATTGAAAGCTCAAAGCTCGAAGCTGAAAGCTCAAAGGAAGAACGCTAAAAGTTGGGTATGGAGCTTTGGAAGATTAGAATGGAGGAGTATTAGAATGGAGGAAGAAGCTCGAAGCTGAAAGGAGGAACGCTACAAGTTGGGCATGGAGCAGCTGGCATG
>JBFEWU010000282.1:0-6086 GCA_041546215.1 Draconibacterium sp. | reverse complement strand
GGTCGGCCTTAATAACCTTAACAGTGCACAATGCTACGAATGCCCCTATTGAGCAATTATTCCTTCATGCTTCCAAGTACCTGAAATGTACTGATTAACGGACAAGCCAAGGCATCTTTAATTTTCAATCTCACACCTTCAGATGCCGGAAATTCAATGGATTCCGCCGAAGCGCGGCCTTCAAGAATAATACGTTTGTAACCCATTTTTTCGGCCGAAAAAACTTCCTTCCATTCTCCGTCAACCAGGCATTCAATGATGTATCCCTCAACACGTTGTCCCAGCTCAATGTATTCCTGCAGTATAAAACCTTCGATTTCCTGTGGTCCGTCAAAGGTAATTTCCAGTGTTGCATTCCGAATCGAGTCATCGGTAACAAAATAAGTATCATAATCTCCGTCGATGGCGTTTCCAGGAGCATATTTATCTGCACCCTGCCGGTAGCTGTCGGCTGTAATTTTTACTTTTGCCGATTGTGCCAAATCATTTGCATTTAAGAGGTCCACCCAAGCCTTAAATTCGATCACACGCTCAACCGTTTCATCATCAATCAATCCCCGGGCGTTTGGTGAAATGTTCATTAGTGGAGTAACTCCATACCCAACAGAGGTAAGGTAATAATCCTTCATTTTTTCAAGGCTAACCGCTGGTTTATTATTATGAAACCAATTGCCCTGTAGAATAATGGAAGGCTCGTTGGGGTACCAGCGCATGGTATCGTTTATTTGTGCACGATAGTTCTGGTCGGGTGTAATCCCGCCATGCGATCCGGGCCATCCCAGGCAGCGGTCGGGCAGGTATTCCACCAATGTCCCTGAGTCGTAAACCACAGCGTCGGGTTGGTACTCTTTTATCATGGCCGCAATTTTTTGATAATCCATCTTTAGTTTATCTGCTTTGTAACCATCAAACCAATATTCGTCAATTTTGCCGTATTTTGTACTTAGTTCGGTAAGTTGTGCCAAATAAAAATCACCGTAATTCTCGAATCCTTCCGCCCCAAATTCTTCAAAATGCTTGTCGATAATCGAAACATAAATTCCAATGTAAACACCTTCCTCGCGGCAGGCTTCGGCCAGCTCTCTGATAATGTCGCCTTCTCCGTTTTTCCAGGGCGACGATTTCACACTGTGATCAGTGGTTTGGGTTTGCCAGTTGCAAAATCCGTCGTGGTGTTTGGTAGTAATAACAATTCCTTTGAAACCACCGGCTTTCGCAGTTTTCACCCACTGCCGGGCATCAAAGTCAACCGGGTTAAATTTTGCAGGATCTTCTTTTCCATAGCCCATATGGTCTGTACTGGGGTAAAACGTTTTCATCCCAAAATGAACGAACATAATGTACTCCGCCTTATGCCAGTTTAATTGTGCCTCCACCGGAACCGGGTAGAAGGGCCCGGGTGTTTTCACTTCGCCTGTTGATGTGCCGGAATTAGAACAACTCCAGCAGATGGCAATAATAAGAAATAAAATTAGTGAGAATTGTTTATTGCTGATTCGTTTCATCCGATTAAAATTTTCAAGTTGTTAATAATATACTTTAAAATTTGAGAACGGATGGAACCGCTCCGCTCTCACATAAACTTTTTTAATCATCCTTGTTTTTGAATTTATGATTTAAAAAGTTCATGTTCGTTTCATAAGTACTGTTTATTATCTGGTTTTTGGTTTAAAATTCTGCAATTTATTGAATAGAGCAAAGAACAAAGAGCAAAGAGCAAAGAAGATATCTGGATTTTCAGATTTTCAGATTCTCAGACTTTGAATATTAGAGTTTCCAATTAGCAGTAGTCATACTGTATCCGTCTTATCTTTTTAATTGTCAAGTCATTAATCAATAATCACTAATCATTAATCAATTTTAGTTGTCGTGGTTGTCGATTCTTATTTCAAAAATAACTTGAGAACCTGACAACGCGAACGCAGTGAGTGGACAACCTCTTCTTTGGTTGTCTCCGGTCTTCGTTCTTCCTTTGAGCTTCGAGCTTTCAGCTTTGAGCTTCTTCGAACTTCCGTCTTCGGACTTCTCTGCGCTCTTTGCAGTTAAAGCAACTAAATCCAGAGTTTACGTAGTTCTCACAGAGGACCACGCAAACATTAATAATTAATCCCTAATCATTAATCAATTCCTTGTTGTCCGAACATCCTGCGTCGCAATTATTTTTAGTAAAAAATTATCGTTTTAAATATAGGGTGAAAATTGTTTTTTACACCTCATAATTAAAGGAATTTCTATCTTTAGAATAAATTTTTAAATTACGGACACAATGAAAATCAAAACTACCATCTCTCTATTCTTTCTGTGCTTTTTCCTTTTCGCTTCCTTTAGCACATTTGCACAAGTTAATTATCTCGAAGAATCGGAAGCCGATATGGCTCAACGTATGAAGTGGTTTACCGATGCCAAATACGGCATGTTCATTCATTTTGGGTTATACAGCCAGTTGGGTGGTATTTACAATGGCAGCGATGAAGGTCGTTACGCCGAGTGGATTCAGGCCAACCAGCAAATTCCAAAATCGGACTATATAAAACTGATTGATACCTGGACACCAGATAAGTATAACGCCGATAAAATTGCGAAGCTGGCTAAAAAGGCAGGCATGAAATACATTGTGATTACGACCAAGCATCATGAAGGATTTTGTTTGTTCGATTCAGATTATACCGAATACGACATTGCCAGTTCACCCATGAAAGGACGCGATTTCATACAGGAACTTTCTGATGCCTGTAAAAAACACGAATTGCATTTTGGCACCTATTACAGCATTATCGACTGGAACCACCCTTCGCACGACATTCCCGATGCCGATGCCAAAGAAGTTACACGCAAGCGCTGGCAGAATCCAACTTTGGTACCCGGTAAAAAGGCCGAGTATGTGCAATACATGAAAAATCAGATTAAGGAGTTGATTGAAAAATACAACACTGAAATTCTATGGTTCGATGGCGACTGGGCCGATTACTGGACCACTGAGGATGGTGACGATTTGTACCAGTACATCCGCGAATTAAAGCCCGATATTATTATAAACAACCGCGTTTCGAAGCGAAAAGTGTTCAAAAAAGATTTTGGTACACCCGAGCAGTTTCACCCCGATTCGAAGTTGAAACACTACTGGGAAGCCTGCTACACCATGAACGATTCCTGGGGTTTTAAAATAAAAGACACCGATTGGAAAAATCCTGATGAAGTATATGAAAAACTTAAAGACATTAATGACAAAGGTGGAAACTTTTTATTAAATGTTGGTCCCGACGGAAATGGTATCGTTCCTGAAGAATCGGCGAAGATTTTAATTGAAGTCGGGAAGAAATTGAAATAACGAATATCCGAATTTCTGTGATCAGTGTTCAGTAAGCAGTGTTCAGTGTTGTTGTACAGTTTTGTCACCCTGAGCGGAGTCGAAGGGTGGAATGGATGCAAGATCTCCGGATAGTCGGATTCTCCGACTTTAGGATGTGGTCGATCAGGCATGCCTTTTGAACTATGCTTTACAGGCAGTGTGAAAATAGAAAGTTTTACACCCTGGCTTCGGCCCGGTGGCAAAAATTCGCAACCGCTGCTCAGGCCTTTAGCCTTTAATTATTGAAAGCTGGAAGCTCTTTGGAAGATTGGAATGTAGGTGTATTAGAGTATTGGAATGTTGTGATCGTTTAGTGAGCGGTGATTATACAAGGAAATTCCAATTCGATAGAATTGACGCCAGCGTAAGCAAACGTCCGGGGCGATATGTAAGGCGTAGATAACGCCCCGGACGTTACAGGCTTCGGGCACAGACATGATAATATGGGTTTATAAGGGTATTGACGCCAGCGGCGTCATACGTTTATAGAAAACAAGTTTCGTGTACATACATCCGACTCCAACGGAGTCGTACTAATCTGAATACATCCAAATATCTGAAAATCCTACAATCCTGATCTGTTCACGGGGTGAACAAAATCGACAACTTATCAAAATACTATCCTTTCGGCGCAATTGGTTGGGCTTGAAATGGTGGCGTTTTGTGCGCCGAATGAGGATATCCTTGATTATTAGCTGTGAGGCCTTGCTTAGAAAGGGATGTTTGGTAATGTTCGGGGAGGCTGCTTTGTCGCTCGTTTACCCTGTGAAATACAAAGTATATTTAACGGGATTCCTCTCTTCTCCCGACAAATCGGGATTAGTTCCACTTGCATCTTTCAGTTCGCTTTACTCCCAAGAGTTGAGTGTCACCGTATCGCAGAATCGTACACAAAACATTGTTTCCTTATAAGGAAATATTAATTACCTTTGTAAAAACGGATAAAATGATTAAGTATGAGATAATATTTTTAGAATGGGCTAAAGCTTTCATTGACAACCTGGACATTAAAATGAGAAAAAAGGTAATCTATAATATTTGGAAATCAAGAGAAGTTAATGATCCGGAATTATTTAAAAAGCTGGATGGAAATATTTGGGAATTCAGGACAAAATTTCTGAATAATCAAATCCGACTATTTGCTTTTTGGGATAAAAGAGAAAAGGAAGAAACTCTTGTGATTGCAACTCATGGATTTATTAAAAAGACTCAGAAAACACCAAAATCAGAGATTGATAAGGCAGAAAAAATCAGGAAACAATATTTTAAAGAAAAAGGAGAAAAATAGGATGAAAAAGTACACTTTGGAAGAATTGACAGATAAGTATATTGGAGAAAAAGGATCTACAGAAAGGGAGCAATTTGAGTTTGAACTAAAATTAGATGTTCTTGGGGGAATGATTAAAATAGCAAGGAAGCAAAGAAACATGACACAAGAACAGTTAGGCGAATTGGTAGGAGTTCAAAAAGCTCAGATTTCTAAGATTGAAAATAATGCAAAAGACGTTAGATTATCTACCATTTTAAAAGTTTTCAATGCATTAAAAGCCAAAGTAAAAGTGACGATTGATTTTGATGCAAATTCACATATGGAAATAGCATAAATCGACTGCCACGTCAATCGTTTACCCTGTGAAATAGTCGCTGCGCGAATTTCACAGGGTAAACCCAAAAGTTAGTGGAACTTATCCCGATTTGTCGGGAGAAAGCACCACGAAGCGAACTCATGCTTACCACGCCCGGCTCAACTTGTAGCCTTCTTCCTTTCCCCATAGGCCCCGAAGGGATTTCTTTGGAAGACGCCTTCGGCACAGCTTTTAGCTTTAAACTTTTCAATTTATCAATTCCAGGTTGTCTATGCATCCGAAGATCCGGATATCCGAAAATCTGTATTTCCAACGCATGGTATTTTAGGCAAACAGCAGTAGCATTTTAAGAGACACATAAGCTCCACTCCCACGCTTTTTCTTTTGTTAACCCTCAACCTCGGGACATGGTGATCACGCAATACCATTATGAAATACTTATTTCTTGGTCTGATGCTCGGATTTTCCAATCTTCTTCCCGGGCAGGATATGAAGATGACAATGATCCATTTGCTCCAGCACAAAAGGGTACAGTAGTAAAATCAAAAGACAGGTAAGTTCTACCGGGAATCAGAATTTCCAATTTGATACCCTGTTGGCCTTGCTGTAAGATGATTCATTCAAACGATGAGGCGCCAAGCACAGACATATCTTTAAACGCCTGCAATATCGCCCTTTAGGGAGTAGGCAATGGCCAAAACATCCTTTTGCGTTGCTTCATCGATGTTGTTTTTTGCCAGGGCTTTCATAATATCGTCAATCACATGCATATACTCTCCCTGGCTGATGTTCATCCCTTTATGCGACGACAACATGTCTTTGCCTGTATATTCTTCAGGGCCTCCACTACCTGCTGCTAAAAAATTGATCAGATGTTTACGGACCACTGCAAAGTGTTCCGGATTGTCTTTCAGCGGAAGAAATCTTGCATTTACGGCAGGATTTGACATATGATTATCAACGATGTCATCAACGATTGAGGTAATTCCATCTATTCCTCCCAATCTTTTGTACAATGATTCAGACTCAACTTGGTTTCCCATAATTTTTTTGTTTTAATATTTAGTTATTTGTTTAAAATCCTTCAATTTATTGCAGCTACTTTAATTATATTAGAGCAAAGAGCAAAGAACAAAGAACAAAGAGCAAAG
>JBFEWU010000145.1:0-11200 GCA_041546215.1 Draconibacterium sp. | reverse complement strand
CAACGATGACAACAATGACAACAATGACAACGGAAAGGACCGAAGTCCGAAGACAAAAGAAATTGATTAATTATTATTGATTAGTGATTAATGGCTTGGTCAATAAATTCTGATATTCTAACATTCTGACATTCTGATATTCAGAAGTCCAGCAATCTGAAAATCCAGATATCCTGCTTGCTGAACACTGCTTCTTTGCTCTTTACTCTTTGCTCTTTGTTCTTTGCAATAAATTGCAGCGTGCTGAAAATGAACATTTAACTTAAAATATATTCAAGTGAAACGAATTATTGCAACAAAAAATGCCCCTGAGGCCATTGGCCCTTACAGCCAGGCCATTGAGGTAAATGGAACCTTATACATTTCGGGGCAGGTACCATTGGTGCCCGGTACCATGAAAATTGTGGAAAGTGGAATAAAAGAACAAACCTTGCAGGTGATGAAAAACATTGAAGCCATTTTAAGTGAAGCAGGGTATACTTTTGCCGATGTGGTAAAATCAACCTGTTTACTTAGCGACATGGCCAATTTTAAAGCCATGAATGAGGTGTATGGAAGCTATTACAAGGAAAATCCACCGGCCCGTGCCGCATTTGCCGTTAAAGAGCTTCCGCTGGGTGTCTTGGTTGAGATTGAAACGATTGCAGTAAAGTAAGTTAAACCACCTGCGATTGTGCCATGTATGGCACAAACAAAAAGGGCCTCCGAAACCGGAAGCCCTTTAAGTCGTTTTAATATTGTGTTTGCTACTAAATTTTTATTCAGCAACAACTTCAAATTCAATTTCAACCACAACTTCTTTGTGTAGTTTGATTTTTGCAGTATGCATACCCACTTCTTTAATGCTATCGGCAGGAATCGAAATCTGCTTGCGGTCGATTTCAAATCCTTTTTTGTTAATAGCTTCAGCCAATTGGATGGTGTTAACCGAACCGAAAATTTTGCCAGAAGTACTGGTTTTTGCACCGATTGTAATTTTCTTGGCAACAATTTGCTCTGCAATTTTAGTCGCAGCATCTTTTAATTTAGCTTCTTTGTGAGCGCGTTGCTTGATGTTTTCAGCCAAAACTTTTTTAGCCGATTCCGTAGCAACAATTGCTTTTTTCGAAGGAATTAAGAAGTTACGTCCGTAACCATCTTTTACCGATACAATATCGTCCTTGCTTCCTAAACGATCTACGTCTTGTAATAATATAATTTCCATTTCAAGTCCTCCTTATTTCATCATGTCAGTTACAAATGGTAACAAAGCAATCTGGCGGGCACGCTTAACAGCCTGGCCAACTTTGCGTTGATACTTTAACGAAGTCCCTGTAATACGACGAGGTAAAATTTTACCTTGTTCGTTTAAGAATTTTTTCAAAAACTCAGGATCTTTGTAATCAACATATTTGATTCCGTTTTTCTTGAAACGGCAATACTTTTTCTTTTTAATCTCTACTGACGGTGGAGTCAGGTATCTGATTTCACTTCCTTGTGCCATGGTTTACGCCTCCTTTTTTTCTGATTTTTCTTTTCGCAGATTTCTTCTCTTCTCACTATATGCCGCGGCATATTTGTCAAGCTTAACAGTCATGAAACGAATAACTCGCTCGTCACGACGGAAGTCAGTCTCCATTTTAGTAATAAACGCAGGATCGGCTTTAAACTCAAATAAATGATAAAAGCCAGTAGATTTCTTTTGAATTGGGTAAGCCAGTTTTTTCATGCCCCAATCTTCTTCATGGATCAATTCGCCTCCATTTCCGGCGATGATGTCCTTGAATTTTTTTACCGCTTCCTTTACCTGTGGCTCAGATAAAACGGGAGTACAAATGAAAACGGTTTCGTACTGATTCAACATAATCGTCTAATTTTTAATTTATTAAATAATTCCAAACATTTTTTGGACGCGCAAAAATAGAAATAAATTGTTATTTATCAAATAGTTTGGGGCTTTTTGTTGTCTTTTATCTGTTGGCTTCAAAACAGAACCTTATCAAAACCGGCAGCTAAAAAAATCCCTGCTGACTTTTCAGCAGGGATTTCAATATCCTGTATTCCTCTACAAAGGAATATTCCCGTGCTTTTTAGGCGGATTTGACTTTCTTTTATTTGAAGTCATATCCAAAGCATCGATAATTTTTTTACGGGTATCCCGTGGATTAATAATCTCATCGATATAACCCAGCGACGCGGCTTTGTAGGGATTGGCAAACTTCTCGCGGTAGTCTTCAACTGCCTGTGCGCGCTCATCTACATTCAATCCGTTGCGGTGAATGATATTAATTGCTCCTTCGGGACCCATAACCGCAATTTCGGCTGTCGGATAAGCAAAATTAACATCGGCACCAATGTGTTTACTCGACATTACATCGTAGGCACCACCATAGGCTTTTCGGGTGATAAGCGTAATTTTCGGAACGGTTGCTTCGGAAAAAGCATAAAGAAGCTTGGCACCGTGCTTAATTATACCTCCAAATTCCTGTCCCGTACCCGGTAAAAATCCGGGCACATCAACCAAGGTAACCAAAGGCAAATTAAAAGCATCGCAAAAACGAACAAAACGTGCGGCCTTAACCGACGAGTTGATGTCTAACACCCCGGCAAGGTGAGCAGGCTGGTTGGCAACTATTCCAACTGGTTTTCCGCCAAAACGTGCAAATCCCACAATAATATTTTGTGCATACTGCGGCTGTACTTCCAGGAAGTGTTTATTGTCGATAACAGCCTGTATTATTTCGTGCATGTCGTAGGGTTTGTTCGGATCGGCAGGTACAACTTCCTGCAGGCTTTCTTCAACTCGATCAGAAGAATCAACCGTAGGTTTTACCGGAGGATCTTCAAGATTATTTGAGGGAAGAAAACTCAATAACTCACGAATCATCATTAAAGTCTGTTCCTCGTCGTTCCCATTAAAATGAGCCACGCCACTTTTACTGTTGTGCGTATTCGCACCTCCCAGTTCTTCTTTGCTTACATCTTCGTGCGTTACCGTTTTTATTACTTCGGGACCAGTAACGAACATATGGCTTTTTTCATTCACCATAAAAATAAAGTCGGTGAGGGCAGGAGAGTATACGGCACCTCCTGCACAAGGCCCGAGAATGGCCGAGATTTGCGGAATTACGCCCGATGACATTACATTGTTGTAAAAGATATCGGCATATCCGGCTAAACTCTCAACACCTTCCTGAATACGTGCACCACCTGAATCGTTCAGGCCGATTACCGGGGCACCCATTTTTAAGGCCAGCTCCTGAATTTTTACTATTTTATCGGCATTGGCACGACTCAGCGAACCTCCAAAAACGGTAAAGTCCTGGGCAAAAACGTACACCAGGCGTCCGTTTACTTTTCCATAACCCGATATCAGGCCATCACCCAAAACCTTTTGGGCTTCCATGCCAAAATCATAATTACGGTGGGTCATTAATTTGTCGATCTCGTTAAAAGTTCCCGGATCCAGAAATTGTGTAATGCGTTCGCGGGCCGTTTTCTTTCCGGCTGCGTGTTGTTTCTCAATTCTTACTTTCCCGCCGCCTTCTTCTGCTTTTGCGTTTAATTCTTCCAGCAAACGGTATTTTTCATTTAAATCCATATGATTAGTCTAGTTCAATTAATACTTGGTTACTGTCGATAGTGTCTTCGGCTTTTACACTTACTTTTTTTACTTTACCATCCCTGGGAGCTTTGTATTCACTCTCCATCTTCATGGCCGAAATGATGATTACGGTGTCGCCTTCTTTCACTTCGTCTCCTTCGTTTACCAAAACCTTAACAACCTTGCCAGGCATGGGCGATGAGATTTTGTTATCCACCGAAGCTGTGCCATTCGCATTGCGGTTTTTCAGGTATCGGGCTTCGGCATCGATCACTTCCACATCGAAGGTGTCGTAAAGCGTGTAAGCGGTGTATTTTTTAGGTTCGGCCTTGGGAACCAATTCGATGTTATAAGAGTGTCCACTTTCTAAAATTGAAAATGTGCCATCGGAGTTGTGCATTAAATCTACTTCATAAACTTTGCCATCAACCTCAATTTCAATCAGGTTTCCCTCCAGTTTTAGCAGGTTTACCCAGGCAACTCTTTTATCTAATTTTATTTCAACAGGCATAATCTTCTTTTAAAAATGATTTACGTAAGGAATTTTTTTCCAGCGACTTTGAGCGGGCACAAACTCTTTGCTTTTGGGATCCGTGTTCCCGATTTTATCGAGGTAATCGATAAATGCCGCAATAATTACCATATCACTGGGATCTTCTTTTGTAGCTTTTGAAAGCAGTTGCTCCTGGTTCTTTTCAATAAAATGGGTATCGTAGTCGCCCGAAATAAAATTTTCGTTGTTCATGACTCGTTCCAGCATTTTAATGGAAGTTTTTACTCCCGTAATTTTGTACTCGTACAAAGCACGTCTCATACGGGCGATGGCTTCATCTCTTGTTTTTCCCCAAACAATTAATTTCGAAATCATCGGATCGTAGTAGATCGGAATTTCGTAGCCCTCGTAGACATATCCATCGGTTCGAACTCCAAGTCCAAGCGGATCAGATATTTTATATACTTTCCCAGCGCTCGGCATAAAGTTATTGTCCGGATCTTCGGCGTAAACACGGCATTCAATGGCATGTCCCCTTTGTCTGAGATCTTCCTGCCTGAATGCCAGTTTGCGACCTTCTGCCACGTAGATTTGTTGTTTTACAAGGTCTACACCGGTAACACGCTCGGTTATGGGATGCTCAACCTGAAGACGCGTGTTCATTTCAAGGAAATAATAATTTAAATCATTATCCACGAGAAATTCAATGGTTCCGGCACCGTAATAATTTACCGCCTTTGCTGCTTCAACAGCCGACTTGCCCATCTCTTCCCTGAGTTCAGGTGTCATAAGCGGAGAAGGTGTTTCTTCTATCATTTTCTGATGACGGCGCTGAACGGAACATTCGCGTTCAAACAAATGAACCGTATTTCCATGCTGGTCAGCCATGATCTGAAACTCGATATGATGCGGTGAGGTAATGTACTTTTCAATATAAACAGCATCATTTCCAAATGCCGATTTTGCCTCCGAACGCGCTGCACGAACGGCAGAAACCACTTCCGATTTGTTTTTCACCAAACGCATACCTTTACCACCGCCACCGGCAGAAGCTTTAATCATAACCGGAAGACCAATGTCTTCTATTACTTTTAGCACCTCTTCCTCGGTTTCTATTTCACCCTCGGTCCCGGGAACTACAGGAATTCCTGCTGCTGTCATGGCCTCGCGTGCCTGAATCTTATCACCCATTCGAACAATAACTTCAGGTGAAGGTCCGATGAAAATTATTCCTTCTTCTGAACATCGTCTTGCAAACTCGGCATTTTCCGATAAAAATCCATAGCCCGGATGAATGGCATCGGAATTACTCCTTTTGGCAACATCCAGAATGTTATCCATGTTCAGATAACTTTCCGACGAGGGAGCTTTTCCCACATAATAAGCTTCGTGTGCATATCGAACATGCAACGAAGTTCTGTCGGCTTCAGAATAAATAGCTACCGTTTCAATGTCTAACTCACGGCATGTACGCATAACGCGAATGGCAATTTCCCCCCGGTTAGCGATCAGAATCTTCTTGATTTTACTCATAAAATTGAATTCAATATAAGTTTAAGCTGTCTTAAATCCTTTTTAAATAACTCGGCTTTCGGAAAATTGTTTATGGCTTTTAAACTTGATTGGCGAAATTACCCGTGAGATTGAATTTTGCAAATAGAATTGTGTTAATTAATGTAAATAATTACAGATTGCAGATATTTGTTTACGGAATATACGAAAAAAATACACTTTGGTTCTAAAATTGAATTTTTTTTGCCGATTCATTTTTTGTTCATCAAAATCAGTTTATTTTAGCGACTCGTTGTAATAAAACCAATTATGTTCACGAAATTCCTGTCAACGTTTATTCTTGGATTTAGTTTTTTTAATTTATATGCCCAGAGTCTTGATTATACTCTTTCCGACAATTCAGTGGTAAATCATTATGCCAGTATAAGAAGAGCCTATTATGCCACAAGAACAGACAGGGTGCCGAAAATAGACGGGAAACTGGATGACGAGTGCTGGCATAATGTAGGAACATGGGATGGTGGTTTTATTCAGCAACAACCCCACCAGGCAAAGCCTCCAACACAAGAAACCGAAATCAAAATTCTTTACGACGATAAGTATTTATATGTAGCCATTATGGCACATGATAATGAACCGGAAAAAATGAGCCCGCTTTTGGGCCCTCGGGATGATTATACGGTTGGCGATATTGCCGGAATTGCCCTGGATTCGTACAACGATAAGCAAACGGCTTTTGAATTCAACCTTACCTCTGCAGGACAAAAAGTAGATTTAATGCACATGGGCGAATACGGTTGGGATTTTAACTGGAATGCCGTTTGGGATGGAAAAACATCATTGGGCGATTCGGCCTGGTATGCGGAAATGCGGATTCCTTTTACCCAGATCAGATTTGCAAAAACCAACGAGCACATATGGGGGATGCACATTTGGCGATACATCTATCGTTTAAGTGAAGAGTCGCAATGGAAATTAATCCCCATCGATGCTCCGGCCATGGTTTATATTTTTGGAGAGCTTAGGGGGATTAAGGACATTCCGTATAAACGCAATTTCGAGGTAATGCCTTATGGCAGCGCTAAGCATGTGCCAAAAACAACCGACGAGATGAAATATGGTTTTGGTGTGGATGGAAAAATCGGCGTAACTTCGAATTTTACTTTGGACTACACTTTTAATCCCGATTTTGGACAGGTTGAAGCAGATCCTTCGGAACTTAATCTCACTTCGTACGAAACATTTTACGAAGAAAAACGCCCCTTCTTTTTAGAAGGGAAAAGCATTCTTGAATACAATTCGGGGCACGACATGCTCTTTTATAGCCGACGCATCGGACAGGCGCCAAGTTACGTTCCCAATTTCGATGAAGAAGCGGGACGGCGTATGTCAATGCCTGAGAATACCACGATAATAAATGCCTTGAAACTAAGCGGAAAGAATAAAAAAGGATTGTCGCTGGGATTTGTAAACAGCATGACTGCCCGCGAGGAAGCCAGCATATATTCAGCTGATGAAAAAATAAAAGAAGCTGTTGAGCCTTTCACCAACTACAGCATTGGAAGAATTAAACAGGATTTCAACGAGGGGAGCACGGTGCTGGGTGGAATTGTGGCTTCAACCATCCGGAATATTAAAGATGAAAACCTGGAGTTTTTAACAGATAATTCGCTGGTTGGAGGATTCGATTTTGAACACAACTGGAAAAACAGAAAGTATTTTTTTGCGGGTAAAAGTTTCATGTCAAATATTAATGGGAGTGAAAAATCGATTGGTCGTTTGCAGCTAAATTCCAGGCACTATTACCAGCGTGAAGATGCAGAACACCTGGAGTATGATCCCAATAAAACAAGCTTAAGCGGGTGGGGCGGTGAAGTGGCCGGAGGAAAAAGAAGTGGTAAATTCAGGATTAGCGGTGAGGTGGGATGGCGCTCACCCGGTGTTGACCTAAACGATTTGGGGTACATGCGACAGGCCGATTATATTTCCGAAGACATGAACGTGGAATATCGTATAAACAGGCCCAAAGGAATTCTTTTAAATTATTCTGCAAAATTAAGCCAGGGGCATCTCTGGAGTTTTGGCGGCGAAAATTTACGCGATGATATCGACTTACTTCTTCGCTTGCGTTTTACGAACTACTGGAAATTAGATTTGTTTGCCGATCGTACCTTTAATGAAATTGATACCCGTAAACTTTGGGGAGGACCATCGCTGCGTATTGATGGCAGTAACACTTTCAGGATGGCACTGCAAACCAACTCCCAGAGCGATTTGTTCTTCGGAGTGAGCACCTCCCTTGCCAGAAACGAAGATAATATTACCAGAGAAAATGAATATTCGTTCCACGCCGATTGGCGGGTAAGTAACCGTTTTCTGCTGTCTTCACACTCCGTTTATTCATTCGAAATAGATAATAGTCAGTTCGTTGACCTGAAATTAATCAATAAGGAACGGGCCTATCTGGTTGGGAAGCTCGATCGTCAAACCTTTTACACAACCCTTCGTGCCGAATATTTTATTTCTCCTGAATTGTCCCTGCAGTATTACGGTAGCCCCTATGTCTCGAGCGGGCAGTTTCTGGATTACAGGAAAGTCGCTGATTCGAAATCAAATGATCTGAATGAGAGATTTGATTTCCTGATACCGGAAGGAGCTTATTTGAAGGATGAAACCAATACGGTTTATCACGACTTTAACGACTATAATTACGATTTTAATTTCCAGGAATTCCGCTCAAATTTTGTAGCACGTTGGGAATACAAAACCGGATCAACCATTTATTTTGTCTGGACCAACAACCGCTTTTACCAGGAAGAAGTTTACCATTCTTCACTTTTGGGCAGTTTTAAAGATATGTGGAAGGTGGAAGCTGAAAATGCTTTTATGATTAAAATTAGCTACTGGTTTTCCTTGTAAGCGAAAACAGTATATTTACCTCCCGATGAAAATACAACAATACATTCCTTTTTATAAACGTAACCTGGCATTGGCTTTTCCTATTGTTTTATCGCAAATCGGACAGGTGTCTGTCTCGCTCGTAGATAACATGATGGTCGGGCACGTTGGTACGCCTGAATTGGCGGCTGCTGCTTTTGCCAACAGTATTTTTATGATTGGAATGGTTTTCGGAATGGGCTTAACTTTTGGTCTTACCCCGCTTGTAGGCAATGCTTTTGGGAACAAGGATTTAAAGACGGCTACTGTATGGCTTAAGAATGGCATTTTTTCGCATTTGTTTGCCTCCCTCTTACTTACCATACTCATGTTTAGTGTATATTTCTTTTTGCCATTTATGGGCCAGCCTCCCGAGGTTTTGGAGTTGGCCCGCCCATATTATTTATTGCTATGCGCTTCCTATATCCCGTTTATGTTATTCTTTTCGATTAAACAATTTTTTGAAGGATTAGGCAATACTAAAATGGCCATGCAAATTACGCTAACAGCAAATATTGTGAATGTTTTGTTTAACTATGTTTTTATTTTCGGGAAACTTGGAATGCCGGAACTTGGATTGAATGGAGCAGGAATCGGGACCCTGGTCTCACGTATCATTATGCCGCTTTTATTCTCCATGTACATTCTGCGAAACATGCGGTTTAAACGCTACTTTATTTTAGCCCATTATCAGCCAATGATTAAACAACGTGTATTGTCCTTATTGAAAATCGGTGTTCCCATTGGATTTCAGCTGATTGTTGAAGTGAGTGCTTTTGGTATTGGTGCTGTAATGATGGGTTGGCTGGGTGAAACTCCGCTTGCAGCACATCAGGTGGCTTTGGGCCTGGCATCGTTTACATATATGATTGCCCTTGGAGTCTCTCAGTCGAATACAATTCGGGTTAGCCACCAGATGGGGGTTAAAGATTATATTTCCATGCGCAGGGCTTCGTACGCATCAACACACCTGGTATTGGTTTTTATGTCGTTTACCGCACTGCTTTTTATTCTGGGCAGAAATCTTTTGCCCTTATTATTCACCAATGATGTGGAGGTAATAAAAATTGCGGCCGGACTGCTAATTGTAGCTGCTGTATTTCAATTATTCGACGGCTTACAGGTGATCATGCTAAGTACCCTGCGCGGAATGGCAGATGTTACCACGCCCATGTTTATTGCATGTATTGCCTATCTTCTCATTGGAATGCCTGTCAGTTACGTATTTACTTTTTTATTGAACGCAGGTCCACAGGGGATATGGTACGGTTACCTGGTTGGTTTGGGCACTGCAGGTGTGCTTTTCTATTTGCGCTTCAAACAAAATCTCAAAAAACTGAAAGCGTAGGTAGGACGACTTGAGTCGTCCGGATGTTTGGATGTTCAGATTTTTGGATTTTCAGACAACGGAAGAGACCGAAGTCCGAAGACCGGAGACCGAAGAAATTGATTAGTGATTAACGCTTGGTCAATAAATTCTGATCTTCTAATATTTAAACAAGACAACAATGCAAACAGCACAGACCTTCTCCACTCAATGCGTTCGCGTTGTCGCGGTTGTCAGGTTATCTTTGAAATAAGAATCGACAACTACGACAACTACGACAACAATGACAACAACGACAACAATATTGAACACTGATCACAGCGGTCAACATCCCAAAAACGAGATAATCTCATCAAAATATTTACGAAATGTTTATTGTCATTGTTTTTTCCAAACTCTTTTGCTCTTTTTGGAAAAAAATGAATAATCAATAATGTTAATGATGAGAAAAATTATACTGGTTATAGCTGTTGTTTTAAGTATTCTTCAGTTAAAGGCAAAAGAAGGAATGTGGATTCCTATTCTTCTGGAAAAATACAATTTGGCTGAAATGCAGGAAATGGGCTTTAAACTCACAGCAGAAGACATATACGACGTAAATAATTCGAGCATGAAAGATGCCGTGGTTATTTTTGGAGGTGGTTGTACAGGTGAGTTGATTTCCAACGAAGGCTTGTTGATCACCAATCATCACTGCGGTTACCGTCAGATTCAGTCGCACAGTTCGGTTGAAAACGATCATCTGACCAATGGTTTTTGGGCCATGAATAAATCGGAAGAACTGCCAAATAAAGGATTAACCGTGAGCTTTTTGGAATACATGAAAGATGTTACCAGCAGCGTAATGAATGGAGTGGATGGCCTGGAAGAAGATGCCAAACAGAAAAAGATAAAAGAGAATACGGACCGGATTATCAAAGAAGCAAAAGAGGAAGGGAAATTCAGGGTTTCGGTTAAACCTCTTTTTTATGGAAATCAATATTTCTTATATGTATATAAAGTGTATAAAGATGTACGTTTAGTGGGGGCTCCTCCATCGGCAATTGGCAAATTTGGCGGTGACACCGATAACTGGATGTGGCCCCGCCACACCGGAGATTTTTCAATTTTCCGTGTATATGCCGATAAAAACAATGAACCTGCAGAGTATTCGGATGACAATGTACCCTACAAACCCAAAAAGTTCTTCCCGGTTTCAATGAAAGGCGTTCAGGAGGGCGATTTTACCATGGTTTTTGGAAATCCGGGAAGCACAACCCAGTACTGGCCGCACCAGGCGGTTGATTTGGCAATGAACCAACGAAATCCCGACCGGATAATGATACGCAATAAAAAGCTGGAGATTATT
>JBFEWU010000504.1:0-2997 GCA_041546215.1 Draconibacterium sp. | reverse complement strand
GGACTTCGGTCTCCGGTCTCCGGACTTTTCTCAATAATCATTAATCAATTTCAGACGTCTTCCGTCTTCGGTCTTTTCCGTCGCCCTTGTTGTCGGGATTTTTAATACTGTACCATTCACATCGTTTGAACTGCCAAACACATTAATCATTAATCAATTCTTTGTTATTGTTGTCCGGCTGTCACCCTGAGCGGAATCGAAGGGTGCTATACTGCATGACTTATTTTTACCGAAATCGGGAGGCAACTTTAAATGATATTTTTTGTAACTATTTAGTTTAAAAACGGTAAGACTACTAGCACAGTGTCAGTTGGGGAAATCAAAATCATCGGGAATAAAAATATGGATATTTTTAAACTTTTACAACAAGATATCCAAAGTAAGATTAAGAAAAAGAGGATATATGGACGCGATTGCAGCAAGCTTTCGCAGCAGATATTTGACGATACCCAACGTCAGGTAAGCAGTTCTACGTTAAAGAGGTTTTTTGGCCTTATAAAAAGTAATTTTAAGCCTTCTAAATACACACTCGATACCCTGGCTATTTACATTGGATTCAGAGACTGGAACGACTATGTGAATGGTTATGAAAATTCGAAACACTCCGTTTCGGATAACGGTTCATGGATTGTATTAAAAAATAGGATAAATCAGGTGACTCATCATAGCCTTGAATCGTTAAAGCAGAAAACCAGTTATAATAAAACCGATTTTATTTTCAGAACTTTTGTTAAAGACCGTTTTGACAAACTGGTACAGAATAATACTTCTGCCACCATATTTGTGGCACCTGACGGATACGGTAAATCAACCCTGATGATTCAGTTGGTAGAAAGGTATTTTTTTGAAAATAACGCTCCTTTAAAAGACGATATTGCGTGTTTAATTGATGGACGGATTTTCTTCGAAATTTATTCGAAGAACACCAATATAGATTTATTAAACCAGTTGATAAATTTTAAAATTAATTCGAGTTTGAGTTTTTACTTCCAAAAAAATCAGGGAAAGAGAAAAGGTCGCATCTGGCTATTTATCGACAATGTGGATGAAGTGTTTTTCGATAAGGAGCGTTACTATAGTTTTATTGAAAACCTGATGCGAATACTAATGATAAACGAGGGTGGATGGTTTAAACTAATTTTAACCTGCCGTCCTGAGAATCTTGAACCTTTCACCCTGATTTTGAAAAACAATTTATTGCTTAAGTCGTATTGGTACGATGTTGAATTTTTTAAAGAAAAATACATCGACGCCATAAATATCCCTTTATTGAATGTGCAGGAAGTAAAATCAGTTTTCAGCTTACAAAAGGTTGAAAATAAATTCGAACATATTTCTACACGTTACAAGGATGTGATGGAGATAATTGTAAATCCTTATTTTTTATCCTTATTCCCGGGAGCTTTCAGGGAGAATGAAGATATAACTGAAATAATTCTGCTTAACCGTTTTATTAAAGCCAAAATCTTGTCGTTACCGTTTATTGGCGAAAAATTGCAGCTAATACATCGGTATATGGCACTTTGCAACAGAGGGGAAAAAACCAGCTCGGTGGAAAAAGACCAATTGTTATACGGATCAGGCTTTTTGTTAGCCTATCAGCAATTAGTTGCAAATGGTATTATTTATGAATACATTATTCAGGAAGATACCATTGACTTACGATTTTTAGTGAGTTTTAACCAAAGAATAATTTTTAATTATATGGTGCTTCGCGATTGGAGCAAGGAGAAAAAATTAAGCGTGGAATTATTTTTTGAAATGAAGGAGTTTTATGGCAATAACACGCAAATGCAATGTGATATTTTAAAACTATTTTTAAAACTTCTCGCACACAATAAAGAATTTGAAATGATAAAAAAAATACATGTTTTCCTTGGAAAATCCGTGTTGGAAAATAAGGACTTGACAGATGCCGATGGCTTTATGCCGTGCATAAATTCAGTTATTGAAGACATGGCGAAAAATAATGAAGAGTTAAACGGCCTTTAATTATTGCTCATTGTTTACTTAACACAATGTCGATGTTTGATGAAGTTTAATCTGACCAGAAGATTCCATCTATACCTTACTTTTTACTCTCAACTTTTTGAAACTCCACTGGAGGTAATCTCACTTCCATTCTCATGGTAAGCTTCTCAATATTACCATCAAAATCATAATGAAACTGCATTCTTCTATCCTGCAACACTTTGTTTGTCCTGAAAACATCGTAGTGATAATGCTTCAGGACCGATATAAAGGGTTTTCTTTTAAAAACTAAACCTGAATCAGATAAACTGATGTTTATTGTTCCGTATGCCGGGTGTTTATAATCGCCAATATAATCTTTCAGGTCATGGGATGGTGAAGTTCCTTCAACCGAATCAGGAATAAGCGCTGCCATTCTTTCACGATGGTTAAATTATGATGCAATATGAAAAATACAAAATAATCTACTGAATCACAATGCCCTACGAAATACTAACATGCTAATGTTAATGATGGAAAAAAGAAAACCTCAAAGAAATTAAGCCTGGGGTAGCACAAAAAAGTCAGAGTGCGTGGCTAAGGACTTTCAAATATTCATTTGCATAAGGATTTTTACCGGAAGTGATAAATTCACTTCCGGTAAAAAAGTATCTACAGGTTCACTGTCCAGGCCAGGTAGTACTGAGATCCCAGGTATCCTGTGCCGGGTGCGCTGAAATATTCGTTGCCCCCGATATTGGTTCCGCCAAGTTTGATCCTGGATTTCATTTTTGGCAAAGTATAGCTAATCTGTGCATCGAGCACTGAATTTGCCGGCACTTCTGCCACGATGAAGGTTGATTCCCACAAATATTCATCATGCCACCTGAAATTAACATTGAATCCAATATTTTTAAACAGTTTCGGATTCCCGAAGGAAGCTTTGATCCTGTTCTTGGGTGTATTGAACATGGCCAGGTAATCCGGATCGGTCGCTTGATCAAAATCAAAGCTTGACCAGGTGTAATTTACGCCAAGTTCGTAATC
>JBFEWU010000476.1:0-3251 GCA_041546215.1 Draconibacterium sp. | reverse complement strand
TTCTGTTTTCTTCTTTACTATAGAGGTTGAATAGACTTCTATCTTTGTTGGCTCTGACCGCTGTGCACTCGTTACACCAAACAGGCTTACCACAAAATTAAGAAGGAAGACATAAAAACTATTTTTTTTTATTCTATTTATTATTTAATGTAAAATCTCAGCTCTTTGCACTCTGATTGTATAATCAAAATTGTTTTTTACTCCCCAGTTAAAAACAACAAATTTTTTGTCCTCATAAAATGTCAGGTCAAGAAATCGTTGCGGATCATAACCCAGTTCAGGAGAATACCAAACCCGAATTCTATCTCCTTTACCAATTACATCCTTCACTTCACCCATTTTCTCAGCCTTATACGAATGAGGTGGATTTTTCCAGGCATTTTCTCCCGGGTCGAGCCGAAACCAGGCATCTTTAAAAATTTGTGTTTTGAAGATTTTATCAATTCCCTGAAATTTCCCGTTTTCTAAATCGAAAACAATAGAAACAAATTTATTTTCAATTGTTGCTTTCTTCGGAGTTATAGAAACAGACTGTGCAAATAATTGTAGTGTTGCCATCAGCGCAATAACTACTATTAAAGTTCTCTTCATTTGTATTATTTTAAATCATTAAATTCTTAAAACAATTGCAGATTCTAAACTATTTAGCTTACGGCATCACATTAAACTTTTCATACTTAACTTTCCATTTTCCATTTTTCGGAAAACCGGGTGCGTCTGCTTTTTCAAGGCCATCCCAACCACCTATCATCATGGCTATCGCAGTTAAAAGCCCTCCATTTGCAGGGAAATAAGGATATGGACCTTTCATACTAAATGCAAGCCCGTGTTGATCGAATTTAAAATTTTCATGAAGCAAAAGATCCATTGCCTCATCAGGTCTGTTTAACCTTGCAGCAGTCATAGCCAGCATTGGAAAATCCCAGCCCCAGGTCTTTTCAAATCTCCATACGGACATTATCTTAGTAAAAGTATTTTCGAGTATCTCTACGTCAACCCCATCTCCGGGCAACATTCCATAAGGACCAATAAGTGCAGGGTGTTCATAATTGTGTTTAGTCCACATATCCTGAACACCTTCATAAAGTACATACAAATCATTTTCTATTGGCAAAGGCGCCAGGTTTTGCAATACATCTTCCCAAATTTCAGGTGCTTCCAATCCACATCGAGTGTACCAATCTTTAGCTACCCTTAGACCAAAACGCCAGTAAGACAATTCAAAAGTTGGATTCAGGGTTGTCAAATACCCTACATTCTCCGAAACCGGAATCAACGGAGGCCCTAAAACATATTGCTTTTTGATGGAATCATAATGCGCTACCGAAGCAAGAAAATCAGCAGTATTAAATACAATATCTTTCCATTTATCCAAAGTGTTTTGGTTTGGATGTAATCTGTAATCCAGTTCTGCAAAATAGATCGGGTGTGGTTGATGCCAGATCAAAAAAGCATGACAGGGATGAGGCCATTCCGAATTATTATATGCTGTACATTTTGGCCACCTTGCACCTTCAAAACCTTCATTTTCAGCTCTTTCTTTCGCCGTTCCCAAGAAGCGATTATAAACCTGAAGGCTTTCATCCCATTGGTCCCAGCGATTCCACAAAGCCCAGTGAACACCATGCCACCAAATCATTTCGAAATGAAAACGGCCATACCAACCATTATTAACCAAGCCACTTTCCTGTGGAGGCAACGAACCTGCTTCATTCACTTTCATCAGGTATTGTGATAAAACGATTCGCCGTTCCAGTTCCATCCATCTATCATCCGTACTTTCAGAAAGGTCGATTGCGGCACCTGTATTCCAAAATTCAGCCCATCCGCTTATACTGGCTTTCAGGCATTTTTCTGCGCTAACTAAATTATCACTTATCTTTTCCGGTGAGAATTCGCATACAAACTGCATGGTTTTGCTCGCGGGAATTATTTCAAATTTATGCGGGTTTTTTTCATCTTTTTCAAAATCAGATTTTGTGAACCATTCGAAGGATGCATAATATTTATCATTATCCAGGATTCTTGAAAAATCAACCCTGTTAACATTTTTGTTAACTTGAGTTTGATGTGATGAAGGTTGATCCCATATACCCACATAATCTTCGTACCCTTTAGCCTTAGCATAGGGAAATTCTATCTGAACCGACAATTGACCATTCTCAACAAGTTCAGACTCAACACTCACTGCAACTATATCTCGACTAGGATGGCATGCTGTTTTTACAGACACAGGAATTCCCTCAATCTCAAAATAACTGAAGATGATACCAGTCCACATATTTAGCTCCTGTCTACAATTTTTCAAATCCGTCAAAGACGCATCACTCCCATCAGCCTTTTTTAATGAAAAAGCAATTCTTCCAATGTTTATTCTGTGAGGATTTCCTGAAAGCCAGTCAGATAAAAATCGCTGTTCTTCATCCTCCTTATTAACAAGCGGATATTTAACCATTCTGCCATAAGTATCTACCATTTGTCCTTTAAAGTTTTCCACTTTTGTCCACTCCGGTAAAGGCTCGCTGTGCCATCCCCAATGCGACATGGTATTAAAAGGAACAAATGTCTGCAATCCGGTAATATCCACAGAAAATGCAAATTCACCATTTCCCACCTGTGCAGGACTTTTCATATCGGGTTTCTCCGAAATAATAGTATGCCTTTCTACAACACTTTTACGATCAATTGGCTTCTGAGAATTAGATGTACACGATATTGAAAGAATCAATATTATAAGAACAAATAGGCCTCGAACGACTTTTATCATAACGGTTTTTTAGTTTGTACTTGAATATCTAATTTGAAAAATTTATACCGAATATAATTCGGTTACAGTGCAAGAACTATTCAATTCCGGTCATAAATACTTAGTATGCCCTTGCTCTGGCGGGAAAGAAATCCCTGTTTTTTCGATTTCTCATCTAAGTGAACGTAGCTCTTCCATACATTTTATTCATATTTCTCTTCTTTCTTTAATTCTTATGCCGCTTCTACGAGCCTGTCAAGCTCTTTCCAATCGGCTTTGTAAAAATGGTTTTCATACATCTTAATTTCAGTTTGGTGCCCGCTTCTGGTTATTTTTGCAGGTACTGCAATAAACCAATCTATAAACGTCCGGTGTTCCTGCCGTTTAAACTTGTCTTTCTTTTGGCGCATCATCACTGAGATATTGTAGGCAAAAACGCTTAGCTGCCAAAGAATGTCATTTGCCCAGAAGTCACCAGTAAGTGTGGCGCCTGCCATAACATGGC
>JBFEWU010000136.1:0-11503 GCA_041546215.1 Draconibacterium sp. | reverse complement strand
TACATCGGTGTCGCTTATGATGCAAATAAGGAAATAATGGGTTGGAATACTCCTGGATTTAATGACAATTCATGGCGCGGTGCCCAAAAGGCCCAAAGTCCCGGCGGAAAATTGCAAAAGACCTTCTTCCCCCCGGTGCAGGTAACGGAAGAAATTACGCCAATAAACATTACTGCTCCCGGACCCGGAGTTTATGTGGTGGACATGGGTGTGAATTTTACCGGATCGTATGAAATTCAATTGTCGGGAAATCCTGGAGACACGATCACTTTTAGGTTTGGGGAACGAATTTATGATGACGGTAAATTAAATCCAATGACAACGGTTGCCGGTCAGATAAAAAGAAAAGGCGTAGGAGGACCTGGTGCCCCCGATGTTGCATGGCAAACGGATAGTTATATCATTGGAGAAAATGGAAAAGGAGTATTCCGCCCTGAGTTTACCTATCATACCTACCGGTATATGGAAATTGCCGGTTTAAGTAAAAAGCCTCTGATGTCGGATATTAAAGGGTTGTTCATGCATTCGAATGTGGAAAAAAACGGAACCTTTTCATGCTCTTCCGAACTTGTGAATGCGATACAAGACATCACCGAAAGAACTTTCAGGGCAAACCTGGTAAGTGTTCAGTCGGATTGTCCCGCCCGAGAAAAATTTGGTTACGGAGGGGACCTGAATGCTACGAGTGAATCCTTCATCTGTAATTACGACATGCAGCAGTTTTACCGCAAAACAATTTATGATTGGATAGATGCAATGAATGATTCCACTTTTGTAGATACCGCACCTTTCACTGGAATAAAATATTGTGGAATAAGCTGGGAATCGGCTTTCCTGACCACGCAATACTATCTTTATCTTTATTACAATGATACCCATATCATCAGGGAGTTGTATGAACTGAATAAAAAATGGATGGAAAAAGTTGCCAGGATTCATCCCGATGGCATCGTTGATAAAGGGCTGAGTGACCATGAGTCTATGTTACCCGTTCCCGTTCAACTTACTGGAACCTGCCACTATCTTCAGTGTGCAGAGATTATGGAAACTTTTGCCGGGATAATGGGCGATGCTGAAAATGAAGAAAAGTATTCACAACTGGCATCCGGGTTAAAACAGAAGGTAAAAGCCGAATTTTGGGATAAACCGGTAAAAAGAAAGATCAACAGGCAAACGCTGTTCGCCACCTTGTTATACCATGGAATCATTCCTGAAAATGAAAGAGAGGCAGCTGCAGATTCATTACTGTTGGCAGTGCAAAATGGTCCTGCCGGTCATTTCAGTACCGGAATTTTTGGAACCAAATACGTTTTGGAAACCCTTTCAGAATATGTTTCTGTGAAAACGGTATTTGATATTGTGAACAGTACCACTTATCCCGGATGGGGATTTATGGTCGACAGAGGGGCAACAACCGTATGGGAAACCTGGAAGGAAAGCGACAATACCTTTTCCAATTGTCATCCCATGTTCGGCACGGTAACAGAGTGGTATTACCGTTGGCTGGGAGGAATCAGGCCCATGCCTGAAAAACCCGGTTTTGAGGAGTTTATTCTGGCACCGGCCACGCCTGAAGGGCTGGAGTATAGCAATTGCTCCTATCTGTCTCCATTTGGCAAAATTGTTTCCAACTGGGAAATTGAAAAAAGTGGGGTCTTTAATTATGAAATGGAGATTCCGCAGGGGACTAAGGCAAACGTTGTTTTAGCGCTGAAACCATCACAGAATATTAGTATAGCAAAGAATGGAAAAATACTTGATCCGGATGAAGTAGAAGGTCTGGCAACGGGGGAGTTTAAATTGAGAGAGGGATCTTATGAAATTATATTATCAGCTTTAAGATAGAAAGGCCGTATTATCATGAAAAAAATCTTTATCTCAATTTTTCTGCTGTCTTATTTTTTCATTCAGACCAAAGCCCAGGAGAAGGTCTTCCCGGGGGCCGATGAAAGAACTCTTTCCAGAGCCCAGTATTTTAGCTGGATAAATAATACAAATGAGGGAGCAACAGAAGAGCATACGCGGATCAATCTTGACTTTTTTGCATGGTTAAAGCGTGAATACGGAATGCAAATAGATATTTATGCTTTTGACGCCGGGGCCATAGACGGTGCCCGCTTTTACGGGAGTATCTATTCCGACCGTTTTAAAAAACAATTCCCAAATGGTTTCGATCCCGTTTATCAGCAGGCAAAATCATTGGGTATCCGACTGGGGGTATGGGGTGGTCCCGATGGTTTCGGAGACACACCGGAAGAAGAAAAGGCAAGGACCGACCAGATGGTGAAATTGTGCCGCGATTATGAATTTGCCTTGTTTAAATTTGATGCGGTTTGTGGACCCCTTCGACCGGAGAAAGAAGATGCTTTTATACACATGATGAAAGCCTGCCGAAAGTATAGTCCTGACTTAATTTTACTGAACCATCGTTTGGGATTAACCAAGAGTAAACCTTATGCGACTACCTTCCTTTTTGGTGGGGCCGAAACGTATATCGATGTGCACATGACGAATAGTATGACTGCTCCCCATCACAGAGGGCAGGCCTTATCCCGAGGATTGGTACCGGGGTTACAAAGATTGACGGAAGATCATGGCGTTTGTATTTCGTCGTGTCTCGATTATTGGGAAGATGACCTTGTTCTTCAGGCGTTTAACCGCTCGTTGATTTTAGCGCCCGAAATTTATGGTAATCCCTGGTTGTTGCGGGATGATGAGTTTTCGAAACTGGCCCGTATTTATAACCTGCATCGAAAGTATGGGGAAATTCTGATCGACGGGAAGGTTTTGCCGGAAAGTTATGGCCCGAATGCCGTTTCCCGAGGTGATAAGAATACGCGTATTATCACAATGCGCAATATGAACTGGACTTCAGATTCTTATAACGTTAAGCTGGATGAGGAAATTGGAATGGAAGCAAAGGGTAAAATTACTCTTGTGCAATTGCATCCGGTTGAAAAAGTATTGGGAACCTATAACCAGGGAGATGAGGTGAGTGTAGAGGTGCTGCCGTTTCGTGCCTGTATGCTGTTGGCTACTGCTGTAAAATACGATGAACCGGCATTGAAGGGAAGTCATTACCAGGTGGTTAAAAACGTGGATGGACAACCTGTTGAGATTGAAATACTGGGAATGCCGGGAACAACAAGTAAGGTCGCACTGCTAAATGCCAGGGAATATAAAACGGCAGAGATAGATGGTAACAATATCACGGATTTGTTAAAGGGGAAGGAGATCCTGCTCACTTTTCCGGGGAAGCCACTGAACGAGGAGGTGCACCGCCGCCTTGACGAATTTTCGGAAATACCTGTGCCAAAAGATGCAGAAGCTCTGTATGAGGCAACTGTATTTTCTGCTGATAATAATGCCCTGGAAGTGCGTTCACTGCAACGTTCAGGAGAAACTTCAATTCCCCAAGTAAAAGCAGCCCGCGATGCCTTTTTCGACCAGAAATCCTTTGTGGATATGGGAGTTTGGGATCGTAACCTTTTTGATGGGGATCCGGAAACCGGTTTTTGGCCTTCCAAAAGATATCAATCAGAGCGAGGATGCCTTCGTCTCGATCTGGGAGTAATTCAGCAAGTGGATGAATTACGGATCAGTGTCCCTGATGTTTATTCGCTATTGCCAATGAAGCCTGAAGAAGGGCAGATTGTAGAAGTTTCTGTTGACATGGAGAACTGGGAGCAAATTACTTATTTGGCCCGGACAGACATAACGATCAAAATAGGGAAAAAAATTCGCTATCTGCGTTTTAACAGGTATCCTCAGCAAATCAGGGAAATAGAAGGAATTACCGGCGGCAGGAATCTGGACAGGACTAATTGGAGGGCTTCGAACCTCTTTGTCCATTCACGATATAAAATGGCTTTGAAAGCCTGGAAAACCTCGGTAGTGCTAAATGAGGTTCCAGCGGGGAGTTACCTGTGTATAGCCATCAACGGACAACATGGGAAAGAGGGAGCCTCTGCTGCGGCAAAAATAGACGGCCAACGTATTGGTGCTCCCGATCGTGCGCCCTCACACTTGTGTAATCCGTGGGAAAGTTTTAATGCAAGACGCGATAGGAATTATACTTATTATATTCCTGTAAAAGAGGAGTATAAAGGAAAGAAGATGGAGGTTTTTGTCATGGGATACGACAAAGAAAACCTTGAATTTCAGCCTGAATTGTGGATCAGTGCTTATCCATTTCCGTGGGAAAGGATAAATTTAGTGCTACATAACAAATAGTTCCAGAATTAATAAGCAAACAATGAATTAAAATTATAAATCAAAAATCATGTTTAAAACAAGTAAAATTAAAATTGCAGCTGTAACCTTTGGGTTGGGATTGATGCTCTCAGGTCAGGTAAAAGCACAGGACCCGATACTATTGTGGGATTTTAATGACATCAGTGAGCGGACAACGTTGGAGCACCAGAGCGGAATCGCCGACACACTCGAGGGGAATTTTAATTCGGCACCCGGTATTGCAGGGGAGGGATTAAGACTCGATGGATTCACTGCCTGTTTAAAGCATAGCGACAAAACAATGCCTGTTCCCGATGAGGAAATCACCGTTGAATCCTGGGTTGCTCTGGGGAACTATCCCTGGAACTGGTGTCCGGTTTTAACAACGGAGAACCAGGAAACCAAAGGTTATCGTTTAATGATAGGCCCCCATGGAGAAGCCTCTTTTCAGGTGGCCATTGGAGAACAATGGATTTCCTGTTCAACAGAAAGACTGACCATTCCATTGCGTAAATGGATACATGTGGTCGGGGTTTACAGGGCCAATAAGGATTTAACCGTTTATATCAACGGAGAAGTAAAGGCACAAATGCCTGTCCAGGGAAAGGTGACCTATGCCAGAAATAATGCTGTGATCGGGATGGTAGCCCGGCCGGGGAAACCGTCCGATATTCATCGTACATGGGGTACGGTGGCCCAGTATTTTGGTTTAAACGGTATTGTCGATGAAATAAAAGTTTTTGACAAGGCAAAGACGTCCGTTGAAATTGCATCGAATTTCCGTGCTTATGAGATTACTACTCCCGATATCAAAGCCCATAAGCTGCCGGATATTGAAAAGCATCCGGGACGCTTCGGAGCTTTTTATACCAAGCTGAAATATTACGATGGCTGGGATAATTTGTGGCCTGTTGACCAGGATCCTGATATTGTGGTATGCTTTGATAAACTACCGGTAAAAGTTGTGTTCTGGAGAGGAATCCGTTATGGTACATCCTGGGTATCCGAAAATAACAACTGGATGTCGGACCAAAGTGTGGAAGCCTGGGGCACAGGAGCAGATGATAATGAAGGCTGTTTTGAGCATATGCAGGATCGCCACTGCCGTTTTTCGCATGTCCGGATCATTGAAAACACAGATGCCCGGGTCGTGGTGCATTGGAGATATGCACCGGTGAGTGCTTATAATAATACATGGCGCGTTGATCCAAAAACCGGATGGGAGTGCTGGGTAGATGAATACCATTATATCTATCCCGATGCAGCGGGTATTCGCAAAGTATCCTGGAAAAAAGGAACTTTGCAATATCCACGCCAGTTCCAGGAATCATTGCCCCTGCTTCATCCCGGACAGGTTGAGAGCGATTTGCTTTATAAAGACTTTGCTCACGTGGCCGACTATAGCGGAAATATCAGACCTGTTTCTTATGTGGAAAATCCCAAACCGCTGGATTGGAATAACATGGAATCCTACACCGTTCAGCAGTATAATTTCAAATCAGAAAATAAACCGTTTATCTGTTTTGAACCGGGAAATAAAATGGTGCTGCGGGAGAATCCTTTGGATACCTATGATGGGCACGGAGGGTGTAACCACTTTCCTGTTGGGCAGGCAAGGTGCGACGGACGTACCAGCACAACCTCAGACCGTCCATCGCATTGTGGAAGCTTCCCGATTTCCGAGCCCGTTTTGCATGAAAAGGGCGATCGCAAATACTGGAATGGATTGTATGGTATTAACGGAATGAAAGTGGAGGAAGTAATAGAGCTCGGACGCTCCTGGGCATTTGCTCCTGAGCTGAAACTGAAGGGAAGTGATTATTCGTCTGCCGGCTTCGACAAGAGTGAAAGGTGTTACCAGATCGAAAACAGGAACGCGAAAGCCAAAAAGCTTGAATTTAATTTAGCAGGTAGCAAAGAAAATCCCATTCAGAATCCTGCTTTCGTGGTAAAAAACTGGAATACTAAAGCACCTGTCGTGCTTGTAAATGGTAAGCCTGCAAAAGATGCCCGGATCGGTATCAGGCATGAATTGAGTGGAGATGATTTAATTGTCTTTCTGTTTTTAGAAAAAACAGCACCGGTTGATGTAAGCATTCAACCTTAGAACTTTATAATCCTTATTATCCTGAACGATGAATGTAATTTTCACAAATCTAAAATCGAAGCCAGCTGTGCTCCTGGTCCTTCTGTGTTTATTGTCTGGGGCAATTAATGCACAAACAAGCGTCAAAGCACCGGATGTTCCAAAGGAAACCAAAGAACGCTTGCAAGCCATTTATGCAAGCCAGGAGTTTGCTCCCCGATCATTTCGTGCCCGCTGGCATCCTGAAAGTTCTTCTTACTTAAAATTGGAAAACGGAGGTCAGGTTTTGGTGGCTTACGATGTATGGCACGGTGAGCGCTCAGAAATAGCCAGTGTGTCAGGATTTATTTCAAAGGACGCTGCTGAAGCACTTGAAATTGAAGATTATGTCTTTTCATCAAATGCGCAAGAGGTCCTTTTACAGCTTCGTCGCAGGGATGGAGAAAAGTACAAAACGGAATACTGGATGCTCGGACTAAAAACCGTTCAGGCTGAAAAAGTAATGTCGGGGAGGAACAGCAGTATTTCCCCGGACGGGAACAGCATTTTATATGCAGAGAACGGGAATCTTTTTGTTTATCGTCTGGAGGGGAAAAATTCAGTACAGCTGACAAATGATGCAAAGGAAGGAAGTATTTCCAATAGCCGTGCTATTTGGAGTCCGGACGGTAAAAAGGTTGCATTCGTTCAGTCGGATGCTACGGCTGTCAGGCTCAGGTCAGCTCTTGTTCCTGGCGATCCATCCTATCCGGGAGTAAAAGAAACAAAATTTGCCAGGGTAGGCGGTGCCATTGCAAAATTGCGTGTGGGTGTTGTTGATGTGCGAGGTACTGAAGTATGCTGGCTTTCGGTGCCTGCACCAAAGGAAGGTTTTTACCTCGGTGAGGTGAGTTGGGCCGGAAATTCAAATGAAGTGCTGGTAGAAAAATTAAGTCGTTTCCGGGATCACAGGCAGTTTCTTCTGGCCCATGTGGAGAAAGGAACAATTACCAGCATTTTTGAGGACACTGATCCGGATTGGGTAGTGGCCAGCTACCGAAAAAATATTGGTTTGGAGTGGATAAATAATGGCAACGATTTTCTTGTACTAAGTGAAAAAGACGGTTGGCGTCATGCCTACCTTTGTTCACGGGATGGTGGAAAACAGCAGTTATTAACTCCTGGTGAATTTGATATTATCGACCGTGTGGGAGTGGATGAAGAGAAGGGATGGTTTTATTATCTGGCATCACCCGTAAATGGCACACAAAAATATTTATACCGTGTTCGCCTGAACGGAAAGGGTAAGCCGGAAAGGCTTTCTCCAAAGGAACAGCAGGGAACCCACGCTTACCATTTATCGCCCGATGCCAAATGGGCTTTTCACACTTTTTCTTCGGCAAATACACCCCCGGTTACGGAGCTTGTGGAACTAGCCGACCACAAGTGTGTTCGTATATTGGAAGACAATAGTACGCTACGAAAAAAATTGAAAGCACTGAATGTTCAGCCCAAAGAGTATATAAAGCTTGATATCGGGAATGGGGTAGTAATGGACGCCTGGATGATCAAACCTCGCGATTTCGATGCCAATAAGAAATATCCGGTATTTGTATATGTGTACGGAGAGCCACACGGACAGACGGTAATCGATGCATGGAATCATGCCTATACCGATTTTCATCGTGTAATTGCAGACCTGGGCTACCTTGTTGTCTCTATTGATAACAGGGGAACTCCTTGTCCTAAAGGGGCCGCCTGGAGACGTGTTGTTTCCGGAAGTTTAGGGCCACTTTCCACAGAAGAGCAGGCGGCTGGAATAAAAGAGCTTGGGAGAACCAGACCTTATGTTGATCTTTCCCGCGTAGGCATTTGGGGCTGGAGTGGTGGAGGCTCAAATACGCTCAATGCACTCTTTCGGAAATCCGATTTGTATGACGTTGGTATTGCCGTGGCACCAAAGCCACAGCCACACTTATACAATGCATGGTTTCAGGAAATTTATATGAAAACCAGGGAAGTAAACCCGGAGGGCTATGAAAAATCAGCACCCATCAATTTTGCTGAAGGGCTGGAAGGAGATCTGCTGATCATTCATGGTTCAGGAGAGACAAACACGCACATTCAAATCACAGAAGGCCTGGTAGATAAATTGATTGAACTGGGTAAACAGTTTGATTATATGGTCTATCCCAATCGTGATCATGGACTACGTGAGGGAAAGGGAACGCCTTTGCACGTGAGAACCCATATTGTAAGGTATTTATTGCAACACCTGCCGCCGGGACCAAGGTAGTTAATTCTAAAAATGATAATAAATGGTGAAGTTCTGGGAATTATTGTCGTGATCAATCGCTGGAGCGTTAAATGTATGAAACGAGCATAAATTTGAAGATGCTTAAATTAGCTATCGCTGATCTTCGATTCACAAACAAGCATATTAAAATTTGTGCGAGATACATCGAATGCAACTGAAATAAGCAATTTTAATGGTATGAAAAATTAAACGCATGAAGAAAGAACCTGCCTGTAGCTTAAGCGTATTGAAAAATGCAATGAATCTGTTGTCGTTGCTCTTGTTATTATCATTGCTGTCTTCCTGCACAAAACAGCCACCGAATGTTATTCTTATATTGACCGATGATCAGGGGTATGGAGATATTGCCTGCCACGGGAATCCGTATGTGAAGACCCCGGCCTTAGATCAACTTTATGAAGAAAGTGTACGTTTCACTGATTTTCACGTTGATCCCAGTTGCTCTCCAACACGATCGGCATTGCTTACTGGGTGCTATTCATCACGCGCCGGTGTTTGGCATACCATAGGCGGAAGGTCGCTGCTTAAAAAGGGCATGACGACCATTGCAGATGTGTTTGGCGATAATGGCTACCATACTGCAGTTTTTGGGAAATGGCACCTGGGTGAAAACCATCCCTTCAGACCACAGGATAGGGGATTTGAAGAATCAATCGTTCATGGCGGTGGCGGCGTGGGTCAGCAACCCGATTATTGGGGCAACGATTATTTCGATGACACCTATAAGCACAATGGTAAATTCGAGAAATACGAAGGTTATTGCAATACCGTTTGGTTTAAGGAGGCCATAAATTACATCCGGAAAAATAAACACAAGCCCTTTTTCTGTTACCTGTCAACCAATGCTCCGCATGCACCTCTCCGGGTTGAAGAAAAATACGCACATCCGTATAAAGACCGGCTTTCAGATCGTCTGGCAAATTATTATGGTATGGTCACAAAACTGGATGAAGATTTGGCGGGATTCCTGCACGAATTGGAGGAAATGGGACTGGAAGACAATACCATTCTGATTTTTATGACCGACAATGGTCCATGCCCCTGGTTTGGTGGAGTGGACATGGACTTTGAAACGGGCTATCCAAAGGAAGGGTATTCTGCAGGCATGAGGGGTGGTAAAATCTGGGGATATGAAAATGCTCACCGGGTTCCGCTTTTTATCCGCTGGCCTGAAGGAGGCATTGGAGGGGGGAAAGATATTGAGGCTTTGACGGCTCATATCGATTTAATGCCCACGCTTATCGATCTTTGTGATTTAACGGTGCCTGAGGACCTGAATTACGATGGGCAAAGTTTGGAACCTCTGTTGAGGGGGAAGAAAACAAATTTCGGGGATCGAACTTTATTTGTTCATAACCAAAGGGTTCAGTATCCGGTAAAAGATAAAGAATACCAGGTTTTAACTGAAAAATGGCGACTGGTAAAGCGTGAAAAGAATGAACTCTACGCCATCAAAAATGATCCTGGGCAAAGAAATAACCTTGCCGGTCAATATCCTCAGATTGTAAAAGAATTGTACAGCAAATATGAAAAATGGTGGAAGAGTGTCTCTGTTGATTTTGACAAATATGCCCATATCTCTATTGGAACTGAATTTGAAGATCCTGTAACGCTTTATGCCCACGATGCCTTTACCCGAAAAAATGAAAAAATATGGGTGGTAAATGTGACCCGCGATGGCAAATACGAGATTTGTTTGAATAGGTGGCCGGAGGAATCGGGGAAAAGAATGGTTGAGAACAGAGACGGAAGCAGGGACTTACTGCTAAAAACAGCCATCCTCAAGGTCGGAAACCTTGAAAAGAAAAAGGAGATTGATAATGATATGACCGGGACAAAATTTGTTCTTGACCTTAAAGCCGGCTCCACTTGTTTGCACTCATCCTTAAAAATGGAGACAGGCAGTAAGGCTGAAAGAACCGAGTGTGTTGTTGTGAAATACCTTGGCCCTCCTGATCATATAAAAATGGCAAAATACATCCCTGCAGAACCTGCCCATGTATTAGAAAAAGATTATCAACAGAAAGTACCGTCCTACGACTAAACTTAAAGAATTAGAGAATGAAGCATTATTTTATAGCGATGATATGGTGTTTGAGTGTGCTGACATTCGCATCGTGTAAAAATTCGGTAAAGGTTAAAACAGAAAATGATACCGGACAACCTAAACCACGAATTGTAAACATCATTAATTTTATTCGATTGTGCGAGCCAAGAATAGAAAGGTTTACCAATGAAGTTTTGTACGAAACAGTGGTTGAACAGGTGAAGATGATGAAGCACTATAAGCTTGGAGGTTCGTTTTTGTTGCAATACGATGCTTTGATGGATCCCGCGTACCAAAAACTCTTAAAAAGTCTTCCGGTTGATTCATTTGAAATCGGCGCCTGGTGGGAAATCCCCCAGCCTCTGGTTGAAGATGCAGGAATGACGTGGCGGGGAAGATATCCCTGGGACTGGCACGCTGATGTGGGGTTTGCCACAGGATATACTCCGGCAGAACGAGAAAAACTGGTGGATACTTATATGGTTGGTTTTATGGAGGTTTTTGGGTACTACCCTAAGTCTGTCGGCTCGTGGTTTATTGATGCCCATACCTTAAATTATCTAAGTGAGAAATATGGAATAGTAGCCTCGTGCAATTGCAAAGATCAAATTGGCACCGATGGTTATACCATGTGGGGAGGATATTGGAACCAAGCCTATTATCCAAGTAAGAAAAATGCCTACATGCCCGCTCAGAATCCGGAGAACCAGATTCCTGTGCCTATTTTCAGGATGCTGGGTAGCGATCCTATTCACCAGTATGACAATGGCCTGGGAGGTGATGTGCAACGTGTTGTTTCTTTAGAACCGGTATATAAGGAAGGTGGTGGCGATTCAACCTG